>DATAXD010000064.1:0-13307 GCA_036266835.1 Galbitalea sp. | reverse complement strand
ATCCCGCGGGCCGATTCCACGATAGAAACAATCGAGGGCAAACCGCCACGTTGGCTTGTCGTGAGTTCGGGTGTTCCTTCCGCTACCTATCTGGCGCTGTTCGCTAGCGATGGGCTGGGGTACCAGCGGCCCGAGCAATTGAGGGAACTCGCTCGCGACTACGGCACGCGGTAGATCCAGTCGTGGGTGTCGAACTTTTCGGTGACCAGCTGCTCGGCTTTGGCGCGCTCATCCGCCGTGACGTCGCTGGGTGTTCCGCCATAGAGACCCTTGAAGGTCTCGAGCATCCGGTCGATGATCTCTTCTCGGGACAACCCGGTCTGGCTGCGGAGCGGATCGACGCGCTTGTTCGCGCTCTTGGTTCCCTTGTCGCTCATCTTCTCGCGGCCGATGCGCAGGACCTCGACCATCTTGTCGCCGTCCATGTCGTAACTCATGGTGACGTGGTGCAGCACGGCGCCCGTGCCGAGACGCTTCTGGGCGGCTCCGCCGATCTTGCCCTTGGGGCTCGTGATGTCGTTGAGCGGCTGGTAGTAGGCGTCGATTCCGAGTGACTTGAGCGCGACAATCACCCACTCGTCGAGGAACGCGTACGAGTCGGCAAAGCTCATCCCCTGAACCAGTTCCGACGGCGCGTAGATCGAGTACGTGATGGCCGAGCCCGCCTCGATGAACATCGCGCCGCCGCCGCTGATCCGCCGCACGATCTCGATCCCGTACTTCTCGGCGTTGTCGAGGTCGACCTCGTTGCGCACCGACTGGAAGCTGCCGATTACCACGGCTGACTTCTCCCACTCCCAGATCCTGAGGGTCGGACGACGCGTCCCAGCGCCAACCTCCTCGGCGAGAACCTGGTCGAGCGCGAGGTGCATCTGCGGGCTCTCGGCGTCCGCGCGGATGATCTCCCACTCGTAATCGGTGAAGCTTGTCGCCTCGGCGAGTGCGCGACGGATTGTCGCGGCGACCGACTCCGCGGTGAAGCCGAGGAGCACGGCATCCGGCGGGAGCGCGGACTGGACGGCATCCGCCAGCCGTTTGGCATCCGACTCCGCGGGCAGGCCATCAATCGCCGCGTTGATGGCTTCGAGGGCCGAGTCCGGCTCGAGAAAGAAGTCGCCCGCCAGCCGGAAATTGCGGATCAGACCATCAATGACATCGAGATCGACGACGACGAGCTTGCCGCCGGGAACCTTGAATTCGCCGTGCATCGTCCCAGCGTAATGTTGCGCGCAGAGTTAGGACGCGAGTGACCGGAAACCCGTGCGTGACGAGCCCGAACTCGAACCGCACTGCCACAAGCCTCGCCTCTGCGCTTTGTGTGCAATTGGGATTACGCACGATCGACGTGTTGGACAGTCCCCGGTTCGCTGCCTGACGGCGCGCGGTGAAATTGCCCGCGGTGTCAAAGCAACCCACCCGCCGATGACTGGAGTCCCGCGCATCGAGGGCCCATCTCTGCGCTGTTCGTTCGCAGGTTCGATCGACGTGGTCGATCGGCTCCGTCCCCGGACCCAGGCCGTCTGGAGCGTCTACGTGAGAATCAAGCGGGCCCAATTCCATAGGGCAGGTCAGACGTGCCATTACCGGCAGCACCCGACGCAGACGGGTAGGTAATCCCAGACAGCCGGCCCGTGGTCGAACTGTAACTACCATCAGCAATATCGTGACCGTTCAACTGCTCAACGGTCTGCTCGCCATCCAGATTGTACGAGTACCCCAACGAGACCGCGGAACCCGCCGGCGGCGTCACCACCGAACCAGTCAACCGCCCGACCACATCGTATGAGTTCTCAGTCACCGTGCCCCACACATCCGTCGACGACACCGACCGACCCAGCAGGTTCACCGTCCCTGACTGCGTCGTCGACGCCGTCGAAGAACCGTTCAGATACTCCTTGGATGACCTGCGCGGGCGTCACGATCTCCCAGGCCGCCGGCAGCGCGCGATCGACGCTGACGCGCGACAGACACCACATTCGACGCCAACAACGGGGCGCACCCGCGGGGCATGCGCCACCGTATCCAACGTCAAGCGGCCCGTGCCCGCTACATCGACGCGCCAGCCAGCTTCGGCTACGACGCATAATTCTCGAATATAACTAGCGGATCGCTTACTTGAGATCTGGTCACTGGATCGCCTGGTTCGGGTCGCGCTGGGCAACTGGCAGCCGCGCAATGGACCCCCAACCCCCGTAGTCAGGCGAACCGAGAGTGCCTCCGAGAATGCACTGGGCAGCGCCGAGGTGCATCGCGGCCTTCGGGTTGTCATCGGTGTAGTCGACGTACACATAAAACAGACCATCCGTTCGTTTCACTATGTACGCGTGAGCGAAGTCGACGAACTGTGGGTCTGACGTGCCACTCGCGAGAGCGTCACCCAACACCCAGTTCGTGCACGCCAGACAGGCATCCCACTTATCGAATGGCGTGTCAGCGGTTAGCGCACGGGTCGTTGCCGAACCAGTTGCGGTCGCCGTCGGTCTCGGGACATTCGTCATCGCCGTGCAGCCTGCTAACGCGACAACCACAGCAAACCCGGCGACGTAACGTACGACGGTTGCGGACCGCTTCAACATAGCCACATGCACACAGGCCTCCTTATCTCGTCTCGGATCAACAAGCATTTGATCTTCCCCCGGTTTTGCGGACACTTATCATCGGGTTATTGCCCGAGGAGAAGGAGTCCTCATGCCAAGGAATGGATATCCGCCGGAGTTTCGTGAGCGTGCGATCGAGTTAGTTCGAACGAGCGGCCGCCCGTTGGTGCAGATCGCGAGGGAGCTCGGGGTTTCCTCGACGGGTCTGCAGCGTTGGGTTTCGCGGGCGCGCGTGGATTCGGGTGAGAGGCCCGGGACCACGACCGATGACCACCAGGAGCTGGTTCGGTTGCGGCGCGATGTGCGTCGGCTCGAGATGGAGAACGAGATCCTGAAACGCGCGGCCGCGTATTTCGCCAAGGAGAACGTTCTCCCAAAACAGCTTTCCGACTGATCGAGGAGCTGTCGGCCGAGGACCCGAAACGGTTCCCAGTCGCGACGGTCTGTCGGCTGCTGAAAGTCTCCAAGTCCGGGTTCTATGGCTTCAGCGGCCGGCAGCCCTCTGGCCGGCA
This sequence comes from Galbitalea sp., assembly GCA_036266835.1. Classification (GTDB taxonomy): domain Bacteria; phylum Actinomycetota; class Actinomycetes; order Actinomycetales; family Microbacteriaceae; genus Galbitalea. The sequence goes on along the minus strand of DATAXD010000064.1, from coordinate 10,198 downwards.
ACGCGAAGACGACCGCATCGCCCAGGCGATCGAGGCTCTGCGCTGCGAGGAGGGGGCGTTCTTTAACACGTATGGGTCGCCCAGGATGCATGCTGAGCTGACGATGGCTAATGGGTTCCGGATCGGCCGGAAACGGGTCGAGCGAATCATGCGGGCTAACCAGTGGGTTGGCAGCATGAAGCGGAAGAAGAAATGGGGCAAAGCCAACGTGGCGACTGCGGAGGACCGGGTGAACCGCAACTTTCGTGCTGCGAAGCCGAACCAGTTGTGGTTCACCGACATCACCGAACATCACACCCGGCAGGGCAAGGTCTATTGCGCCGTCGTTCTCGACGCGTTCAGTCGTCTCGCGATCGGCTGGTCGATCTCGTCCCGGATGACCGCCGACCTCGTCGTCGACGCCCTGCAAATGGCCAATTGGCGTCGGCTCGGGGTTCGCGGGGCGATCATGCACTCCGACCACGGCAGGCAGTTCACCTCCTGGGCGTTCACCTCCCGCGTCCACGAAGCCGGACTGCTGGCTTCCATGGGCACCATCGGTGACTGCTACGACAACGCGATGATGGAATCGTTCTGGTCAGGCATGCAATTCGAACTCCTCGACACCAAAACCTGGGCCACCAGGCAGGAACTCGCGACAGCGATGTTCTCCTGGATCGAGGGCTGGTACAACCCGAGACGCCGCCACTCAGCCCTCGACTACCGCTCGCCAGCCGAATACGAGAAGATCAACAAGTCAGCCACCCAAATCGCGGCCTGACACCCACATCAACCCGTCCGGAAAACCGGGGGAAGATCAGTGCGACCATGCGGCACGTACGCGTCGCGTACTTTGTACTTATCTGTGGGGGTTTTCACTTCGCTAACTGGCCTTGTTTTCCTCGCGATCGACATTTTCGCGAAGGACGCGGTGTCGTCTGCGTCGCGGCGATCAAATACTCCCTCAGGAGTATTCGGTTGTCGTTCAGGACGGCGCCGACCATGATCGCCACAGCTCAACGAGTAACCGAAACCCTCAGCAGTCCCGTCCTTGTCAATCCACGGGACGCGACCTTCGCGTTCCCAACCGGTCGACCGCGATCGCACTCAAACGCCGTCCTAACCACAACGACCGGAGCCGCGACTTGCGAGCGAGCAACCGAAACCCTTAGCTGTCCTCCGAGCCTTTCGAATCATTCGGCCGAGAAGTTCGGCGATTGCCTTTGGGTCGAGACACCGCTCCGTAAATGCGGAGTGCCACGGCGTTCGCCGCGATAAGGGCGATGGCGATCACAACGAACACGTTGGCTAGCGTCCCCCGCGTGAAAATGCCGACTGCAAGCAACACAACGCCAACTAGCGACGTGGACACCGCAACGGCAAAGTACACGTACGCGAGTCGTGCGTGCTTCATCGGTAAACCCCTCTCACCATTCAAAGACCGGGTCTAGTGCGGGGATAAGGGGTTTGTCACTCGTCCATCGCGTAATTGCGTCAATAATCCCAGCACCTCCAAGTGCCAGTTCGGTCACCCCTACGACAATATAGACAACAGCTACCGGCGTGGAGAGTCCCGCGGTCTCAGGAGCAGCGATAAGTGCGCCGACTCCTTTGGCGAAGTTCTGACCACCATCAGACAGGAATATCGACCCAACAAACGCCTCTACAAGAGGGCCCCAGAATGGATGGGGGCCGCCGCTATTGCCTTCGTGTATTCGATAACCGCCAAGTCTGTTCATCGCTCGGTGGACCAGGTTTTGAATGCGCTTGATAACCTGGGGCGCTGCGTTCACGCCGTCAACGAGCAACATCCGCCCGCTGATGTCGTTGCTGTTGATGGGGTCGTTGGGGTAGTTGTAGTTGTTACTGTTACCGCCCGGGACGGTGTCGACGGAGAGGAACCTGCCCAGGATCGGGACGTATTGCCGTGCCCCCCTCTCGATCGTGGCGATATCCCCGCTGTGTTGGTACTGCTTACCGCGGGAGCCCTCCCACCCATACGACGCCCCACCAGTCGTCGTGTCGTTCGGAACCGCGGCGTTGCCCATGCTGGTGCCCACCAAATCCGTGGACAGGTCCATCGGATCCCCGAACGGGTCATAGTACTCAAACGCGGTACTGCGGGCACCAGCCTGGGTGGCGGTGACGGTGTCATCCCCGTGCAGGTCCGGATAGGACCACACCTCCGTGGGGCTTGACCCGGTGGTTTGGATGGAGACGCTCACCCCGCCCGGCAACGACAGGTCCGCTTCCTGGAACACCCCCGCACTGTTGAGGGTGAACTGGATCCCACCCCCACCCGTGTACTTCACGGTGGCCGGGGTGCCCGACACGGTCGTGGTCATCCCGGTGATGCTGTCGGTAGCATCCCGGGTGTAGGCCACCTCGGTGGACCCGGTCGTGGTGGTCAGGTGCCGACCCTCCTGGTCGTAGGTCAACACCTCATCGCCCAATGTGGTGATATCCCCCGCCGCGTCATAGACCAAATTCGAGGTGCCCAAGTTGGTGGACAACAACTCCCCCGGACCCGGCACCGCGGTCCCGGTCCCGGACACCGTGTCCGAGGTGAGCCGGTCCGCGTTGTCGTAGCAGTACCCCATTGTGGAGGTCAGCGGGTACTCCGGGGATGAGGAGGTCGCGGTTTGGGTGAAGGAGGTCCTGTTCCCATCCTCACCCGCCGCAGCATCCGCCCCACACCCACCCGAGGCCGCATACGAGTAAATCAGGGTGTCGTCGTGCAGGTTCGCCTTCGTGATGCGCCCACCCGCGTCGTAACTATAGGTGCGGGTGTAATGGGTTGAACCGTTGGCGAGGTAATCCTCCACCACCTGCCCCGCCTGCGAGAACGTGTCCACATCCGAGAGGGCGTTGCCGGAGGCGAACGACCAATCCTCTTCACCCACCGCACCCGTGGTGGTGTCGTAGTCCACCCCGGACAGCTCGGTGCCGACCGGACGCTAGCAGAATGTAGAAGCCCGCGACAGGGGCAATCTAGACCGCGGCCTTCGTCCCGCCCGACTTTCCGAGCCTCGAGTCGAGCCAGGCGACGAGGTCGGTGGTGACCTCTTCCTTGTTGGTTTCGTTGAAGATCTCGTGACGGGCACCGTCGTAGATGACGACCTCGACATCCGTGAGCTTCGACCGCGAGATGTACTTCTCGGCGAGCAGGTGAACGCTTTTTTCGCCACCGAGCGGATCCTCGCTGCCGATCGCGATCAGCAGCGGGATGTCCTTCTCGATGTGCTTCGTCGGAACGCCGAACAGCCGCAGGCCGTCGGCCAGCCCGAACAGTTTCAGGACATCTGCGTAAAAGGTCAGCGGGTCATCCAGAAACGCCTGCGACACTGCTGGATCCCGGCTCAGCCACTCGTAACCGGTGTTGCCGAGATGCTTGTGCTTCGCGTTGAGCTGGCCGGCGTTCATGCTCCCCGGCTGGCGGTACGCGGTGCCCGTGAGGACAGCGGCGTCGTAGTCGCCCGCGTGGTGGTTGAGGATGCTCTGCACCATGAGCGACCCCCAGCTGTGGCCGAGGATGGCGAGCGGCAGGCCCGGGTTCTCCTTGCGCGCGATGCCAGTGAGCTGGCGAACCTCCTCGATCGTGGCGCGGAGTCCGCCCGGGCCCAGCTTGCCCATGTGTTTCATCTGTCCGAGGTGCTGTTCGACTCCGGTGCGACCGTGTCCTCGATGATCGTCGGCGTAGACGGAATAGCCTGCGGCAACGAGGGCCTGGGCGAGGCGCTCATAGCGGCCCGCGTATTCGCCGAGCCCGTGGGCGATCTGCACCACCGCTTTCGGCTTCGGCGCCGCCCAGGTGTAGTAGTGGATCTTCACCCCCTTGGCGTCGACGAAAGTGCGATCTGATTTCGTCACTCCTGCAGTAGCCACGATGCGCCTCCTTGCTTGTGGCAATGGTATTGCTTCGGGGTCTCGAGACGCGCCCCCTATGGCGGGCGGTACTCGACCAGCGGCCGGTGTCGGAGAGCAGAGCGCGGGAATAGTTAGCCTTGCTAATTTGCTATGCTAAGTAATCATGTCGACCAGAGAGCGCCCGCGCAGCGACGACCAGGAGATCCGCCTGGCGATCCAACGGCTCGCGCGACGCATTCGTTCTATGCAGAGCGACGAGACGGTGACGGAGGGCCAGCGATCCGTGCTGTTCGCCCTGGCCAACAGCGGTGCGCAGACGCTCGGCTCGCTCAGCGAGCACGAGCGGGTGACGCCGCCCAGCATGAACCGCACAGTCAACGCGCTCGTCGTCGCTGGACTCGTCACGAGGGTCGGCGACGAAGACGATGGGCGAAAGGTCATCCTCGACCTTTCCGAAAGCGGCCGAACCTATATCAGCGACACCAAACGCAAGCGGGACGCCTGGTTCACGAAGCAACTCGCACGCCTCACCCCGGAGCAGCGCGCCGTCATCGACGAGTCGGCCGTGATCTTTCGCGAAATCGCCGACTCATGATTCGTACCTTCCGATCGCTCGGCATCTTCAACTACCGCATCTTCTTCTTCGGCGCCTTCATCTCCAATATCGGGACGTGGATGCAGCGCACCGCCCAGGACTGGATAGTCCTGACGAAACTGACGAACCACGACGCCGCGGCGGTCGGAATCACCCTCGCGTTGCAGTTCGGCCCGGTGCTCCTGCTTATGCCACTCTCGGGACTCATCGCCGATCGGGTCAACCGCCGCAGGATGCTCATCGCGACCCAGTTGGCGATGGGAGTGCTCGGGCTGGGGCTCGGCTTCATCGTGCTGGCGAACGTTGCCACGCTGTGGGAGGTCTACGCCTTCGCGTTCGCCCTCGGCGCGGTCTCGGCCATCGATGCACCCATTCGGCAGACGTTCGTGTCCGAGCTGGTTCCCGAGAAGTCGATCCCGAACGCTGTGGCCCTCAACTCGGCTTCCTTCAACGGCGCCCGGCTGATTGGTCCGGCGGTCGCCGGGCTGATGATCGCGGCCGTCGGCTCCGGCTGGGTGTTCCTCAGCAACGCGGCGAGCTTCGGCGCGATGCTGGCGGCGCTCGCGATCATCCGTGTCGGCGAGCTCAACACCCACGCGAAGTCTCAGCGCAAGGGTGGTCAGATCCGCGAGGGCTGGCACTACGTCGGTTCGAGACCCGACATCATCGTCGTGCTCGTGATGCTGTTCCTGGTTGGCACTTTCGGCATGAACTTCGCAATCTTCAACTCGACGATGGCGCTCGCCTTCCATCGCGGCGCTGACGGATACGGAATCCTGTCGTCCGTCATGGCGATCGGATCGGTGCTCGGCGCGCTCATGGCGGCCAGGCGCGACAAGCCGCGCGTCATCGTCATTGGGCTGGCCTCGCTCGGCTTCGGGATCTCCATGATCGCATCAGCTCTGATGCCGTCGTACTGGACCTTTGGGGCAGTCCTCATCGCCGTGGGGCTGACCGCGCTCACGATGATCACCAGTGCGAATGCCTACGTGCAGACCACGACCGCACCGAACATGCGGGGTCGCGTGATGGCGCTGTACATGGCGATTTTCGCCGGGACCACCCCGCTCGGCTCGCCGCTCGTCGGCTGGATCGCAAACATTGCGGGACCGCGGTGGGCGATTGCGGTAGGCGCGGCCTCGGGCTTCGCCGCAGCCGGGGTTGCTCTGGCGTGGATGGTCTTTGCCAATCACCTGCGAGTGCGCCGGAACGCCGGCGCGCGCTTCGGACTCAGCGTCAGTTACGACCACGCGACGCAGATCCGGCGAAAGCGGCCAACGCCCGAGGATCTGTCGACCACCGAGATTGCAATTCAGCGCGGATAACCCTCGCTTATGCACGCCTGAGGTAGTGGAATGGTGCAAAGCGATTCGGTTTCACGAAGCACCGAGCGCGGGAACGCCCGTCACATCCGTCTGTCGAAGGAGATAGCCGCCATGACCCGAAGTACTTTTGCCGACATCGAGATCCCCAACCAGAACGTCTACGACTACCTCTTCGGGTCGCTGTCGAAAGAGGATCTCGCCGCGCCAGCGCTCGTGGATGGCACGAACGGAGCCACCACATCCTTCGGTGAAATGGTTGGCCAGATCAATGCTGTGGCTGGCGCGCTCGCTGCGCGGGGCGTCAACACCGAGACGACGGTGGGCCTGCTATGCCCGAACGCTCCCGCCTTCGCGATCATGTTCCACGCCCTCCTTCGGCTCGGGGCGATCGTCACGACGATCAACTCCCTGTACACGCCGGATGAGATCGCGGGCCAGTTGAAGGACGCGGGAGCGACCTGGCTGGTGACCGTCTCGCCGCTGCTGGCGGGTGCCGAGATTGCCGCCAAGGAGGTCGGGCTTGACGCAGATCACGTCATCGTGATGGATGGCGTCGACGGGCATCCGTCGCTGAAGGAACTGATCATGGAGCAGAAGTCCGCTCCAGCGGTGTCCTTCGATCCGGCGACCCACCTCGCGGTGCTGCCGTACTCGTCGGGAACGACCGGGCGGCCGAAGGGCGTCATGCTGACGCACCGCAACCTGGTCGCGAATGTCGCGCAGTCGATGGCGACCATCGGCATCGAGGGCGGCGAAGTAGTGCTCGCGGTGCTGCCGTTCTACCACATCTACGGATTGACGGTCCTGCTCAACTTCGCACTCAAGACCAAGTCGGCGCTGGTGACGATGCCGCGGTTCGACTTGCCGGAGTTCCTGCGCATCATCCAGGATCAGAAGTGCACCTGGGTGTTCATCGCGCCGCCGATCGCGGTGGCGCTGGCCAAGCATCCGCTGGTCGACAGCTACGACCTGTCATCGGTCAAGTCGATCTTCTCGGGCGCGGCGCCGCTCGACGCGAATCTCGCTGGCAGCGTCGCGAAGCGGCTGAACACGATGGTGCGTCAGGGATACGGCATGACCGAGTTGAGCCCGGTGTCCCACGTGATCCCGATGTCAAGGAACGACATCTCGCTCAACTCCATCGGACTCGTGCTGCCGAATATGGAGTCGAAGCTCGTGAATCCCGAGACCGGCGAAGAGATCCCGCAGCCGAAGTCGGGGACCAGCGAGCCGGGCGAGCTCATGTGCAAGGGCCCGAACGTAATGATGGGATACCTCGGCAACGACGAGGCGACCAAGGCGACACTCACAAAGGACGGTTGGCTGCACACCGGAGACATCGCAACTGTCGACTCGAATGGCATCTACACGATCGTCGACCGGCTCAAGGAGCTGATCAAGTACAAGGGCTACCAGGTCGCACCGGCGGTGCTGGAAGCGGTGCTGCTCACGCATCCGAAGATCGCGGATGCCGCGGTCATCGGGGTACTGGACGGGGACGGCCAGGAGATTCCCAAGGCGTTCGTGGTCGTGCAGGCCGATAACGAACTCACCGAGGTCGAGGTCATGGACTTCGTCGCCGGCAAGGTCGCGCCGCACGAGAAGGTTCGTCGGGTCGAGTTCATCGAGCTAATCCCGAAGTCGACGGCGGGCAAGATCCTGCGCAAGGACCTCCGGGCCAGGGAGGGCGCCGCGAAGTAGCTCACCCCACCCCGTTGCGGGCGGAGGTCAGGCCTCGCGCGTGATTTCTACGGTGACGAAGAGGGACGAGCTGTAGGGACCGGCGTAGACACCACGCAGGGGCGCGACATCGTTGTAGTCGCGCCCGTGCCCGACGACGACGTGGCGATCGCCGATGTCGATGAGGTTGGTTGGATCAAATCCTCGCCACGACCCGCAGAACCACTCGACCCAGGCGTGCGACTCGCCGACAACCGTTTCGCCGATCTCGGCATCCGGTTTCGGATGCAGGTAGCCCGACACGTAGCGCGCGGGAATCCCCACCGATCGAAGCGCACCGAGCGCGAGGTGCGCGATGTCCTGGCAGACGCCCCTGCGTCCGGCCCAGGCCTCCGCCGCCGTAGTGTGCACGCCGGTCACGCCCTGCATGTACTCGACCTTTTCGCCGATCGCGGTGCAGATCTTCAGCGCAGCATCGCACGGATTGTCCGACTCGGAGAGGATGCTGGCGGCGAGCGCGGCGACCTCCTCCGGAGGCTCAGTGCGACGGGTCTGCGCGAGCTGCTCGACATACTCGGTTGCAGCGGCAGCGGCATCCGCCAGGTCTTCCCAGGCGAGCCGGTGCTCCGGATGCTCGCGCGGGCGCACCTCGACGAGACTGGTGGCGGTAAGCGACAGCTCTTTGTGCGGGGTGAGGATCTCGAAAGAGGACACCCTCGTGCCCCAGTAGTCGACGTAGGAGTGCTGGCTCGAAATCGGCAGAATGTCGATGTTGGAGTAGAGCACGAGCTGGCCGTCCGACGACGCAGGCAGCATCCGCGCCTCGTTGTACGACGCCGTGACGTGTCCCTTGTAGTGGAAGCCCGTCATGTGTTTGATGCGCAGCCGATTCACGAGTTCTCTCGCACCCAGCTGGGCGCAGCGTTCGTCGGGAAGTAACGCTGGCGGATCGCCTCGGAGGCCGCGCTCGTGGCGAGCTGCACGTTGTCCATGTGGCTGGTGAGATCCTCGAGGATCTCGGTGATCGGCCGGAACTCGAGCTCACTGCGGATCTGGCCGAGCAACCGCAGCGTGTGATCGCTGACCCCGACGCGTTCCGATCGCGGTTCGATTTCGCGCATGCACTGCTCCGCGCGGGTCACGGAGAAGAGGATACTCCGCGGGAACAGGCGATCCAGGAGCAGGAACTCTGCGGCGTTTTGCGCGCTCGGGACACCCCGGTAGGTGCGGAGGTACGCCTCGTAGGCACCGACCGACCGCAGGATCGTCGTCCACGACGGGCCGCTGGCTTCCGTCAGCGAGCGCGTTGCGAGAAGTCGGGCCGTCATGTCCGCTCGCTCGATGCTGCGACCCAGCGTGAAGAAGAGCCACGCTTCATCGCGGCTGGTCGCCGACTCGATGATTCCCACGGCGAGCGCCGAGCGCTCACGCACCCAGCCGAAGAACTCGTGCACCTTGTCGCTGGAAACCTTGCGCGGCATCCGGGTGCGGGTGGTGTTGAGCACTTCCCACAGTTCGGTCGAGATGACCTCGCGGGCGCGGCGGGCGTTCTCGCGAGCCGCGTTGAGCGAGTACGCGATGGATGCGGGCTGCGTGCGATCCACGGCGAGGATGCCGAGCACATCCGCGCGGGTGAGCGCGCTGTCTTCGGGCATCTCTGCGCCCATGACACTGAGCAGCGCGCGGCAGGCGAGGTCCTCCTCGATCCAGGGGTCTTCCAGCAGCAGTTGCAGGTGCACGTCGAGGATGCGCGCCGTGCCATCCGATCGCTCGATGTAGCGACCGATCCAGAACAGCGACTCCGCGATGCGGCTCAGCATGGCGTACCGTCTCTCGCTGGTCGAGTAGCGCGCGGCGCAGCCGCACGTGTATCGAGACCACCGGCGCGCGTTCGGCCCGGTCTCGATACGCGTCCTCCTCCGGAGGGCGCTACTCGACCATCGGAAAGGGAGGGCGCTACTCGACCATCGGATGCCTGCTGCTGCTGTTGCTGCTCCTGGTCATTCTGCGGGGTTTCCAGCGGAGAGTGGTCCTGCAGGTGATCCCCGGCGACGATGGAGATCGAACTCGTCGGCGGTGCGGCCTGGTCGGCGACGAGGCCCTGCACGTTTCGGCGCGAAGTCGCGAGCGGATCCTGCCCGACGACCCAGGTGTCTTTCGAACCACCGCCCTGCGAGCTGTTCACGACGAGTTCCCCCTCCGGAAGCGCGACGCGGGTGAGTCCTCCGGGCAGCACCCAGACATCCTTGCCGTCGTTGACCGCGAAGGGTCGCAGGTCGGCATGTCGCGGCCGCATGCCCGCATCCACCAGCGTCGGGATCGTCGACAGCTGCACCACCGGCTGCGCGATCCAGCCTCGCGGATCGGCGATGAGCCGCGCACGAAGCGCATCCAGCTCCTTCTTGTTCGCCGCCGGCCCGATGACCAGACCCTTGCCGCCCGATCCGTCGACCGGTTTCACGACGAGCTCGTTGAGTCGGTCGAGGACCTCCTCGAGCGCACCCGGTTCCTCGAGCCGCCAGGTGTCGACGTTCGGGATGATCGGTTCCTCGGACAGGTAATAACGAATGAGCGCGGGCAGGTAGGTGTACACGAGCTTGTCGTCCGCGATCCCGTTGCCGACCGCATTCGCGATTGTCACGTTGCCGAGCCGGGCCGCGAGCAGCAGACCGGGGCTGCCGAGCATCGAGTCGGCGCGGAATTGCAGGGGATCCAGAAACTCATCGTCGACGCGGCGATAGACGACGTCGAC
>DATAXD010000062.1:0-4009 GCA_036266835.1 Galbitalea sp. | reverse complement strand
AGGTTGTGGCTGATCACGAGGACCGCGACACCGCGACTCGCCAGCCGAGCGATGAGGTCGAGGACGATCCGCGTCTGGGAGACGCCAAGTGCCGCCGTCGGTTCGTCCATGATGACGAGCTGAGCGTTCCCCATCACGGCCTTTGCTACCGCGACGGCCTGGCGCTGGCCGCCCGAAAGCGAACCGACGAGCTGGCGAACTGAATGCACGGTGACAACCGAAAGGTCGTCGAGTGCGTGACGCGCGCCGATCTCCATCGCGGACTCGTCGAGGAGAAAATGGTGGCTCCGCAGCTCGCGGCCGAGGTAGACGTTCTGCACGATGTCGAGGTTGTCCGCGAGCGCGAGATCCTGGTAGACGGTCGCGATACCGAGCGCGGTCGCGTCCTTCGGGCTCTTGATGTTGACCGACTGGCCCTTCCAGCGAATGTCGCCGTTGTCGGGCTCGGAGATTCCCGAGATTGTCTTGATCAGGGTCGACTTACCGGCCCCGTTGTCGCCGACGAGCGCGGTCACCTTCCCTGCTGGAACGTCGATATTGACGTCCTTCAGCACGTCAACCGAGCCAAAGCTTTTGTTGACACCGCGCAGAGTGAGGAGCTCCTCGCCCGGATTCGGCAAGGCGTTGGCAGCGCCATTCGACGGCGCGTCAGGTACCCGACCCGCGCTCGCGGGTCGGGTACCGTCGGCTGGTGGTTCGGTCGTCACCGCGCCGTTGGGTGGAAGTGACGAACGAGTTGGCTCACGACTTGATGCCCGCAGCCTTGCAGAGTGAGGCGAAGGTCTTCGCGCAGAGCAGGGAGGCCGGAACGAACTTGTCAGCGATGATCGTCGCGTTCATGTTCGCTGAGGTGACCCACTCTGGCGTCAACAAGACCGAAGGTACGTTCGTCTTGCCGTCCGCCGTCGACCCGTTCACAAGACCGGCGGGAGGCGCGACCCCAGCCCGCAGGTAGACCGCCAGCGATGCGGCGGCCTGTGCCTCGAGGTAGATCGGCTTGTAGACCGTGCCGCACTGGTAGCCGGAGAGGATGTTCTGCAGGCCCGCCAGTGTGGCGTCCTGTCCCGTGATCGGGAACGTCTTCGCGGGAATGTGCAACGACTTCAAGTAGGTGATGATCGGTGCCGCGTTCTCATCGTTCGGTACGACCGCCGAGTTGATGTTCTTGTGGGCCGTGTAGGCCTGCTGGAACTCGGTCTCGGCGACATCCGGGGTCCAGGTACCGGCAGGCGTGGCGACTTTCACGTACTTACCAGAGCTGAAGTAGGACTGAAGGACGCCGTTGTAACCCTGCGAGAACAGTGTCGCGTTGTTGTCGGTCGCTGCGCCGGCCATCACGACCACGTTCGGCTTCGCGACCTTCCAGTTCGTGACACAAGTGACGAATCCATTGCCGATCAGCTGACCGACCCGGACGTTGTTGAAGCTCACGTAGTACTTCCGGCTACCGCCGAGCGTGATGCGGTCGTAGTCGATGACGGGAACGCCATGCGACTTCGCGTAGGACTCGATCTTCGCCCCGGTTCCGGAGTCGAGCGGGTCCATGATGAGGACCTTCGCACCGTTCGAGATGTCCGACTGGGCGTCGGTGTACTCGGTCGAGTCACTGCCTTGCGCGTTCTGCACGATGATCTGTGCCTTGGTGAGGCCCGCTGTCGTGAGCGCGGTCGTGAGGTACGGCGCGTCGAACTCGGTGTAGCGAGCGGATGACACCGTGTCCGGAAGGATGACGGCGACCTTTCCGCTCCCGGACGTGACCAGCGGCTTGAGCGTCGCCATCGCCGAGAAGGTCCGCGTAAACGACGAGACCGTTACGACGGGCGTCTTATGGGCGGTCGCAGTAGCGCCCGCCGTCCCAACGCCGACTGCCGTTGATGCCAATCCGGACACGAGTAGTAGCGGCGCCAGATAGCGCGTGGCTTTGATTTGCATTCGCTCCCCCTAGTTGAGACTGCCTGAGTTGACTATGACTGAACATCCCCCGGCACTTAAAGCCTGAGTGGTAACTGCATTTCAGCTGAGCCTAGGCCGGTCGCGGGCGACCGCGCACGGACTGACGATGGCCGTGCGCCACGCGGAGCGGTTCGCCCGCTCGTTACATGCGTGACCGCCGCGCGGTAACCGACTGCTCGCGGCCCGATTCTTCGTCATGTAACCGCAACGCGAAGGATTCGACGCGGTCGCCGCGAGCTCGCCAACTCGCGCCGACGAACCGCGATGACCGTGGTCGAGACGAAGCCATCGGGTCGGGCCGGCCGCCAGGTGGCCTGGCGAGCGCGCGTCGTCGCGGAAAGGTTCTCCTAGCTACTTCGACCTGAAAAAGTCGGCTGGAGATACTCGCGATTAGAGCTCGTAGCTGGAATAATGGCCTCGACCCGTAGGACTAGTACGGATCGAGGCCATCGTGTTGAGAACGCTAAACGCGCAGCCGACCCTTTGGGACGCGCTGCTGCCAGAGATGTGTCTGGGGCTTCCCGCCGAGCTCGAGGCAGTCGATCGGCTGCTCGACGACGAAGTCTTCTTCGCTCCTTATCGTCGCCACTTCCACCCGATCTTCGGTCGCCCCTCGGTGCCGGTCGAGACCTATCTGCGGCTCATGTTCTTGAAGTTCCGTTACAAGCTCGGCTTCGAACCGCTCTGCCGGGAGGTTGCGGACTCGATCTCCTGGCAACGCTTCTGCAGGATCCCGCTCGGGGTGACAGTGCCGCATCCGACGACGCTGATGAAGATCACCACCCGTTGTGGAACCCAGGCGATCAGCGAGCTGAACGATGCACTCCTGGCCAAGGCGCTCGAGGCCAGGGTGCTGAAGACCAACAAGGTCCGTGCCGACTCCACCGTCGTCGAGGCGAACGTCGCCTATCCCTCGGACTCGGGACTCCTCGCGAAGGGCGTCGCCAAGATGGCGAGGACCGCCAAGAAGCTGCAGTCGATGGGGTTCGCGAGACGGACGAAGATGACCGACCGAACCCGCAGCGTGCATCGCCGGGCCCGGTCGGTCAACGCCAACCTCAACCGCAGAAGCGATGACCGCCTCGTTGCGGTGCACCGCATCAACTCCGAGCTCATCGCGATCGCGCGGCGGACTGCTCGCGAAGCCGACGCCGTCGTGAGAAACGCACAACGAAAGCTCGCCAACGCCGCCTCGGGACGGGCACGATTCCTCGTCGCAGAGCTGGCGAGGACCGCAGAGCGGACGAGAAAGATCGCCCTCCAGTCCGCCCAGCGGATGGCCGGCGAGATGCCGGCCGGATCGAGCCGCATCGTGTCGCTGCACGATCCAGATGCCCGGCCGATCAAAAAGGGCCGCCTCGGCAAGCCCGTCGAGTTCGGCTACAAGGCCCAGCTCGTCGACAACGAGGACGGGGTGATCCTCGACCACAACGTCGAGGTCGGCAATCCGGTCGATACCTCGATGCTCGAGCCGGCGGTGCTGCGCATCAAGGCCCGCACCGGCCACGCGCCCCGGGCGGTCACCGCGGACCGCGGCTATGGCGAGGCGCGCGTTGAACAGGGACTGCGAGAGGCCGGCGTCCGCTATGTCGTGCTGCCGACGAAGGGGAAACCGAACGCCGCGCGCCGCAAGATCGAGAAGCGACGGTCTTTCCAGACGATGGTCCGCTGGAGGACCGGGTGTGAGGGACGGATCAGCTGTGCGAAACGCGACTTCGGTCTCGCCCGCACCCGGCTCGACGGCCTCGAAGGGGCGAGAACATGGTGTGGACACGGAGTCTTCGCCCACAACCTCGTGAAGATCAGCAAGCTGATTGCGACTTGAGACCAGAACGAGGCAATTCGCCCGGGCTCGCCCTGCGCAACCGGATGACTGAGACCTCGCGGATCCGGCGAGGGACTATTTCAGGTCGAAGTAACTAGGGGTTCGGCCGGTACGGGACAGTCAACGACGGCGAAGAGAGAATTAGGTCATGACCTGCTATTACAGCCTCTGGCCCAGGGAGCGGGCGACGAGAATCGAACTCGCGTTCCCAGCTTGGGATTCGGTGCAACC
>DATAXD010000029.1:0-47489 GCA_036266835.1 Galbitalea sp. | reverse complement strand
TAAAATCCTTCGGTTTAGAGCCTTTCGCCGCCCCTCACGATCAGTCTTCGGGATGACCTCAGAGCGATCTCGCGACGGACGCGTGCACGCGGCATCCGGCGTTGAGTGGATGCATGACAGGTCCCGTCACCTTCGAGGCGCTCCATCCGGCGCCGGTCAGTCGCCGTGCGCGGCTGGTGCTGGCAATCCTGGCCAGCCTCGTGCTGCTGGTCGCACTCGGCGTCGTCGAGGTCGGAGTTCTCACGGCCGTGAGCGTTGTGTCATCCGGAACCAACCGCATCGGAGGCACCCGGTGAGAGTGGTCACAGCTGTTCTTGTCGCACTTGGTGGCGCGCTCGCCACGATCGGTCTGCTGCAGATCAGCGGGCTTGCGCTCTTCGGTGCGCTCTCTGCAAGCATCGCGACGGCCTCACGCGCGCCGCGCCGGTTGACTTCGTGGATTCCGGCCGCGATCATCTTCGCCGCCATCGTCACCGTCGTCCTCGCCGACCAGTTCGGCATCGGCACGCATCACGACGGGGCGTGAGCCCCTCGAGCGAGGTCGAAACGCTCGGGCAGGCGTGTGAAGCCTGCCGCCTCGTAGGTGCTGACCGCCGCGACTTTGGCGGTCCGCGTGCAAACGACAGCGCTGGATGCGCCCAGGTCGCGGAGCGCGGCCGCACCAGCGAGCGTGATCGCCCGTCCATATCCGTGACGCTGATGATCGCGGTGCACGCCCATCGGTTCGACAAGGCCGGGTCGACCTGGTCCCGCCGACCACACCGTGATCACGGCGACGGCGTTGTCGTCCTCGTCAAAGCCAACCAGGTCGCGCGCGTCGGCGAACGCTTCGCCCTCGGCCATCGCTCGCCACGCTTCCAGGGTGAATGTGGAGGTCACGAACGAGGCGCGCTGAACGGCGACTCTGGTGGCTGCCAGCTCGCTGTCGCCGCGCTCGACCCTTTCGACCCGAAGGCCCACGGTCTCGACCGGGGCACCCAGGTCGCGCTGTAGCGGCGTCCACCCCTCATCCGTCTCCCATCCGGTCTCGCTCAGGAGCTCGCGCACTCGCACGCCCATCGGCGTCTCCAGGTACGCGGCGCCCGCGGGAAGGACGCCGCGAGTCGGATCCGTGAGATCGTCCACGAGCTGGCGCGCGAGCTGCTCATCCCGAAGCTGGTCCGGCGCCATCGTCAGTCGCAGGAGGTCGGGGCCGTCCAGCAGACCAACGGCGACGATCCGGCCATCCCGGCTCCAACTGCGCACGGCGCCTCGAGCATTCTGTGCGCCAAATCGCTCGAACCAGCCGAGGTCACCGGGATGAAGCTGAAACGCGGCGCCGTCGCTCTGCCACTCGCGACGCGCAGCAATTACTGACGGCAGGTCGTCCGCGTCGGGCGTGCCCTGTTGAATCGCCATGTTCACGATTAGAGCGCGCGATGACGAGCCGCGAGCTCCACATAGTGGCTCGCGTTCAGCTTCACATGCTCGCGTTCCTCGTCGGTGAGCGGGCGGCGAACCTTAGCGGGAACGCCGGCGACGAGCGATCCCGGCGGGATGACCGTGCCTTCGAGCACGACGGCGCCGGCGGCGACAAGCGATCCCGCGCCGATGACAGCGTGGTTCAGGATGATCGCGCCCATCCCGATCAGGCAGTCGTCTTCGACGACGCAACCGTGCACGACCGCGTTGTGACCGACGCTCACGCCGCTGCCCACCACCAGCGTGATGCCGACATCCGTGTGCATCGACACGTTGTCCTGGACGTTGGATCCGGCGCCGATCGAGATCGAGTCGATGTCGCCGCGCAACACTGCGCCGTAGAAGACGCTCGAATTCGGCGCGAGCGTGACCCGGCCGATCACGGACGCGGTCGGCGCAACGAACGCGGTCGCATCCACCACGGGACTAACTCCGTCAATGGTCACCAACATCCCTCCATTATTCCGCAGTCATTTTTCTTAGACCCTCCACTCACTTTTTTCAGGAGGTGGCGGGACTGATGTGACGGGCGCGGTCGGCCGGCCGCGGACATCCGCCGCACCCGCAACCCCGACTCCTGAAACAGCCGCACACCTCCTGAAAAAGGAAAGCCGGTTAAAGTAGATGCACCATGGCCACCTTTGGAAACCTCACCGATCGCCTCGCGAACGCGTTCAAGAACCTCCGCGGCAAGGGCAAGCTCAGCCCTGCGGATGTCGATGGCACCGTCCGCGAGATCCGTCGCGCGTTGCTGGATGCCGACGTGAACCTCGAGGTGGTCAAGGAGTTCACCGGGCGCGTGCGCGAGCGTGCGCTGAGCGATGAGGTCAACAAGGCGCTGAATCCGGCGCAGCAGGTCGTGCAGATCGTCAACGAGGAACTCGTCACGATTCTTGGAGGCCAGCAGCGGCGTCTCGAGTTTGCCAAGACGCCGCCGACGGTGATCATGCTCGCCGGTCTCCAGGGTGCCGGTAAGACGACGCTCGCCGGCAAGCTCGCCAAGTGGCTGGCCGCCGACAACCACACCCCTCTTCTCGTGGCGGCCGACCTGCAGCGGCCGAACGCCGTCAACCAGCTTCAGGTCGTTGGTGAACAGGCCGGTGTCGCGGTGTTCGCGCCCGAGCCCGGTACCACGGGCGAGGAGCAGAAAAGGGGACTGTTTTCGAGAGCACAGGGCGATCCGGTTAAGGTCGCCAGGGACTCGATCAAGTTCGCCAAAGACAAGCAGTACGACGTGGTGATCGTCGACACGGCCGGTCGCCTCGGCGTCGACGCGGAGCTGATGAAGCAGGCCGGCGACATCCGTAAGGCCGTCGATCCCGACGAGGTGCTCTTCGTTCTCGACGCGATGATCGGCCAGGACGCCGTAACGACTGCTCGCGCGTTCCAGGAGGGTGTCGACTTCACCGGCGTCGTGCTCTCCAAGCTCGACGGCGATGCGCGCGGTGGTGCGGCGCTGTCCGTCGCATCCGTCACCGGGCGACCGATCATGTTCGCGTCAACCGGTGAGACGCTGGATGACTTTGAGCCGTTCTATCCGGACCGCATGGCGAGCCGCATCCTCGACCTCGGCGACATCCTCTCGCTCATCGAGACGGCACAGAAGAACTTTGACGAGGAAGAGGCGCGCAAGACCGCGGAGAAGTTCGCGACCGACACGTTCACGCTCGAAGACTTCCTGACCCAGATGCAGCAGCTCAAGAACATGGGCTCGATCAAGAGCATGCTCGGGATGCTGCCCGGCGCTCGCGGCATGAAGCAGCAGCTCGACAACATCGACGAATCGGAGATGGGGCGTACCGAGGCGATCATCCAGTCCATGACGACTCAGGAGCGGCGGATGCCGAAGCTGCTGAACGGATCGCGGCGCCTTCGCATCGCGAGGGGCTCCGGCACGACGGTGACCGAGGTCAACTCGCTGGTCAATCGGTTCGAGCAGGCGGCGAAGATGATGAAGACGGTTGCCAAGGGTGGCGTGCCGAACATCCCGGGCGTGGGTCCGCTTCCGGGGGCGCGATACGGCAAGGCGAAGGCGCAGCAGAAGAAGGGCTCGCGCTCGGGAAATCCGGCGAAGCGGGCCGCGGAGAACGCAGCGATCGCCGCGGAGGTCGCGGCCAGGCCCGCCGCATCCGGCTCCGGGTTCGGCCTCGGAACTGGCGCCGCGCCGGCTCCCGACCCGGACGACCTCGAAACGATGCAAAAGCTCCTCGGCCCCCGAGGTCGCTAACTTCTTCCCGTGAGTCCGGAGTTGTGGTCGTTCCCAGCGGCTGGGAGCAACAACAACTCCGGACTCGGCAGAATGGTGGGTATGACTCGACCCATCCGCATCGGCGTGCAGGTCGCGCCCCAGCACGCGCTGTACCCGAAGATCCGCGACACGGTTCGCGAGCTCGAAGACATCGGTGTCGACATCGTCTTCAACTGGGATCACTTCTACCCGCTGAGCGGTCCACGGGATGGCGAACACTTCGAGTCCTGGACGATGCTCGCCGCGATTGCCGAACAGACCACCCGCGTGCAACTGGGCGCGCTGGTCAACTGCAACAGCTATCGCAACGCCGATTTGCAGGCCGACATGGCACGCACCATGGACCACATCAGCGCGCACGACACGGGCGTCGGTCGCTTCATTTTCGGAACCGGCTCCGGCTGGTTCGAGAGGGACTACGACGAGTACGGCTACGAGTTCGGCACCGTCGGCGGGAGGCTGGATGCGCTCTCCCACGCCCTTCCGCGCATCGAAAAGCGCTGGCAGAAGCTGAACCCGCCGCCGACGCGCGACATCCCCATCCTGATCGGGGGTGGCGGCGAAAAGAAGACACTCAAGATCGTGGCCCGTCACGCGGACATCTGGCACAGCTTCTCGGATGCCGCCACCCTGCGCAGAAAGCTCGGCATCCTCGCGGAGCACTGCGATGCCGAGGGCCGAAACGTCGAGGAGATCGAAATTTCGACCGAGCTGCGAAACCGCACTCAGTCGGATGCCGACGAGCAGCTCGGGCTGGGGGTGACCATGTTCACCATCGGCCTCAGCGGCCCCGACTACAACCTCGACCCGGTGAAGAAGTGGCTGGCCTGGCGCGACCAGCAAAACGGTTGACCGGCGTGGCGTCGACGCGGTTCTGCCAAGGTTCGTGGCAAAGGTGCCAGCGCCACGCGATGTCGCAAATTCGCCGGACGGACGTCGTACCTGCTGCGTAGCCTTGGAGACATGACGTCCTCCGAGCCTCAACCGAAGGGCCTGAGTCCCGCGGTCCTCGTCGCGATCATCGTGACCGTGGTGGCGTGGGCGAGCGCCTTCGTCGTCATCCGCGGCGTGGCGCCGTACCTGTCCGGCGGAGCGGTCGCGCTCGGCCGCCTGGTCGTCGGAACGGTGCTGCTCGGCATCGTGGTCGTGATCGGTCGCCGCTGGGTGTGGCCGAACCGCCGCGAATGGATCTACATCGCCATCTTCGGCGTCGCCTGGTTCGGCGGGTACAACGTCACGCTCAACATCGCCGAGCACACCCTCGACGCGGGCACGACAGCGATGCTCGTGAACATCGGGCCCATCCTGATCGCCCTCGGCGCGGGCATCTTCCTGCGGGAAGGAATCCCGCGCTGGCTGGCTATCGGTGCGGGGGTGGCGTTTCTTGGTGTGGTGGTCATCGGCATCGCATCCGGAGCGAGTTTCTCCAGCGGCTCCGGCGCACTGTGGTGTCTGCTCGCCGCGCTCTTGTACTCCATCGGCGTGCTGTTTCAGAAGCCGGCGCTGAGGCGACTGCCGAATGCGCAGGTCACCTGGCTCGGCTGCCTGATCGGCATGCTCGCCTGCCTGCCGTTCTCCGGGCAGCTGCTGGCCGGGCTGCAGAGCACTCCGACCCTCGGATGGCTCGGAATCGTTTACCTCGGTGCCATCCCGACATCTCTCGCCTTCAGCACGTGGGCATACGCGCTGTACAGGATGCCTGCCAGCCAGCTCGGCGTCACGACCTATGTCGTCCCGCCGCTGGTGATCATCCTCAGCCTCATCGTGTTCGGCGTCGTGCCCGCGTGGCTCGCGATCGCCGGAGGTGCGCTGTGCCTAGTCGGAGTTGCGCTCAGTCGCCGCCGGTCTCGACCGCCCGCCGTGGTCGAGCTGGAGGCCGAAACGCTGGCCGAATAAGCGGATGCCCTCGCCGCTATCATTCGAGCATGGCGTCTGACTTCCGCGCGAAACGCAACTGGGGTGCGGTGCTCATCTTCTTCCTGAGCGCCGGAACAATCGTGCTTTCCCTGGTCTACGACCTCTTCCCCGCCACGGCGTGGGGCAGCATCGCGAGCATCGTCGCGTTCCTCTTCGAGAACTTTCCGGGACCGCTGGCGATCTTCTCCGGGGTGGTCATCTTTGCTCTTGGCACGAAGAGATACGGGATGCCGCGGCTGTTGAGTGTTGTCGGCAACAACCGGTTCGGCGAGGCCGCCGTTTTTGTCTGGGGCCTGCTCGCGCTCGCTGCCCAGCTCTCATTCCTCGGCATCATTTCGGGCGATGCCCTGACGATTGCGGGTGCCGAGCAGGTACAGCAGGTGTGCGGCATCGGTGCCTTCGTCGTCGGACTCGCGGCCGCGGTCTTCGTCGTCCGCGGCGGGGTGATGCGTGGATTCGGCCGATACGCGCTCTTCCTGGCCGTCCTGTTGTCTGGCGTGACGGTATTTCTGGAGTTGACGACCACACCGGCGTTGATTGCCATCTGGGACCTGCCGCGACTGGTCGGCCTCGTCGTGCTCGGGCTGGCGTACTGGCGCGCCGGCACCCCGCGGGATGACGCCGCGGGGTCCAACACCACCGACCACACGGATGCGGTACCTAAGCAACCCAAAAGTCTGGCAGAATAGCTGGTCGAGTCTGTCGAGCATCCGACCCTCTAATCAGATGCCGCAGAACCCTTAGAGCTTGTCAGCCGCGTGTGCCCCACGCCCACGGCAATCAGTTCGCCTCAATAGAACCAATCGAAAGAGAATTGTGGCTGTCAAAATCCGTTTGAAGCGCTTGGGCAAGATCCGCGCGCCGTATTACCGCATCGTCGTTGCCGACTCGCGCACCAAGCGCGACGGTCGAGTCATCGAGGAGATCGGCAAGTACCACCCCACCGAGGAGCCCTCGTTCATCGAGGTCCAGTCGGACCGTGCGCTGTACTGGCTCGGCGTCGGTGCCCAGCCGTCGCCGCAGGTCGAGGCGATCCTGAAGATCACCGGCGACTGGGGCAAGTTCAAGGGTGACAAGAACGCCAAGAGCACGCTGAAGACCAAGGAAGCCAAGGTCGAGTTCCAGGCTGACGAGAAGAAGAAGCCGGTCCTGAAGCCAAAGAGCGAGAAGCCGGCGCCGAAGGCCGAAGCGGCTCCCGAGGCTGCGCCGGTCGAGGCTGCACCCCTTGAGGCTGCGCCAGTCGAGGCTGCGCCGGTTGACAACGCTGTGGCGGAAGCGGATGCGGCTGCCGACAAGGTTCGCGCAGAAGAGGCCGACGAGTCGACGACGACGACGCTCGAGACCCCCGAGCAGGTTGACAACAGTGACGCCCCGGCGGCCGCTGCGGCCGAGCCCGAGGCCACCGATGCCGAGGCAGTCGCCGACGAAGAGGCGCCCGCCGACGAGCCCGTCGCTGAGGTTGTTGCCGAGGCTGAGGCCGCGGCCGACGACGAGATCCCGACAGAGGCCTAGGTCTTGCTCGATTCAGCGCTCGAGCACCTCGTCAAGGGGATCGTGGATCACCCGGACGACGTGCAGGTAGTCGCGAAGAACTCTCCGCGTGGTGAGGTCCTCGAGGTTCGTGTGAACCCCGAGGACCTCGGACGCGTGATCGGCCGCGCCGGTCGCACCGCGAAGGCGCTGCGCACGCTCATCACGGCGCTTGCCGACGGTAAGCGCGTGCGTGTCGACGTGGTCGACACCGACTTCTAGAGGTGTCCGCGCCCAGGCCAAAAGCCGCCAAGGCCAAAACGGCGTCGAACCAGACCCAGTTGCGGGTTGGGCGACTCGTGAAGGCCCACGGGCTCAAGGGCGCACTCAAGCTCGAGTTGTATACGGACGATCCGGAGCGCCGTTTCACGCCCGGCGCGACCTTTACGCTGCAGGTTCCGACGACATCCGTCTGGCACGGCAAGACGCTGGAACTGAAGGAACTGCGCTGGTACAACACGCATGCGGTTGCCTTCTTCGAGGATGTGCTCGATCGAAGCACTGCGGAGAGCCTGGTCAAGGCGATCCTCTGGGTCGAGCAGGATGTGGCGGAGCTGCCCGTCGAAGAGGACGCCTGGTACGACCACCAACTCGTTGGACTTGAGGTCATTCGCGATGGGGTTCGGGTCGGCACAGTAACGCGGATCGACCATCTTCCGGCCCAGGATCTGCTGACCGTGAAGACTGATGCCGCCGAAGTTCTGGTGCCGTTTGTGAAGGCGATCGTGCCCAGCGTCGACATCACGGCCGGCACAATGACGGTCACACCGCCGCCCGGACTGTTCGAAGAGCTCCCCGACGACCCGGACGATCCGGATGGACCCGACGTTCCTCATGCCGCCGTCGACCCGGATGCCGCCGTCGACCCGGACGCCGCCGCCGACCCGGACGCCGCCGCCGACCCGGACGCCGCCGTCGACCCGGACGCCGCCGATTCAGAAATCGACTCGTCCGAACCGCACTAGTTCGACCGCTTCGCGGAAAACTCAGGCCCCCGAGCCGACCGAGCCCATATACGGGTTCGCGCACCCCAGGTCCTGAGTTTTCGGCGCGCTACGGTCACGCGAGACCCAACCGACGGTGCATGCCGCGCCACAAATGATCGCCGCGCCGGACAGACACCAGGATTGCCTCTTCCACCGAGGGCCAATCGAACATCACCCGGTGGTAACTCACGCGCAATACGGTGAAGCCTTGGCGAACGAGTTCAAGGTCGCGGGTGCGGTCCTTCTCGTAATTCTCACCAAGATGATGGCGCCGGCTATCCAGTTCAAGTACCAGTCGATCACCGATGAGTACGTCGACTCGTCCCACTCGGTCGATCTCTACCTGCGTTCGCACCCTGAGCCCGCGTCCCCGCAGCCTGAGCCGCGCGAGCGTTTCGAGTCCCGACTGTGCGGTGGGGTCGACCAGGTCGATGATTCGCGAGTATGAGGGCGGCAGTTGCGCGATCAAACCACGAAGTTCGCTCATCACGAGAAGCGGTTTGCCGCCGATCACGGTATTCAGCGCCGAATCGATTGTCACGATTGCGGAGTTGCGGTCCGTACAGCGCAGCAGGTGAGCGATGGATGTCCCGAGAGTTTCGACGGCGACCGCAGCCGGTGCATCCCAATGGATCTCGGTCCAGTGCAGGCACACATCCGGATGGGAGGTGGGATCCCACGCCTTCCCCCTGCTGTCAGGACATCTCAGACGCGACGCATTTCCGCGTACAGAAACGTGCAGGCGACGATCCGGCATTACCCAGAGGCCTTGCTGTCGAAGTGCGGTCAGGCAGGTTATTCGCCCGCCGAGACGGACCGCCCTGATTTGGTCGACGTCAGCGTCTTGCCGCGCAAACCAGCCGTTACGCAGCCGAACCAGCGTGCCAGCACGCAGCAGTTCCGAGCGTTTGCGCTCGGTCACTCCGCCGCTCTCGAGTGTTCGTAGCGTGAATATTCCGTCGTCGAGGTCGAGCTCGTCACGAGATTCGCGCATGCGTTCATGGTGGGCGTCGAACCAGGCACCGGCGCTGTCGTCTTGGGCTTCGTGATGTAGCTACCTCGGTTCGCCACTGTGCAGGAGTGGTGGCTCTCCGCGAATCCGCATCGGTTGGGCGAGAAAATTCAGGCTGGGTGGAGCGCGAAGCCGCTCTAGCGGCTGGTCGCATCAGTAACCTGACTTTTCGAAGAGCAACCCCCAACGGCTGGCTACGCTGGAGCGGTGCGCATCGACATCGTCACGATTTTCCCGGAGTTCTTCTCCGTGCTCGATGTCTCACTGCTCGGCAAGGCCCGGCAGACCGGCCTCCTCGAGCTCGGCGTTCACGATCTCCGCAGCTTCACGCACGATCGCCACCGCACGGTAGATGACACTCCCTATGGCGGCGGCGCCGGAATGGTCATGAAACCGGAGCCGTGGGGCGAGGCGCTCGACGCCCTGCTGACCGACGACGCGATCGTTGTGTTCCCCTCACCCGCGGGCGAGCGGTTCACGCAGGCGACCGCGCGTGAGTTGTCGGCGGCATCCCACCTGGTGTTCGGATGCGGTCGTTACGAGGGCATCGATCAGCGCGTCGTCGAGTACGCGGCGACTCGAGCGACGGTTCGTGAACTCAGCCTCGGCGATTATGTGCTCAATGGCGGCGAGGTTGCCGCGATGGCCATGATCGAGGCAGTCGGTCGACTCGTTCCCGGGGTCATCGGCAATCCGGACAGCCTCAGCGAGGAGTCACACGAGGACGGACTGCTCGAGTATCCGAGCTACACCAAGCCCGCCGAGTGGCGCGGATTTGCCGTGCCGCCGGTGCTGATGGGCGGCAATCATGGGGCAATCGCCGAGTGGCGCCGCGAGCAGCAGCTCGACCGCACCCGACGCATCCGCCCCGACCTGCTGCCCTAGCTCGACCTGCTGCCCTAGCTCGACCTGCTGCCGCTCGATTCCCCAGCGTTCTGCAGGAGTCCCGAGTTTCAGCTGGCGAAGTTACGCGGGCTTGTCGCTCTCTCGTCGGCAGAACTCCTGCACAACGGTAGGGGGCACGAGAATTGGAGCGGAACCGGCCTACGACGCGGCCCGCGTGAGGACCAGCGGGTCGCCGTCCGTGATCGCGATGGTGTGTTCGAAATGGGCGGCGCGTGAGCCGTCGACGCTGCGCAGCGTCCAGCCATCCTTGTCGGTGTAGATCCGGTCGGTGCCGAGCATGAACCACGGCTCGATCGCAAAGACCAGGCCGGCGCGCAGCGGCAGCCCGCGCTTTGCACGCCCGTCGTTGGGCACGTGCGGATCGCCGTGCATCTCCCGACCGACCCCGTGCCCGCCGAAGTCGAGATTGACACTCAGGCCGGCCGCGTGGGCAACGGCGCCGATCGCCGCTGACACGTCGCCCATCCGATTTCCGGGACGAGCCTGCGCGATGCCTGCCTCGAGCGCTCGGCGAGTCACATCGACCAGGCGAACATCCTCGGCTCGCGGCGTCCCGACGATGACAGTGCGCGCGGAGTCCGCGACCCATCCGTTCAGCGACGCGGCGAAGTCGACCGAGACCACGTCGCCGTCCCGGAGCCTGTAGTCGAACGGCAGCCCGTGGAGGGCCGCATCGTTGACCGAGATGCAGATGAACTTGCCGAACTTCGATGCGCCGAACGAGGGGTGATAGTCGACGTAGCTGCTGATCGCCCCGGCCTTGCGGATCATGTCGCCAGCGAGACGATCGATGTCCAGCAGGTTGACTCCGACAGCGGATGCCCTGGCCGTCGCTTCGACAACGCTCGCCACGAAGGCTCCCGCGGGCCGCATCTCGTCGACCTCCGCTGGGGTCCTGATCTCAATCACCTATTGAGTATCCAGCATCGGGCCCGACGGCCACACGGCATGGTCGCGAAGGTATTCGTTCGCCAGCGCGCGCGCGGCATCGATGAAGCGCTGGTCGCCCTGCTTGTCGAGCAGGAAGGCGCGCTGCAACAGCGCATCCCCGATCTCGATGGCGACCTCTACGTGGAACAACGCCTCGTCACTCGGCACGAAGTCGTATTTCTCGGCCAGCAGTCCGACCAGCGCGCGAGCGAGGACCCCGTTGTTGCTGAACTCGGGTTCGAGAAACCGGTCGTCGATGATGTCGCCGAACCGAAGCGCGCGAAAGCCCGGTTCCGACCGGTTGAACTCGATGAAGGTGTCGATCGCGATGTCCACGGTCTGGCGCCATTCGACCGCATCCGATCCGAGCGCGTCGTAAATCGACTCGGTGAATCGCGCCAGGTTGCGAGCGGCAAGTGCCCGCAGCAGAGACTGGATGTTGGGGAAGTAGCGGTAGACGACACCAACGGATGACGCCCCGCGCGCGGCCACATCACTCGTTGTGAGAGCGTCGATTCCAAGTTCATCGATGAGCGCGGCCGCGGTGTCGAGCAGGTGGGCGACGCGTTGTGCGCTGCGTTGCTGAACGGGTTCAGTGCGCACCATCGCCGAGAGCCCGGTCGGCTCGGCTGAATCGGTCATGGTGGTTCGCGGCTTTCCCTAGTTTGTGGCAGAATTGCCCCTTGTGCCTTAGGTGACGGCTCTGCCACAGGGGAGTCACGACGAGCGCCGCATCATTGGTGGCGCGCATCCGGGCACATTCAATTTTCTTCAGGTACTAAGACCGTAATCGACCGGTGGCGATTGCAGAGAGCGAAATTTGCCATGAGCCATCTCCTGTCTGGAGTGGATGCAGCATCCCTCCGCACCGACATCCCGGATTTCCGTCCCGGTGACAACGTCAAGGTGCACGTCAACATCATCGAAGGCACGCGCTCGCGAGTCCAGGTCTTCCAGGGCGTCGTCATCCGTCGCCAGGGCGACAGCGTCCGAGAGACGTTCACTGTTCGCAAGGTGAGTTTCCAGGTGGGTGTCGAGCGCACGTTCCCGGTGCACTCGCCGGTCATCGACCACATCGAGATCGTCACCCGCGGTGACGTCCGTCGCGCGAAGCTGTACTACCTGCGCGACCTGCGCGGCAAGAAGGCGAAGATCCGCGAAAAGCGCGACGCCTAGTATTTTTCTGCTTGCGTCGGCCCCAAGCGTTTCTCAATTTTTCTGAAGCTCCCGCCACCTATAGTTGGTCGGGAGCTTCGGCCTTAATGGGAGCCATGGCTTCGACTGACGATCAACGCGGCACCCTCAACCGCCGCACGACGGGCACTAATGACAAACGCAACATCGGTCGACGACGACCCGACGGACGACTCGTCGGAGGACTCGCCAAAGCGGAGCGGATCGCGCACGGTGTGGCTGTTCATCCGTGACATTCTGTTCATCCTTGTCGCTGCGCTAGTCATTTCGTTCGTCATCAAGACGTTTCTGATCCGCTCCTTTTACATCCCGTCGCAGTCGATGGAGAACACACTCCAGGTGGATGACCGCGTGATCGTCAGTTTGCTCAGCCCGACGGTCATTCCTCTTCAACGGGGCGACGTTGTCGTTTTCACCGATCCCGGCGGATGGCTGGATGCGGGCGACACCCAACATCAGGCGCAGTCGCCGGTGACGGATGTGCTCGCCTTCCTGGGCCTCGCGGCTCCGGACGACAACAACCATCTCGTCAAGCGCCTCATCGGCCTGCCCGGCGACCACGTCTCGTGCTGCAACGTGACCGGACAACTCATGGTCAACGGCGTTCCGCTGGTCGAGCCGTATCTCGACCTGCCGTCGGGTGTCACTCGGGATGACCCCTACAACTTCAGCGTGGTTGTGCCGAAGGGCGATGTGTGGGTCATGGGCGACAACCGCGACGAATCGGCAGACTCGGCGTATCACGAGTCCCGCAAGGACGCGACAGCATTCGTGCCGATCAGCGACGTGACCGGACAGGCAATCGTCATCAGCTGGCCGATCGACCGGTGGGCAACCCTCGGCAACTACCCTGCAACGTTCCAGGGTGTGAGCAAGACGCACTCGGGCAAATGACCGTCGCCGACCCGACCCTCGAGCTCGAGTCGGAGCTGCACGCCCAGGGCGCGCGGTACGTGATCGGATGCGACGAGGTGGGACGCGGCGCGATCGCCGGTCCCGTCGCGGTCGGGCTGTGTGTCGTGGATGCTTCAGTCGGCGCGCACCCGGCCGGTTTGCGCGACTCGAAGATGCTGAGCGAGAAGCGTCGCGAAGAGCTCGCTCCACAGGCGGCCGGATGGGCGCTGCTTTCGGCGGTGGGCCTGGCTACCGCATCCGAGGTTGACGAGTTCGGGATCATCATCGCCCTCGGGCTCGCGGGCAAGCGTGCGCTCATCCAGCTGCACGAACTCGGCGCCTCGATCGCAGAAAGCGTTCTGTTGTTGGATGGGTCCTACAACTGGCTGACTCCGGCTCTGCAGTCGCCGCTGCGCGTGCGCACGAGGATCAAGGCCGACCGTGACTGCGCATCCGTTGCCGCGGCATCCGTCGTTGCAAAAGTGCACCGCGATCGGATGATGATCGCCTACGACTCGGAGTATCCGGGGTACGGATGGACCGGCAACAAGGGCTACGGCTCTGCGGAACACTTCGCGGCGATCGACTCGCTGGGGCCATCCGCTCTGCACAGGATGACCTGGCTGCACAGTCGCTCCCTGGTCGCGGTCGACTAGCACAGGTCCCGCCTCTCGGTTCGCTTGCGGGGTCTTGCTACGCTGCGCTACTCGACCATCGAGGTCGGCACCGGCAATAGACTGAATCCAGCATGGAAGAAGACGAGTTCGAAGACTACGACCGCGAGGTCGAGCTGGCCCTGTACCGCGAATACCGGGATGTGGTCTCGCAGTTTCGCTACGTCGTCGAAACCGAGCGCCGCTTCTATCTGGCCAACGAGGTCGCCCTCGAGCGCCGCGACACGGAGCACGACTTCTACTTCGAACTGAACATGACGGATGTCTGGGTCTGGGACGTCTACCGTTCCGACCGGTTCGTGAAATCGGTGCGTGTTCTGACGTTCAAGGACGTCAACGTCGAGGAGCTTTCTGCCAAGGAGCTGGAGCTACCCAAGGAACTCGCGCTCGACGAGTAGCAGGTACGGGCTGCTCTTGCGAATTCTCGAGAACCTGGATGACCGCAGCAGGTTGCTCTTTGCGAAGACCTATCTCGCGGGGCTGGCGGGCGCACCGCTCGGATCCCTTTCGAAGAGCGAGCTCGACTACCTCGCGTTCGTCTCGCTGGTGGATGCCGGCGTCGTGTCGATAGACGCTCCCGCCTTCGAGCTCGCCCAGCTGCTTGAGGTCACACCGGCAAAGGTCGGCGCGCTCGTGTACGCCTACCGCGTGCGCACCCAGTCGCAAGAGAACCTGCTCGAGGATCTCGCGAACGCGATTGTGATCGTCTCGCTGCCGCCCGACGGCAACGTCGTGCTCAACGTCGAGGACCGCTATTGGCGCGAAACACTGATCTCGAAGCTGAAAGCCGTCAACGTCTATACCGACACCTCGTTCAATCGCGAGCGGGTGACCGTGCCGGCGGCGAGGTTCGCCCACGTACTGGCTGCGGTCTTCGGGGAGCGCGCCAAGGGATTCGCGAAGAAGCTTGCGGCGGAACGGCGACACAACGCGGGCGTCGACATCCTCGACCTGCTGGCCGGGCTGCCCGCGGCCACGCTCACCGCCGGGGTGTCAACCGTGGGTACTGCGACCGTCGGTGCACTGCTGGCCTGGGCCGGGCTGCACTAGAGAAGTGAGGATGGACCGCGAATGTCTCTGAACGAGCGCGAACAGCGCCGGACGAGCGACGAGCTCCGGCAGAACCTGGCACGCTGGGGCCGCGTCCCGGTGTCGAATTCGGCACTCACGGAGGCATCGAGAACCCTGGCACGAGGATGGTTCCGGTTGGGAGAGGCGCCGCGGCACGCGCCGACGAGCTAGGAACAACCCCGTCTAGCTTCTACTCAATCAACCGCGAGCGAGTGACTATATACACGACCATGGGCGTCAGGCAGCCTCTTCCCACTTGCCGGATTCGAGGAACGTCTTCAGCCACGACACGACCTTCGGCCAGCCGTCACGGATGTCGGGGAGCACGACGCTGCCGGGTTCGAATCCGGTGTGCATGACCGTGAGCTTTGTCTGTGTGCCCTGCGGCTCCAGCTCGTAGGTCACGGTCGAGCGCGGTTCGGTCCCCGCCTTGGCCGCGTGCTCCTCGCCATACTGCTCGGCCGGATGCGCCTCCCATCCGAAGGACAGGCGGGTGTAAGGATCCGACTCCCTGACGACCATCTCGGCATCCGCCACGACGACGCCGGTGCGGTTGTGCAGCACGCTGATGGTTGAGCCGACTTTCCAGTCCGAGGTGAACTCCATGCCCCAGTAACGGCGGGTGAATGTTGGGTCGGTGAGGCCCCGCCAGACCAGCTCCGGTGGCGCTTCGATGTAAGTGGTATAGACGAATTCGGTGTCGCTCATGGTGGTTGTCTCCAATGCCTTCTTGAGGTCGGCGATTGCGCCGATCCGTTGTCGGTCGTACTGGTTGATCCAGCGTTCGGAGATCGCGTTGATGGGGTCCGCGTTCAGATAGTGCAGCTTCTCGCGGCCTCGCCAGAGGGTAGTGACCAGGTTTGCCGCCTCCAGGATGCCCAGGTGCTTGCTCACCGACTGCCGGGCCATGTCGAGCCCCGCGCTCAGTTCCCGCAGGGTCTGAC
The DNA here is from genome assembly GCA_036266835.1 of Galbitalea sp. GTDB lineage: Bacteria > Actinomycetota > Actinomycetes > Actinomycetales > Microbacteriaceae > Galbitalea. Next base: position 31,722 of record DATAXD010000029.1, on the reverse strand, counting down.
CGTTTTGGGCGTTCAGACTGTCGAGCAGCTCGCGCCGACTCGGATCGGACAGGGCCTTGAACACGTCGTCCATCGTCTCAATCTCTCAAACGAGCAGCCGGGTGGCTGCATATGACACGATAGGCAGCCGAATGGCTGCATGTCAAGGTCTCCTGCCGGAAATGTAAATCGGGTTGGCGTGCATCCTGTCCTGCAGAGATCGTCGGTGTGAAGTCGAGTCCACGGATGCATCGCCGCGTCCCTCTCGGTGGTGAGGCAGCGGCCAGAGTTCTCGACATGGCGGCGAAAGATGACCTGGGCAGGCGTGGCGAGACGATCGCTGCCGACCATCTGGCCGCATCCGGTTTTCGGATTCTCGAACGCAACTGGCGTTGTGCACATGGCGAGATTGACATCGTTGCGTTCAAGGACGGCGAGGTCGTGTTCGTCGAGGTGAAGACGCGCTCGAGCCTCGCGTATGGGCATCCGCTCGAGGCGATTACGGTCGCCAAACTCGCGCGACTGCGCAGGCTGGCCGGGGCCTGGTGCCAGGCCCATCCGGATGTGCGTGCCGCCGTCCGCATTGATGCGGTCGCGATTCTCGCGCCGACCCGAGGTCTCGTGGAGATCGAACATCTCGAGCGGGTGTTTTGAATGGCTCGGCATCAGAACCGACAGCACAGCCTGATGGCGGTGAGCTAGATGACTCTGGGACGCACGCAGGCGGTCGCGCTACTCGGTTTGCAGGGGGCGATCGTCGAGATCGAGGCCGACATCTCGAGCGGATTGCCGAGGTTCATCCTCATCGGGCTTCCGGATGCGGCGCTCAAGCAGGCCGAGCACCGTGTGCACGCGGCCGCGATCAATGCGGGATGTCCGCTCCCCACGCAGAAGTTCACGGTCAATCTCTCGCCTGCGGCACTGCCCAAGTTTGGATCTGGCTTCGATCTTGGCATCGCGATCGCGGCACTTGCTGCCGCGGGAACGATCAACGCCGAATCGATCGAGCGTGTCGTTCACTTGGGCGAGCTGGGGCTGGATGGGCGGCTGCGTCCGATCGTCGGCATCCTGCCCGCCGTGCTCGCGCTGGTTCGCGCCGGGTACGAGACCGTCATGGTGCCAGCGGGCAATGCGGACGAGGCTTCGCTCGTACCTGGCGTGAAGGTCATCGGGATCGCGTCGCTTCGCGATGCTGCAATCTGGCACGGCGCGGATCTCGAGCCGGAGCAGGTTGAACCGATCCTCCGCGCATCCATGCACGCGGATGCTCCAGAAGAACGCTCGGACCTCGCTGACGTCATCGGAAACGAGGATGCGGTCGAGGCGATGATGGCCGCCGGAGCCGGTGGGCATCACGTTTTTCTGCTCGGTCCTCCAGGTGCGGGCAAGACGATGCTGGCCGCGCGACTGCCGGGTCTGCTGCCCGACCTGAGCCCGGAGGCCGCCATCGAGGTCAGCTCGATCCGCTCGCTCGCTGGGCTGCCCGTCAGCGGCACTCTCAACACTCGGCCGCCGTTCGAGAACCCGCACCACACGGCATCCGCCGTCTCGCTCATCGGCGGCGGAAGCGGGATCATCCGTCCTGGAGCTGCAGCCCGGGCCTCGCACGGCGTGCTGTTCCTGGATGAGGCTCCCGAATTCAATGTCAACGCGCTCGATGCGCTGCGCCAGCCGCTGGAGTCGGGCGTGATTTCGATTCATCGTGCGAATGCGGTCGCCCACTTCCCGGGGTCGTTTCAGCTCGTGATGGCAGCGAACCCGTGCCCCTGCGGGCAGTGGGGCGCGAAGGATTCGAGCTGCACGTGCGCACCGTTCGCGCGGCGCCGCTATCTGGCGCGCATCTCGGGGCCTCTGCTCGATCGGATCGACATCCAGCTGCGGGTGCAACGCATCACATCCGCAATGCTGCGACTCGGTGAAGATCGTCCGCGATTGACGACAGCAGAGGCACGTGAACGTGTGGCTAGCGCGCGGGCAATCGCCGGCCAGCGACTGGCCGGCACGCCGTGGAATCTCAACTCACAGGTTCCGGGAACGTGGCTTCGCGGACCGGATGCTCGGTTGGCGCCGGCGGTAACCGCCTCGATCGACCGCGCGCTTGAGCGCGGCGGCATCACGATGCGCGGGTATGACCGTGTTCTCCGCCTCGGCTGGACGCTGGCCGACCTCGACGACGCATCCGTTCCCACCGCCGACCACATCGGTCGGGCGCTTTACCTCAGAAAGGCGATGTCATCGTGAGCATGTTCGGTTTGAAGGAAGCCGAGGTCGCGACGCTCGTGCGCGCGGTGGCCGGGGACTCGCTGGATCGCGACGGCATCCGGGATCGGTTTGCGCGAGCGACGTGGACCGGGATCGCGGAGCCCGGCGATCGCACGGCAGGGCTCGTTGTCGAAGCACTCGGGGCAGCACACGCCCTCGACGGCGTTGTCGACGGATGGCAGGTGCCGCGGTGGGTCGCGGCGCTCTCGAAGACCGGAGTCGACGGGGTCGCGGATGATGAACTTGTGCAGGCGATCGAACGCTGGCATCCGAGACTGAAGTCTGAGAACGCGCTCCTCGCGCTTCGACAGGCAGCCCGTTACGGCGCGCGGTTGCTGACGCCCGACGCGCGCGACTGGCCATCCGGTCTCGCCGATCTTGGCCTCCATGCGCCCATCGCCCTCTGGGTGCGAGGCAGGGACGAAGCTCTTGCCGCGCTCGAGACATCGATTGCAATCGTCGGAGCGCGCGCGGCTACCGGATACGGCGAACACGTCACGATGGAGGCCTCGGCCGGTCTCGTGGACCGCGGGTATGCCATCGTCTCCGGTGCCGCCTACGGCATCGATGGAATGGCACATCGCGCCGCGCTCGCGAGCCACGGCATGACCCTCGCGTTTCTCGCCGGTGGAGTCGATCGCTTCTATCCCAGCGGTCACGACGCGCTGCTGACGCGGATCGTCGATGAGGGTGCGATCCTGTCCGAGCTGCCGTGCGGCCAACCGCCCACTAAGTGGAGATTTCTGCAGCGGAATCGCCTGATCGCCGCCGCGAGCGGGGCGACGGTCGTCGTCGAGGCGGGATGGCGATCCGGTTCGCTCAACACTGCGGGTCACGCGGCTGCGCTCGGCCGACCGCTCGGCGCGGTTCCCGGACCCGTGACAAGTGCCACGTCGGCCGGTTGTCATCGGCTCATCCGGGACTACGACGCAACCCTCGTCACCAATCCCGACGAAATGGCCGAACTCGTGGGTGGTGGCGCCCCCTCATCCGACGGTCGCGTAGCGCCCGTCGCAGGCGCGTCGTCCGGTGGTCGGGTATTGCCCGTCGCGGGCGCACGCGCATCGACACTGGACCAACAAAACACTCCAGAAACCACACGCCTCTTCGACGCGATGAGCATCACCGCGCCGAGAACCGTCGCAGACATCGCCGCACGAGCCGGCCTGTCGCTCGCAAACGTCCAGGCATTGCTCGGACGCCTCGAACTCGAAGGTCGCGTGATCGAGCGTGAGCGCGGCTGGCTGAAGGTCAGAGTGAAAGCGCAATCCGGCTAAGGTGCCGCAGCACGGCGATCCAAGGTCTGATCGGTGGCAACGAGTTGCCCGTCAACGTAAGCGCGAACCACCTGCGGTCGAAAGCCGGCGAACCAAAGTGCTCTCGTCTTGTCGATTCGGATGTCATGTTTCTCGTCCTGGCCAACTGTGAGTTCGTAGGTCTTCACGAGACTCACCGAGAACATCCGAAGGTCCCGCTTTACCGGCTGGCCATCGACAGAAATCGAGAGGCTGCCCCACATCTGGTCGAAACGCATCTCCACGCGATGCTTTTCATGGTTGCCGACGTCGAATGACAGGGCGCACTTATATCCGGAGGACATGAGCCAAACTTAGCGCTCCGGATCTCTCGCGCGACAAGCTCGGCCTGCGCGCCGCCAACCTAGTGAAACGCCTCGCCGCGAGCGAGCATCTCGACGAAGGCTTCGATTCGCTTCGCGCGCGTTTCGCTCTTCCTGGCGCTCTGGATGCGGTAGTAAAACGCATAGCGATTCGCCGCACTCAGCGTGGAGTAGAACTTCTTCGCCGCCGGATTCTTTCCCAGCGCGGCCAGAAATTCCGGCGACTCGGCCGCGGCCGAGGAGCCCGCGTATGCGCGCTGCCAACGTCCGTCTGCCTTCGCGGCATCCACCTCGGCGAGCCCGGCGGGCTTCATAGTTCCGGCCGCGATCATCGCCGTCACCTTGTCGACATTGCGCTTCGACCACACACTGCGCGGTCGGCGATGCGTGAACGCCTGCAGCCAGTAGTGATTGTCGAGCGGCCGCTTCTGTCCATCGATCCAGCCGTACGCGAGCGCGACATCCAGGGCCTGGTCGTAACTGACGGACGGCTCGGGCGCACCCTTCTTGGAAATCCGCAACCAGATCCCCGAATGGGCGGCGTGATGGACGTCGAGCCACTCCGCGAACCCCGCGGGATCCCCGAAGACCGAAACCGGCTTCTCATCCGCCACGGTCACAGCCCGCCGGCCACTCGAATGATGGTTCCGCTGGCGTACCGCGCGTCGTCGCTCAGTAGCCAGGCGACCGCGCCCGCAATCTCTTCCGGCAGGCCCGCACGACCGAACGGAATCGATGCAGCGAGCTTGTCGGGTCGATCTCGGTCGACGTGGAATTCCGAACGGATGATGCCGGGTGCGACCGCGTTCACCCGAATCCCCAGCGGGGCGAGTTCCTTGGAGAGCCCGACGGTGAGCGCATCGACAGCAGCCTTCGAGGCCGCGTAGTGCACGTAGGTTCCCGGGCTGCCGATGGTGGCCGCGGCCGACGACAGGTTGACGATCGCACCGCCGCCAGCCGCCAGCGATCGGATGGCACGCCGCGCGCACAGCAGGTAGCCCAGAAAGTTGACCTCGACGGCGTGACGCATCTCGGCAACATCCGCGTCGACCAGGTCACCGACGGGTCCACTGATCGCGGCGTTGTTCACGAGTCCGGTGATTGTTCCGAATTCGTCTGCCGCCTCAAACAAGGCGTCAACGGATGTCTCATCCGAGGTCTCGACCCGCGCGACCAGCGCTCGACGGCCAGCAGAGCGCACCGCATCCGCGACCGATTCGGCAGCGGCCAGATCGGCGCGGTATCCGATGACCAGGTCATGCCCGTCCGCCGCGAGGCGCGCACAAACTGCGGCACCGATCCCGCGGCTGCCTCCGGTTACTACCGTTAAAGGTGTCCTGATCATGCCACCCCTGCAATTCACGTCGTTCGCTCAAGATTAGGAGACTTGTGGCTCGAGCGGGCCATATCCTGAACGCGTGATCCAAATCGGCCAGCATCCCGATCCGCGCCACACGATAGCCCACATCAGCGACACTCACTTCCTGGCCGAGGGAGCCCCGCTCTACGGCTCGGTCGCGACCGAGGCAAACCTGCGTCGCGCGCTCGAGCAGCTGCAGAAGTCCGGCGTCAATCCCGAGGCACTCGTCTTCACCGGCGATCTCGCCGACCTCGGCGAACCGGATGCCTATCGCCGCCTGCGCGCAATGGTCGAGCCGGTCGCGAAAGACCTCGGCGCGGAAGTGATCTGGGTCATGGGCAACCACGACGAGCGCCTCCAGTACTCACACGAGCTATTCGATGTCGAGGGAAGCGAAGCTCCACAGGACCGCGTTTACGACATCGGCGGCCTGCGGATCATCTCGCTCGACACGACCGTTCCCGGGTACCACCACGGCGAGCTCGAGTCCGCGCAACTAGCGTGGCTCGGGGACGTGCTGAAGACGCCCGCGCCGCACGGCACGCTCATCGCGGTGCACCATCCGCCCATCCCCGAACCGCTCCTCTGGGCGATGGCGATGCTCGAACTGAACGGACAGGACGCGCTCGCCGACGTCGTGCGCGGAACGGATGTCATCGGCATCCTTGGCGGCCACCTCCACTACACGACGCACAGCACTTTCGCGGGCATCCCGGTGTCGGTCGCTGCGGCTACCTGCTACACGATGGACCTCGCGGATGGCACCAAACTGCTCTCGGGAGTGGACGCGAACCAGGCGTTCAACATCGTGAGCGTCTACGAGTCGCAGGTCGTGCACACCGTCATCCCACTGCTCGGTGCGACCGAGGTGACCGGATTCGCTGCCGAGCATCGCGCGACGATCGAGGCGATGAGTCCGGATGAACGCCGCGCGGTATTCTCGAAGAAAGACTCGACTTTCAACGCATCCGGTGTAACGAGCGGCTGAGGCACGAATGTCCTCCAGTTCCACGCCGCCCAAACTCGGTGCGCGCCCCTGGGTGATGCTCGCGTTCGGGCTGCTCGCGCAGACCGCGACATCGATGCTCACGAGCACGCCGGCCTTCCTGATCCCGGAGCTTCACGCCGACGGAGTTCCGCTCGCGACGGCCGGACTCCTGGCATCGACGACGACCATCGGAATGGTGCTGGCACTCGTTGCCTGGGGCGCGCTCGCCGATCGGATCGGGGAGCGTCGCGTCATCAGCGGTGGGCTCGCGCTCGCCGCTCTCGCCGCTCTCGCCGCGGCCGCGGTCACCACAAGCTTCGCGCTGCTCGCGGTGTTCCTCGTGATCGGCGGTGCCGCATCCGCCAGTTCCAGTCCGGCGAGTGGTCGGCTGGTCGTTGGGTGGTTCCCGCGCAATCGCCGCGGGCTCGCGATGGGAATCCGTCAGATGTCCCAACCGCTCGGCGTCGCGCTCGCCGCGTTCATCGTTCCGCCGCTCGCCGAGGGCGCAGGTCTCGTCGTCGCGCTGCTCGTCTCGGTCGTGTTCTGCGGAGCGCTCGCAATCGCCTGCGCGATCCTGCTGCGAGATCCGGCTCGTCCTCAGGTGCGGTCGGCGGATGCGCGACCCGCAAACCCCTACCGCGGCGATCGCACCCTGGTGCGCATCCACTTTGTGTCGGTGCTGCTCGTCGTTCCGCAGTTTGCAGTATCGACGTTCGGGTTGGTCTGGCTGATCGAGATCGAGAAGCTGCCGGTGGGGATCGCCGGCCTGATCGTCGGTCTGTCACAGCTGATCGGCGCGGTCGGCCGCATCGGCGTCGGTGTCTGGAGCGATCGCGTCGGCAGCCGGATGCGACCCCTGCGGTGGGTGGCGATGGCCGCCGTCGCGTCAATGCTCCTGGTCGCCGCCGTCGGATTCTTTGTCATTCCGGTCCTCGCCTGCGCCCTTCTCATCGTCGCGGCCACCATCACCGTCGCCGACAACGGGCTGGCCTTCGCGGCGGTCGCTGAGCTCGCGGGACCCGCGTGGTCCGGACGCGCCCTCGGATTTCAGAACACCGGACAGTGGATCGGTGCCTCGCTTGTTGGCCCGCTCGCCGGGTTGTTGATCGGAGCCGCCGGATTCCCCGTCATGTTCGCCGCCGCGGGGCTCTGCGCGCTGGTCGCCATCCCGCTGGTGCCACGCGCGGGTGATCGCGAGCACGGCACGCCTGCGACACCCAAACCGGCTTCTGCGTCACGATGAGAGCGTGCTACTCGACCGCGCCCTGAGTGATTTCGCGCTGTACCTCACCGCCGAGCGGGGATTCAGCGCGCACACCGTGCGGTCGTACTCATCCGATCTCGCCGACTTCGAACGGTTCGCGGCCTCGCGAGGCATCGCATCCACGGATGGCGTGGACCTCGAGCTTCTTCGCGACTGGCTCTGGGACGGCTCCAAGGCGGGGCTCGCCAAGTCAACCCTCGCGCGACGTTCGGCGGCGGTGCGCAGCTGGTCGAGCTGGCTCACGCGCAGCGGAGCCTCCAGCACGGATGCGGCAACTCGGCTTCGTGCACCGAAGGCCGACCATCACCTGCCCCGTGTGCTCACGAGGACGCAGATCGACGGAATGCTGAAGGGCCTCGCGGACCGATCCGCGGGCGGTGATGCCATCGCGGCGCGCGACCTGGCGATCGTCGAGCTGCTGTACGCGTCAGCTCTGCGGGTGAGCGAAGTCGTGGGGCTGGACCTGAACGACATTGATCTTGGGCGCCTGACCGTGCGGGTCACCGGCAAGGGATCAAAGGAACGGGTCGTGCCCTTCGGCACCCCGGCCCAGCGAGCGATCGTGGAGTACCAACGCCGCCGGCATGAACTGCTCGGTGACCCGACGAACGCCGTCTTCCTGGGCGCCCGCGGAAAGCGGATCGGAACGCGCACGGTGTACGAGCTGATCGCCCGGCTTCTGGCGGAGATCCCTGGTTCGGGGCCATCCGGTCCGCACACCCTTCGGCACACCGCCGCCACTCATCTGCTCGACGGCGGAGCGGATCTGCGCGGCGTGCAGGAGATGCTCGGTCACGCGAGCCTCGGCACCACCCAGCTTTATACGCATGTGTCCGCGGAACGACTGAAGGACGCCTACCGAACCGCTCATCCGCGCGCGTAGGGCGTGTCCGACAATTCGCGGCCCCGAGCGCGATGGATGATCGTGAAATGTCGCACGACCGCCTAATGCTCATTCGAAGCCCCGAGTTTCAGGCGATGTCCGAGCGTGTGCTCGCCGTCACCGAACTGACGTCTCGACTCAACGTGCTTCCGTTCGACGACACCCAAGGCAAAGCCGCCCTGTTTGAGCAGATTCTCGGCGTCCCGTTGCCGGAGCAAGTAACGATCTATCCGCCGTTTTTCACGGATCACGGGCTCCGCCTGGAGTTCGGCGAGCGCGTCTTCATCAACCAGAACTGCACGTTCCTGGACTACGCGGGCATCCGCCTCGGCAATCGCGTGATGATCGGCCCGAAGGCGACATTCATCACGGTTGGCCATCCGGTCGACGCCGAGGACCGCAAGCTCTACCTCACCGGGGCACCGATCATTATCGAGGAAAACGTCTGGATCGGGGCGGGCGCGATGATCCTGCCGGGTGTCACCATCGGTCGGGATGCCGTCATCGCCGCCGGCGCGATCGTCGCCGACGATGTACCGGCCGCGAGCCTGGTCGCCGGACCAAAGGCCGCCGTGCGCCGGAGCTGGTGAACCTCGCCGATACACCCCCGCCGTGAGGCTCCGCGTGGGCAACAGGATCGGCCGCTGGATGCCGCCAAGAAACAGCAGCGGCGAAACGTATTGCCCGTCGACGCGCACCCCGAAGTGCAGGCAGAGCTCGGCGCAGTGGCCGGGCTCGATGGTACCGATGACTTCGCCGCGACTCACGGCCTCGCCAACGTGGAGCGCCGAGAGTACGGGCTCGTAGCTGGAAATCACGTTCCCCGGATGTTCGATCGACAGCACGTATCGGTCGACCAGGAACCCCGAATAGTGCACCACTCCATCCGCCGGCGCGTACACGTCGCCGGTCGCGGCGATGTCGATTCCCCGGTGCCCGGCGGAATACGGCGTCGTGGGAGCGATGAACGGGCGGACGATCCGGTGGCTTCCTCGAACCGGCCACGTCCAGTGCGCGCGCACGCTCATCGTGTCCGACCATCCGATCTCCGCGGCCACTGCCGGCGCAACGAGCGACGCGGCAACCGATGCGACGCCAATCAGTGCGGCGAGCGCGACGAGAACTGGGACAGGGAGACGTTTTCGGCGCTGCATCCCATCATCCTCGCGACCTCGCGCCACCGGTGAGCGCGCGGATAGTCTGCCGGCGGAGAGTCGGCCCGAAATGCGGTCGGTGGGGGAGCGGTGCTATTCTTGGCGCAGCACCTCGTGAATTCGAAGGTGACTACGCGTGTCCGTTTGCAAGTCGACTCCACGAGTCGGCGACGCGCACACTCCACCCAGTCGTTTCGACACCGGTAGCACCGGAAGACGAGCGTGTGGGCGTGTGCGGACACCAGGTTCCGCGCCAAACGGGCGCGGATAACAACTGAGTTGGGCACGGCCAAGCGCATCGCGCACCGCGCCCGGAATAAGGAGTCGGCCATGGCCGTCGTCACCATCCGCCAGCTGCTCGACAGCGGCGTTCACTTCGGACACCAGACCCGTCGGTGGAACCCGAAGATGAAGCGATTCATCCTCACCGAGCGCAGCGGCAGCCACATCATCGACCTGCAGCAGTCGCTCGCGCACATCGACAAGACGTATGACTACGTCAAGGAGACGGTCGCCCACGGCGGCACCATCCTCTTCGTCGGAACCAAGAAGCAGGCCCAGGGCTCGATCGCCGAGCAGGCGACCCGCGTCGGACAGCCGTACGTCAACCAGCGCTGGCTCGGCGGGCTTCTCACCAACTTCTCGACCGTCTCCAAGCGCCTCGCGCGCATGAAGGAACTCGAAGAGGTCGACTTCGACGACACGACTCGCGGCTACACCAAGAAGGAACTGCTCATTCAGAAGCGCGAGCTGACGAAGCTGCAGAAGAGCCTCGGTGGTATCCGCAACCTCACGAAGACGCCGTCCGCCGTGTGGATCGTGGACACCAAGAAGGAGCACCTCGCGATCGACGAGGCGCACAAGCTCGGCATCCCGGTCATCGCGATCCTCGACACCAACTGCGACCCCGACGAGGTGCAGTACCCGATCCCGGGGAACGACGACGCCATCCGATCGGTCGGCCTGCTGACCCGCATCATTGCGGATGCCGCCGCCGAAGGACTCATCCAGCGTCACCAGAAGCCGGAAGCCGGCGGCGAGGTCGAGCCGCTCGCGGCGTGGGAAGCGGAGCTGCTCGCGGCATCCGAGAGCCCGACCACCGAGGCCGAGAAGATCGAAGCCGTTGACGAGCGCGTCTCGCCTGTCTCATCCAAGGAAGAGATCGCCGAAGAAATTCACGCGATCGTCGCCGAGGAGCCGACCGAAGAGAACGATGCGGATGCCGTAGCCGCCCAGCACGAGGCTGCGGCCGATGCGTCAGTCGTCGTCGAGCACCACGTCGAGTCGGATGCCGAGGCCGAGGCGAAGATCGAGGCAGAGGCGACGCCGGCCGAAAAGGCTCCCAAGAAGGCCGCGGCCGCAAAGCCCGCCGCCAAGAAATAGATTTTCTCTTTTCAAACAAAGGACAAACCCATGGCGGATTTCAGCCTTGAGGACCTGAAGGCGCTGCGCGAGCAGCTCGGCACCGGAATGGTCGAGACCAAGAACGCACTCGTCGAGGCCGGCGGTGACAAGGAGAAGGCCGTTGAGCTGCTCCGCATCCGTGGAGCGAAGAGCAACGCGAAGCGCGCGGACCGCTCCACCAGCGAAGGCCTGATCGCCACCGTCCGATCGGCGACCGCGGTCACGATGATCGAGCTCGCCTGCGAGACAGACTTCGTCGCGAAGAACGAGAAGTTCGTCGCGCTCGCCGACACCGTCGTTGCGGCGCTTGCCGACTCCGGCGCCGAGACGGTCGAGGCGGGACTGGCCGCGAAGGCGGGAAGCGGCACGGTCGCATCCGTCATCGAGGACCAGGCCGCGACCATCGGCGAGAAGCTCGAACTGCGCCAACTGGTGCGCCTGACCGGCGACAACTTCGAGATCTATCTGCACCGCACGTCGAAAGACCTGCCGCCGCAGATCGGTGTCGTACTCGCCTACTCCGGTTCCGACAGCGAGACCGCTCGCAGCATCGCGCAGCACATCTCGTTCGCAAACCCGGAGTATGTCTCGAAGGATGACGTCCCGGCCGACGCAGTCGACAACGAGCGCCGTATCGTCGAGGAGATCACGCGCGGCGAGGGCAAGCCGGAGGCGGCTCTGCCGAAGATCGTCGAGGGCCGTCTTGGTGCGTTCTACAAGCAGGTCGCCCTGCTCGAGCAGGACTACGCGAAGGACAACAAGCTCACCGTCGCCAAGGTCGCGATCGACGCCGGTCTCACGATCACCGGTTTCGCCCGCTTCAAGGTGGGGGCCTAGGGGTTTAGCGCAAGGGGCCCGGGGCTTTTGTTCCGGGCCCTTTTTGTTTGGTGCCGTTTTTGACATTCGTCGCCGGTCGTAGCCATCCAGGATCACTGGCGGCGGTTCAACAGGACAGATTCGCCCGGTGGGCGCTTCAACAGGAGCGAGCGTCCTGTTTTGGGCGCCGGCTCCTGTTGAACTGAACGGCTCCGACGTTTCGGCGGCGGGTGAAGCGCCATCCCTCCGGTAATCTTGAGCGAGCCGTCCAGCAAGGAGAACGATGACCGACAAGAAGCGCCGCGTACTCCTCAAGCTTTCCGGTGAGGCGTTCGGTGGCGGATCCCTCGGAGTGAATCCGGATGTCGTCGCGGGTCTCGCGCGCGAGATTGCCGTGGCCGCCCAGGAAGTCGAGATTGCGATCGTCGTCGGTGGCGGCAACTTCTTCCGCGGCGCCGAACTCAGCCAGCGCGGCATGGACCGTGGCCGAGCCGACTACATGGGCATGCTCGGCACCGTCATGAACGCACTCGCGCTCCAGGATTTCCTCGAGCAGGCCGGGGTGCAGACCCGGGTGCAGTCCGCAATTTCGATGACCCAGGTCGCCGAGCCGTACATCCCACGTCGCGCGGAGCGGCATCTCGAAAAGGGTCGGGTCGTCATCTTTGGTGCTGGCGCCGGCCTGCCGTACTTCTCGACCGACACCGTCTCGGCCCAGCGCGCGCTCGAGATCGACGCGGATGTCGTGCTCGTCGCCAAAAACGGGGTGGACGGCGTCTACACCGGTGATCCGCGCACCGACACGAAGGCCACGAAGATCGACGAGATCAGCTACCAGGAAGCTCTCGTACAAGGCCTCAAGGTCGTCGACTCGACCGCGTTCAGCCTCTGCATGGACAACAAAATGCCCATGGTCGTCTTCGGCATGGAGCCCGCCGGCAACGTGACCAGCGCCATCCGCGGCGAGCGCATCGGCACCCTGGTGCGCGCATAAATTGGCGAGTGCGCTCCGCTGCCGTTGCGAAAACTCAGGACCAGGGGGATGCGAGTCTACTATGCGGCTTGGCGACCGTTAGGGCCTGAGTTTTGAGCCCGACCGTCATCCTTCTCGTCGCGATCGCTGCGGTCGCCCACGCCACGTGGAACCTCACGATGAAGGCTGCCGGCACCAGCGGCACTCGATTCCTGTGGTTGACGTTCGTCGTCGCGTCAATCGTCGTGGCGCCGTTCGGTATCGTCGCGCTCGAGCAGATCGGATCGGCGCTGCCCACGCTGCTGGAGTTGGCCGTCATCAGCGGCGGACTACAGATCGCCTACTTCGCGGCGCTCCAGCACGCCTATCGGGTCGGCGACGTGTCGATCGTGTATCCACTTGCGAGGGGCAGTGGCCCTCTGATCTCGGTCATCTTCGCTGTCATCCTGTTCGGCGAGCGGCCGGGCGTCGCCGCGCTGGTCGGAGCGGGGCTCGTCGTCGCCGGCGTCGTGATCATCGGCGTCGCGGGCGGCCACCGTCGCCTCAGGGCGAATCGTGCCGGGATCGTCTTCGGCCTCCTGGTCGGGATCGTCATCGCCGCCTACACGCTGTGGGATGCCAACGCCGTTGTGAATGAAAAACTGCCGCCGGTTGGCTACTTCTGGGTGGCCGTCCTCGTGCAGCTCATCGTGTTCGCGCCGTTCGCGCTGCGGCAGCCGCGCCAGACGCTCGTGCTCGCGCACGAACACTGGATGGCGGTGCTCGTCGTCGGCGTCCTTTCGCCGCTGGCCTACATTCTCGTGCTGTACGCGTTCGCGCTCGCGCCGGTGAGCCTGGTCGCGCCGGCGCGGGAAGTCAGCGTGGTATTGGTCGCGCTGGGCGGATGGCTGCTGTTCCGCGAGCCGCATCCCGGGCAGCGGATCCTCGGTGCCGCCGTCGTCCTTGCGGGCGTGGCCTTACTCGCAATTGGCTAACCGATAAACTCGAATGCGACACGAAGGAGTAGCCGTGATTAGCGACGTTCTTGACGAGGCCAGAACCAAGATGGATAAGGCCGTCGAGGTGGCAAAGGACGACTTCGGCACGGTGCGCACCGGTCGTGCCAATCCGGCGCTGTTCCAGAAGATCCTGGTCGAGTACTACGGCACCCAGACCCCGCTCGCCCAGCTCGCTTCCATGCAGAACCCCGAGGCACGCACGCTGCTGGTGACACCGTACGACAAGAGCGCACTTAAGGAGATCGAGAAGGCCATCGTCAACTGGCCGAACCTCGGTGCGAACGTCGGAAACGACGGCAACGTGATCCGGGTGACGCTCGCCGAGATGACCGAGGAGCGTCGCCGCGACTTCGTGAAGATTGTGCGCGCGAAGGGCGAGGATGCCAGGGTGGCGATCCGCAACGTGCGCCGAACTGCCAAGGAACATCTGGATGCGCTGAAGAGCGAAGTCGGCGAAGACGAGTTGGGCCGCGCCGAAAAGGAACTCGAGTCGGTAACGAAAGCGCACGTCGACGCTGTGGACGACGCGCTCAAGCGCAAAGAGTCAGAGCTCCTCGAAGTCTGATGTCGGATGCCCCGGAGAACACACCGCGACAGGCGAAGCGGGCTAAGCAGCGTGCCGATTTTGACGCGACGGTAGCCGATATCGAGGCGCAGGTCAGGGCGACCAACGCCCGGATCGAAGCGCAGGTTCGTGCCACCAATGCCATCATCGAGCAACGCACCGGCCGCAACCTGATCGCGGCGGTCGCGATCGGGGTGGTGTTCGGCGCGTCCTTCATCGCGAGCCTGATTTTCCTCACGTGGATCTTCATGATCTTCGCGGCGATCCTGATGGTGTTCCTCGCGCTCGAGCTGTCGTCCGCATTCCGTACGGCCGGGCGCAACGTGCCGCGCATCGCATCGGGTGTCTCGGCGGCCGCCGTCATCGCGGGCTCCTTCTACTGGCACGCTCGCGGCCAGTGGCTCGTGCTGCTCGCGGGCATGGGACTGGTGACCGTGTGGCGGCTCATCGAGGCGACCATCCCGAGTCGCAGGAAGCCAGCCAGGGAGTTGGGCATCGACATCCTCGCGGGGCTGTTCATTCAGGCGTACGCGGTGTTCCTTGGCAGCTTCACGACCTTGCTCGCTGCGCGGCACGACGGTCAGTGGTGGGTGCTGTCGCTGCTCATCATCGTGGTGTCGACGGATACCGGCGCCTACGTCTCCGGCCTACTGCTGGGCCGCCACAAGATGGCGCCTCGGATCAGCCCCAAGAAGACCTGGGAAGGGTTCGCAGGCTCGATCATCGCGGCCCTGATCGCCAGCGAGCTCGTTTCCTGGCTGCTCCTCCACATCCCGCTCGTCGACGGACTTGTGATCGGAATCGCCCTTGCGCTGTCCGCGACCCTCGGAGACCTGATGGAATCGCTTCTCAAGCGCGACCTCGGCATCAAGGACATCAGCAACTGGTTGCCGGGTCACGGCGGGTTCCTGGATCGCCTCGACTCAGTCCTGCCATCTGCCGCGGTCGCCTATACGCTGTTTCTCATTTTCAATGGTGCAAAATAGACGGGTGAGTCCAACTTTCCCCCTGGTTCGAAAGTCGAAAGCCGGATACGCGGTCGACGAGGTCGAAGATTTTCTCGAGGAGGCGCGTCGCGCCTACTCCGCGGACCGCTCCGCTCCCACTGTCGTGACCGCCGAGTCCATCCGGCGTACGGCCTTTGACATGGAAAAGGGCGGATACTCGGTCGTTCACGTGGATGCCGCGTTGGAGCGCCTCGAGGATGCCTTCGCCGCCCGCGAGAAGGATTCCGCTGTCGCCCAGGTCGGCGACCAGGCCTGGTTCGGCCAGGCCCGCCAGACCGCGCAGGAAGCCCTCGACCGGCTTGATCGTCCGTGGGGTCACCGCTTCAAGCGGGTCAGCGCTCTGACGCTCGGCTACCACCCGAAGGATGTCGACGAATTCGGCGAACAGTTGACCGCGTACTTTCAGGACGGCAAACCGATGAGCGTCGATCAGGTGCGTACTGTCGCGTTTCGCACTCGGCGCGGGGGCTACAACGAGACCCAGGTCGATGTGTTCCTCGATGCGATCATCGGGGTCATGCTGGCCGTCCGTTAGCCCGTTGCCAGCCTGGCCCTCGACGACGGGGTAGCCGACATCCCGGGTTTTGTCGGGGCGCTCGTCTAAAATTTGGTACCTGTGAGCGGGCGATCGGTGGTTGCGAGGCTCGGGAGCCGTCTCGGCACGGTGGCCCGGCGGAATCCTCCGCGCCTCCTGCACTTCCGCTGGAGTCTCCCGATCTACGCGTTTCTCGTCGCGCTGGCGATCGTGATGGTCATGGTGACCGATCCGTACTCGGGCGCTTTTGCGGATGCGAACACCGCGCCGAGCCACTGGGAGCAGACGGTCGTGGGCCAGAGCCTCGCCATTGGCGCGACATCCGGGGCGGGGTCGACGACGCGCGACAAGCTGAGCGCGCACTCGCTCGTGCAGAACACCGCTCCGACCGCAGGCATCCCGACGCCGGGATCCGCGGAGGCCATCGCGCTGGCGATCCTGACGGCGCGCGGTATGGGCAATGACCAGTACAGCTGCCTCGTGTCGCTATGGAATCGCGAATCGCACTGGCGCGTCGATGCCGAGAATCCGGACGGCGCGTACGGTATCCCGCAGGCGCTGCCCGGCAGCAAAATGGCTTCCGCGGGCTCGGACTGGCAGACGAATGCGACGACCCAGATCACCTGGGGCCTCGGTTACATCAAGGCGCGATACAGGACGCCGTGCGGAGCCTGGGCACACTCGCAGGCGACCGGCTGGTACTAGCCGTTCCGGTGGTCGAGTAGCGCGTAGCCTCGGGTGCGCCGTTACGGTGGTCGAGTAGCGCGTAGAAGGCGCGCGTATCGAGACCCCTTAAACTAAATCCATGCCTCGATCGAATCGCCCCAGCCGGCGACGCGGGGGCACTGACGACGACGAGTTGGATCTGTCTCGAGCGCTCTACGGTCGGCTGACCACCGAATCGAAGCGCGACGGTGTGTGGAATGTGCAGCCGCTGTCGGCGGCATCCGCGACCAAGGTGTACGTCTGCCCCGGCTGCGGACAGGACATCGCGCCGGGCATCGCGCACACCGTGACCTGGCGCGCCGACGGCATCATGGGCGAAGCGGATGACCTCGCCGCACGCCGGCACTGGCATCTTCACTGCTGGAAGATCAAACCGTGACGGGGACTGAAATCCGCGGCGGCGTGGAACTGCCGGCCCGACGGGAAGACATCGAGCTGCACACCTCGGACGGGCTGACTCTAGTTGGCGAATTGGCGCTGCCGGAATCCGTGGCGCCCGTCGCGACTCTGGTTGGGCTGCATCCGCTTCCCACCGGCGGCGGATTCATGGATTCGCACATCCTGCGCAAGGCGGCGGCGCGGTTGCCGGCGCTCGCCGATCTCGCGGTGCTGCGATTCAACTTTCGGGGGGTCACCTCCCCCCGAGGGAAATCCGAGGGAAGCTTCGGCGACGGCATCCTCGAGGAGCACGACCTCGCCGCCGCGATGGCCTTTGTGGTTGAGCGCGGGCTTCCGCATCCGTGGCTGCTCGGATGGTCGTTCGGCACCGACATAACGCTCGAGTACGGGCTGCAGTTCCCGATCGATGGCGCGATTCTGCTCTCGCCTCCGCTCAAGCGAACGACGGATGCCGAACTCGCCGCCTGGGCGGGCAGCGGCAAGCGGCTGGTGGCGATCATTCCGGAATTCGACGATTACCTGCGGCCGCCCGAGGCTCGGCAGCGGTTCGCGCTCGTGCCGGAGACCGAGATCGTTGCCGTCGAAGGCGGAAAGCACCTGTGGGTCGGCGAGCCACAGGTCGCCCGGGTGCTCAACGAGATAGTGGCCCGCGTCAACCCCTCGGCCGTTCCGCTCCCCACGACGCTCTCCTAATTCAGGAGCCTGCGGCTCTCCGCGGCTGAATCGGGCGCAATTCAGGCGACAGGAGTCACGTTCCGCCACATCCGTCACACCGGCTCCTGAATTAGGAGAGCAGGCTCCTGAATTAGGAGAGGGAGCTAGAGGGCGTTCTGGCGCGGAACGACGACCTGCTTGATGATCAGCAGGATGGATGCCGCGATCGGGATCGCCACGAGCGCACCGAGCACACCGAGCAACGTGCCACCGGCGAGCGCTGCGATAACCACGAGGACGCCAGGCACCGAGACCGCGGTTTTCATGATGCGCGGGCTGATGACATACGCCTCGACCTGCATGTACACCGCGTAGTAGATGCCGACGACAAGCACACTGGGGTATCCGTTGAACGCCCACACGCTGAGCGTGATGACGATGGCGGCCGAGATGGTGCCCACGAGAGGGATCAGCGATCCCAGCAGAGCGATAAAAGCCAGCAGCACCGCATAATCGATCGGCACGCCGAACAGCGGGAAGATCAGCTGCAGGAACAGAAACGACAGGATGCCGTTGGTGAGTCCGAGTGCGCCCTGCCCCATCACGTACTTGCCGACTGCTTCGGTGATCTGCTCGGCGATGTCGATGAAACCGGGCCGCTTCGAGGCCGGAACCAGCTGGTAGAGCCCGCGCTTGATCGTGCCGAGCGACGACACGAAATACAGCGTCAGGATGAAGATGATGACGGCACCGCCAATGCCACTCGCAATGACGAGGCCGGTAGAGAACACGCCGTGGAAAATCGTCGTGACGTTGAGGCTTTTGGTGAACGAGTTGTAGGAGCTCTCGATACTCGGCACCGGCAGCCACGGGTAGTTGTGCTGCACATTGGTCCAGAAGGTGCCCTTGTTGACGCTCGGCAGGATGTCCTTCTGAACGACGGTGATGAGTTTGCTGACCTGCCCGATGACCACGGGGATCAGGGCAAAAATCAGGCCGGCAAAAGCGGCCAACAGCGCGACGAGCACGGCGACGATCGCGAGGACGCGTGGCCATCCGTGCCTGGCGAGCCAGGACACCAGCGGGTCGAGGCCAAGCGCGAGGAACAGCGCCGCGCCGACGTAAGTGAGGATGGTCGCCAGGGAACCGATCGCCGCTCCGATGGCGATCGCCAGGATGACACCCAAACCGCCGAAGAGGCCGAGCCGAAACGCGTTCTGGATCTTCAACGGGCGCCTCTCGATTGGCTGGGTGGTCGTCGCGCTGGGGTGCCCGACGACGCTCAGTCTTTAGCGGATACCTTGTCTGCCTGCGACAATACCCCGCGCAGCGACTCGAAGTAGTCAGCCACGGCCTCGCGCTCCTGCTTGATCGCAGCGAGGCGGGCTTCGGCGTCCGCGAGCAGCGCGGCGGACTGCTGTTCGGCATCCGCGAGCATCGCGCGGGACCTGGCCGTGGCATCCGCGAGCTGCGCCGTGGACTCGCGCGCGACTGTGTCGCGCACCTGCGCGGCGGCTGCCCGCGTCTTGGTGTCGTAGTCGTCCGCCTCGGCGACCTTGTCTTTGGCCCGCGCCTGTGCCTGGGCGAGTTGTGCCGTCGCCTCATCCAAATACTTCTGCATTTGGGCGGATGCTTCCTGCTGCTTCGCCAGCGCATCCTTCTCGGCGTCGTCGCGACGGGTCTTGAGTTCGATGTCGAGATCGAGTCGCGCCTGCTCTGCCGCGCGGGCGATCGTGGTCAACGACTGCTCGCTGTCGTGCGCGATCTGTGCGCGTACCGTCTCGGCCTCGTGCTCGAGTGCTGCGCGCTGCTTCGCGACATCGCGCGCGAGGTCCTTGCGCGCCTTGTCGACATCGTGGGTGAGCTTCGTGCGGGTCTGGGCGGTCTCTGCTTCGAGCGCGGCGCGGGCCGCGGCCGTCTCGGCCTCAAGCGCAGCAGTCGCTTCGGCGGAATCGGCCGCGATCGTGGCAGCGGATTCTGCGTCGGCCGCAGCGATGGAGGCATCGCTCTGGGCTTTCGCTGCTTCGATGTTGGCGCGCGCTTCTGCGGTTGCACGTTCGAGCTCGGTGCGGGCCGCAGTCGTGTCGCGGGTGAGTGCCGCTCGCGCGGTCTTGACGTCGCTGTCCAACGCGGAACGACGGGTCTTGATGTCTTGTTCGAGTTCGGCCGTGCGGGTGGCGATGTCCTGTTCGAGCACGGAAGTGCGCGAGGTGATCTCGTTCTCGAGCTCCGCCCGCCGGGACGTTATCTCGTTGTTCAGCTCGGCCCGGCGCGACTCCATTTCGTTTTCGAGCGCCGCGCGCTCCGTAGCGTTCTCGTTGGCAAGAGTCGCGCGGGTCGCCGCGGTCTCGTTCTCGAGTTCCGTCCGAGCTTTCTCGGTGTCCTGGGCCAGTTCGGCACGACCGGTCGAGATCTCCCGCTCCAGGTCGGTGCGTCCCTGCTCGATGTCACGCGCGAGGTCGCTGCGCTGCTTGGCATTGTCGGCTTCGAACTCTGTGCGGGCCTTCTCGGTTTCGCGAGCGAGTGCGGCCGCGGCCGCGCGTGCCTCCTCGGACTCACGAGCGGCGACCGCCTTCAGCTCTGCAACTTCGCGCTCGCCGGCAGCCTGCGCTGCGGCGGCTTCGCGCTTGGTGGTCGCGCGCGCCTCGGCAGCCTCGGTTGCTACCGCGGCGCGGATGGCGGACGCTTCGCGCATCGCATCCTGAGTCGTCGTCTCCGCCTGCTGCCGCGACTGGGCCAACACCTGCTGCGCCTCGTCGTGTGCGGATGAACGCAGAGCGTCCGCCTCTGCTGTCGCATCCGCGACCAGCTTGTTGGCGTAATCGGTGGACTCCTGCGAGACCTTGGCGACCTCGGCCTGCACTTGCGCGCGTAGCTTCTCGGCGTCGATGTCGGCCTGGCTGATGAGTCGCGTCGACTGTTCCTCGGCAACGCGAAGGGTGTTCTCGAGCTTTGTGCCAAGGCCGGCGTACGTCGGCGTTCCCGTTTCGTCGAGCTCGGCCTGCAGGTCGTCTGCAAGGGCGGTGACGCGTTTGAGATCCTTGGCCACATCCGCCTTTTCGGCGTGGGCATGCGTCAGCTGCTGCTGCAGATCGGCGACGGCCCGATCGACCTCTTCTTTGCGGTATCCGCGCAGTTCGGTGCCAAAATCCAACTCTTCGCCAGCCAATTCACGTCCCCTTCGAGCAATCTGCAACCAGACCGAGTTTAGCGACGGACGGGATGCGCCGAGCAAGCGAGCAGCGGAGCCGAGCCAGACCGCGGCTCAGCCCGTCGGCCAGCAGCCCGCAATACCTCGTGCAGTCACTTGTCAGCGGATTCCCAGACGGCTGGTTAGGCGGCCGCTCGCGGCATCCGCTAGCCTTGAGAGTCTTTGTTGTTGCCGTCCGTTCGCGGGCTTCACGCCTCGAACCGGATCCCTTCGACTCGCACCTAACGCGAGCGGCCAACGCTGTTGCTCCGAGGAGCCCGCGGCGATTGGCGAAGGGTGCCAGACCCGGAGTTTGTGGGGCAGGGCGACACGGAAGGAGTAATCGTGCGATTTGTCCTCGCAATAGTTTTCTTTGTGCTTGCCCTTGCAACCCTTGGGACCGGCGTGGCTCAGCGCACGTTACTCGCCGGGCCGGATCACGTGACCCTGGCGACCACCGCGTCCAAACCCGCGCCCGTGACCATCATCGATGGGGCTGCCCTCAACGCCTACCCCGAAGCGCAGACCGTGAAGCTCGCGGGGACGTCGTCCACGTCGTTTGCTGCCTACGGCCGAACTTCGGATGTCATGGCCTGGGTCGGCAACACCAACTACACCGAGGTTCGCCTCAACCCGAAAACGGATGAGCTGGAGTCCACTTTCCACCACGGCGTCGCGACCAAGGTGCCCAATCCGTCCGGCTCCGACCTGTGGCTCCAGCAGTACAAATTCGGATCGTTTGCGCAGTTCCGCGCCAAGATTCCGGCTTCCATGTCAGTAATCGCCGTATCGAACGGACGACTCGCGGCGCCGCCGTCGGTGTCGGTGACCTGGCCGCTCGACAACTCGACACCGTGGTCGGGCACCCTCATTCTCATCGGCGCGATCGCGCTGATCATCGGTATCATCCTCTTGCTCTGGGCGTTCACCCATCTGCGGCGCACGCGCGGTCCGCGTCGCTCGCAGCCCAGGATGCCGAAACTGCCGAAGCAACCGCGTTACAAGACGAGCGCGCGATCGATTTCGAGCGGAAGGGCTGCCGCGGGCCAGTCCGGGCGAGGCAAAGGCCGACGCGCCATCCGTAATTTCGTCACGATCGTTCCGGTCCTGGGCATCTCCGCGGCCCTTCTGGTCGGCTGCTCCGCGGCGCCTGCCCCTACGGTCGTGTCGGACTCGAAACTGGCGCCGAAGCAGGTTGGCGGGTCTGGCGGCAAGATTCCAGCGGTCACGACGGTGCAGCTGCAGGAGATCGTGCGAAGGATTTCGAAGACGGTCGGGACCGCCGACGCGAACCTGGACCCGAAGCTGATCGCCACCCGGATGGCGGGCGCGGCGCTCGAGGAGCGTCTCGCAAATTACATCGTGCGTAAGGCACGCCCGTCCATGGAGCAGTCGGTGGACATCCCCGACATTCTGGGCAATTACAACCTTCCCGAAGCGACGAAGAATACCTGGCCGCGCTCGGTTTTCACCGTCGTCAAGAGTGGGTCGAAATCGAACCTCGAATACGTCGGCCTCGTGCTAATCCAGAAGTCGCCTCGGGTGAACTACAAGGTCAACTACGCGGTGACCCTCCAACCGAACACCCGACTCCCGAACGTCGCTCCGGCGATCGTTGGGACGACGAGGCTCGATCCCGATATCGGTCTGCTGAAGCTGCAACCGTCGGCGATCGCGCTCGCGTATGGGGCGATCCTCGACGAAGACAGCGCGGCACCGTCCTACAAGCTGTTCCAGTCGAAGGGTGACGCGTTCCGCACCCAGGTCGGCCTGGCATCCAAGCAGCAGCAGGAAGCGACTCTGCCGAAAACCGCGAAGCTGACTTACACCAACTCGAACGGCGATGCGCCGATCGTTGCTCTCGTGACGATCAACTCGGGCGCGCTTGTCGCGGTCGATCTGAATGAGACCGAGACCGTCAAACCCGACCAGGCGGGAGCGGCGGTGACCGCGCCGGGCGCAATCGGCGCGTACCTCGGAACCGTCACGAGCACCAAGGGCATTACCGCAACCTACGGTGATCAGCTGCTCTTCTACGTACCCCCTGGCAGATCTTCGGGCAAGATTGTTCTGTTGGGGTACAGCCAGGGATTGATCAACGCGGAGGAACTGTAGTGGCGACAAACGTGCCGATTTCCCCCGCTTCTCTGCGGGGAGCGGTGGACTTGTCGGGGCTCGTGAACCCGCGTCCGGCGCGCTCGGCGGCATCCGGTTCCGGCGGTGGCGGTGGCGGTGGACGAGCCGTGACGGATGCCACGTTCAGCGAGGTCCTCGAGCTGTCGAAGTCGGTTCCCGTTGTTGTGGAGTTCTTCGGCCAGGGGATCGAGCCGATTCTCGGAGGCCTCATCGCCTCCTACGCCGGCAAGATCGTGCACGTTGTCGTGGATGCGACGGCGAACCCTCAGCTGGTGCAGGCGTTCCAGGTGCAGCAGGTGCCGACGGTCGCCGCGGTCATCGGCGGGCGGCCGGTGCAGTTGTATGTGGGGGACTACCCCGAGGCTGAGGTTCGCCAGATTTTCGACCAGTTGCTGGACCTCGCGAAGGAGCAGGGTGTCGTCGGGACAGCGCCGACGGGGACGGATGCGGATGCCGCTGCCGATGCCGCGACTGCTGCTGCCGCCGAGCCGGTCGAGGAACCGCTGCCTCCGCACCACCAGGAAGCGTTCGATGCGATCTCCGCGGGCGACTACAAGACAGCCATCGCCGAGTACAAGACGGCGCTCGCCCAGAACCCGCGCGACGCGCTCGCCACTGCCGGCCTCGCGCAGGTGTCTCTGCTGCAGCGACTCGACGGGAAGTCGACCGAGGACATCCGTTCGGCCGGTGCCGCTGGCGGCGCTCCGCTGGATGTGCAGCTCGCCCTTGCGGACCTGGAGCTGAGCAGCGGGAACGCGCAGGTGGCGTTCGACCTCCTGCTCGAGGCGTTCCCCGCGCAGGATGCCGCGGGCAAGAACTCGATCCGTACCAGGATGCTCGACTACTTCGAGATTCTGGGCACGGATGACCCGGCGGTCGGCCCCGCTCGCCGCCGCCTCACCGGGCTGCTCTACTAGCGGCGCAGCTTCAGCCAGAGTCCGGCTAGCGGCGGCAGCGTGAGTTCTGCGGATGCCGGACGACCACCCCACGGCTCCTCCGTCGCAGTGACGACCCCGAAGTTGCCGACGCCGGAACCGCCGAATTCGGCGGCATCCGTGTTCAGGATTTCTTCCCACTCGCCCGCGACCGGGAGGCCAACCCGATACGGGCCAACCGGATTGCCGCTGAAGTTCATGAGAACGGCGACTGGCTGCCCATCCTTCGACCGGCGCAGGAACGACACGACGTTGTGCTCCGAGTCGCCACCATCCAGCCACTCGAAGCCAGCGGGGGTGTTGTCCTGTTCCCAGAGCGCGCCCTCGGCGCGATAGACGCGGTTCATCGCGCCCACCATCCGTTGCAGGCCCTGATGAGCGGGCTGGTCGAGAATCCACCAGTCGAGGGATCGCTCCTCGCTCCATTCCGACGGCTGTCCGAATTCCGACCCCATGAACAGCAGCTGCTTGCCCGGATGCGCCCACATGAACGACAGGTACGCGCGGACGTTCGCGAGCTTCTGCCACTGGTCGCCCGGCATCTTGGTGAGCAGGGATCCCTTGCCGTACACGACCTCGTCATGGCTGATCGGCAGGATGAAGTTCTCGCTGAACGCATACAGGAACGAAAACGTGATCTCGTTGTGGTGGTGCGAGCGATACATCGGGTCTTCTTCGATGTACTGCAGGCTGTCGTGCATCCAGCCCATGTTCCACTTTTCGCCGAAGCCGAGGCCGCCTTCTGAGGTCGGATGGGTGACGCCGGGATACGAGGTCGACTCCTCGGCCGCCATGACCACACCAGCGTTGCGCTTGTACGCGGTCGCGTTCACCTCCTGCAGGAAGCTGATGGCCTCAAGATTCTCGCGCCCGCCGTTGATGTTCGGCTCCCACTCGCCGTCCTCGCGCGAGTAGTCAAGGTAGAGGATGGAGGCCACCGCATCCACCCGCAGCCCGTCGATGTGGAATTCCTCGAGCCAGTACAGCGCGTTAGCGACCAGAAAGTTGCGCACCTGCGAGTCGCCGAAGTTGAAGATGTAGGTGCCCCAGTCCTTGTGCTCGCCGCGCCGCGGATCAGAGTGCTCGTACAGCGCCTGCCCGTCGAATCGCCCGAGCGCCCACTCGTCCTTGGGGAAATGACCCGGGACCCAATCCATGATCACGCCGATTGACGCCTGGTGCAGGCGGTCGATCAGGTATTTCAGGTCATCCGGATGCCCGAACCGCGAGGTCGGTGCGTAGTACCCGGTCACCTGGTAGCCCCACGACGGCCCGTAGGGATGCTCGGCCAACGGCATGAACTCGACGTGAGTGAATCCGGTCTCGTGGATGTACTCGATGAGTTGGTCGGCGAGCTCGCGATACCCGAGCCCGGCCCGCCACGACCCGACGTGCATCTCGTAGATGCTCATCGCCCCGTCGTGCGGGTTGTGAGCGGCGCGCTGGGCCAGCCATCCGGAATCCGACCAGACATACTTCGATTCCCCGACAACGGATGCGGTGGCCGGCGGCCGCTCGGTGTACCGTGCCATCGGGTCCGCCCTGGTCACCCACTCGCCGGCCGCCGTGCGAATCTCGAACTTGTAGGCGCTGCCGGGAACCAGCCCGGGCACGAACAACTCCCAGACGCCGTTGTCGTCGAGGCGGCGCATCGCCCACAGCACGCCGTTCCAGTCGTTGAAGTCGCCGAGCACGCGCACCGCACTCGCGTGCGGCGCCCAGACGCTGAAGGATGTGCCCTCCACGTCTTCGTGCGGGCGAAAGTGAGCGCCCAGCGCATCCCACAACTGCTCGTGGCGACCCTGCCCCCACAGGTATAGGTCGACCTCGCCGACCGACGGGACGAAGCGGTACGGGTCATCCGTCTTCCAATCGGGCGCTCCGTCGTAAGTCGCCTCGAGCGTGTAGGCCTGACCCAGCCCCGGCGCGAATCCCTCCCACAGGCCCTGGTCGACATGATTGAGCTGGACTCGCGAGCCATCCGCCCGCGTCGCCGTCACGGTGAGCGCGAGTGGACGCACCGCGCGAATCACGAAGCCGTCCTCGAGCGGATGCTGCCCGAGCGTGGCATGCGGCTGCGGGTGATAGCCGCCGACGATCGCGGCGATGAGCCCGGCATCGAGGATCGGCAGCAGTCCCGTCGCCGAGTGTCCGGCTGCGCTTTTCGCGGCGGACTTGCGCGCCGCGGGCTTCTTCGGCGTGGCCATCAGGTTCCCTTTCCGTATTGCACGCTCAGAATGTGCACGGGTTGGCTGAACGCGTCGAGCCGCACATAGTTGTGTTCGCCCCAGCTGAAGCGCTGGTCGGTGAGCAGGTCGACGACCTCGAAGGTGGCGTCGGCCGGTAGTCCGAGCGCTTCCAGGTCGAGGTGCACCCGCGTCTCCCGCACCGAGTGCGGATCCACGTTCGCGACGACCAGAATGCCGTCGGGCACCCCGTCCGAGGTGAATTCGCCCGGCAGGAACTTCGAGTAGACGAGGATCGCGTCATCGTCGCTGTAGTGCAGGGTCAGGTTCCGTAGCTGCCTTAGCGACGGATGCGCCGCCCGGATGACGCCCAGTTGCGTCAGGTAGGGCGCGAGCGATCGCCCGAGCTTCTCGGCCTTGGCAAAGTCTCGCGGACGATACTCGTACTTCTCGTTGTCGAGGTTTTCTTCGCTGCCCGGCCGCGCGACATCCTCGAACAGTTCGTAACCCGAGTACACGCCCCAGCTCGGCGACGCGGTCGAGGCGAGCGCCGCGCGGATCTGGTACGCCGGGATGCCGCCGAACTGCAGATACTCGGTGAGGATGTCCGGGGTGTTGACGAACAGGTTCGGCCGGTAGAACGCGCTCCAGGTGTCGCTGATCTCGACGAAGAACTCCTCGAGCTCGGCCTTGGTGTTGCGCCAGGTGAAGTACGAGTACGACTGCTGGAAGCCGGCTTCGGCGAGCGACTTCATCATCGCGGGTCGGGTGAAGGCCTCGGCGAAGAAGACGACATCCGGAAACTCCGCGCCTACTTCGAACAGCAGCCACTCCCAGAAATCGAGCGGCTTGGTATGCGGATTGTCGACTCGGAAAATGCGGATGCCCAGGCCGATCCAGTACTTGACGACGCGCAGGATCTCCTCGCGAATGCCCACCGGATCGTTGTCGAAATTCAGCGGGTAGATGTCCTGGTACTTCTTCGGCGGGTTCTCCGCGTACGCAATCGAGCCATCCGGTCGGGTCGTGAACCACTCGGGGTGTTCCGTGACCCACGGATGATCGGGCGAACATTGCAGCGCGAGGTCGATCGCGACCTCGAGACCGTTGCGCCCGGCGGCACGCACGAACGCCGTGAACTCGTCGACGGTTCCAAGGTCGGGATGAATGGCGTCGTGGCCGCCATCCGGCCCGCCGATCGCCCAGGGCGAGCCCGGGTCATCGGGACCCGCATCCAGCGAGTTGTTCGGGCCTTTGCGGAAGCTGGTGCCGATCGGATGAATCGGCGGCAGGTACACGACGTCAAAGCCCATCGCGGCGACCGCGGGCAACCTGGTTGCTGCCGTCTTGAAGGTGCCCGACTTCCAGGAGCCGTCGGCCTGCTTCTTCGCTCCGATGCTGCGGGGGAAGAGTTCGTACCAGCTGCCGACCCCGCTGCGCTCGCGTTCGACGCGGATGGTGTGCTGCTCGCTCAGCGTCATGAGACTCGCGAGAGGGCGAGCATGGAGGAGTTTTGTGAGCCTGGGTTCATGAGCGGCAGCCAGCCGGTCGGCGGGCGCGAGAGTCTTGTCGGCAAACGCGGATGCGGCATCCTTCACGGCGGCACTGCTGCCCGCCCTCTGCAGCAGCTGGAGTCCCTCGGCGAAGACGAGCTCCACATCCTGCGCGATCGGCACCTTGATGTCGGCGTTATGCAGCCAGCTCGCCCAGTCGTCGCTCCACGCCTGCACCTGGAATCGCCAGGTACCCGCGGTCCCAAGGCGGGCGAGCACGCGCCAGCGATCCGTCCCCGGCGCGGCCGCGGCCATCCGGTGCTGGGTCTGATTGCCGTCGGGGTCGACGAGCAGGAGATTGACGCCCAGCAGGTCGTGGCCCTCGCGGAAGACCGTCGCGCCGAACGGAACTACTTCGCCGGCAAAGGCTTTGGCCGGCCAGCGGTCCTCCGGCTGGACCGGCGACAGATCCCGGATCGGGATGCGGCCGATGCGGGCCTCGAACGAGGGCCCGGCGCCGCTACTGACGTGTGCGGCCGCAATCGTAGATTCGTCTTTAGCCACAGCTAAACGCTACCGCCAAAGGCTCACGCGGCGAGTGGGTTGCGGTTCCTGTGCCTCTTCGCTACCTGGCGTGAGCAGCTGACCGCTGATCAGGCCTGTTCGCCGGGAAGCTTCATTGTAGTATGTGATATATTACTGCGCGTGACGAACGCCACCGTTGCTTCATCCATCCGCACTCTCGCGGGGGCGTCGCCGAGTCTGCGCTCGGCGGTCGAAGAGGCCGTATCGGCGGCGATCGTTTCGGGGGAGCTCGGTGAGGGCGAACTGGTTTCCGTGCCGGCGCTGGCCATCCGGTTTGGCGTGTCGGCGACGCCGGTCCGTGAGGCGATGCTCGATCTCGAGAAACGCGGCTTCGTCGAGTCCGTCCGCAATAAGGGCTTCCGGATCACCTCGGTCGAGGAGGCCGATCTACGCGAGATCGCCCAGGTGCGTCGCTGGCTGGAAGTCCCCGCGATTCGGATGGCGGCCTCGAACTTTCCGCTCGACCAGCTCCCTAGGTTTCGCCGCCTCGCCGACGAGATCGTCGCATCCGCCGCGAAGGGCGACTTCCCGAAGTATCTCGCGGCCGACTCCGCGTTCCACCTGGCGCTGGTCGCCCTCGCTGGCAACCAGCGACTCGTCGAGCTGGTCAGCGAGCTACGCAAGCAGACCCGGATGGTCGGACTCGCCGGGATGACAGGCACCTCCGAACTCGAGCGCTCGGCCCTCGAACACCACGCACTTCTCGACCTCCTCGTCGAGGGAAACGGAGACGATGCGGCAGCACTCCTCGATGCGCACATCGACCATGTTCTCGGATGGTGGGCCGGAAGGCCCGAGCCGCGGTCGGTTTCGGAGTCGACGCCGTGAAGGTCGTTGTGATTGGCGCAGGCATCGTTGGCGCGGCGATCGCGCGAAGCCTTTCGCAGCGGGGCGTGGAGGTTGTCGTCGTCGATCGCGGCAGGAACGCCGGCGGCACGTCATCCGCGGGTGAAGGCAACATCCTCGTTTCCGACAAGGGTCCGGGCGCCGAGCTCGTTCTCGCTCGGTACGCCTCGACGCTCTGGCCGACTGCGGTCGCCGAGCTTCGGGATGAACTCGGCCCGAAGTTTCCGCCGATCGAGTTCGAGCGCAAGGGCGGGCTGGTCGTCGCGACTTCCGCCGCAGGCTCGCGACCGCTCCTGGATTTCGCGGCCGACCAGCGTGCCGCGGGTATCACGGCGATCCCGCTGGGCGTCGACGAAGCGCTGGCGCTCGAGCCGGAGCTGAACCCCGAGATCACCGCGGCGGTGCACTACCCGGAGGATGCCCAGGTGCAGCCGGTGACGGCGACCGAGGCGCTCATCGCGTCGGCTCGCCGCGCGGGCGCCGAGTTCCACGAGGGCGAACCAGTGGTCGACGGCATTACGCGGGCAGGTCGGCTCCGCGGCATTCGCACTTCCGGTCGGTCGGTGGCGGCCGACGCCGTGATCGTCGCGGCGGGGCCATGGTCGGGCGAGGTCTCTGCGCTGCTCGGCGCGCCACTTCCGGTCAAGCCTCGACGCGGAATGGTGCTGGTGACTTCGCGGATGCCGCACCGGATCTTCCACAAGGTGTACGACGGCGATTACGTCGGTGCCGTCGGTTCCAATGCGGCCGACCTGCAGACCTCGAGCGTGATCGAGAGTACCGCCGGAGGGACGGTGCTGATCGGTTCGTCTCGACAGCAGATCGGCTTCGATTCGCGGCTCGATGTGCGCGTGTTGCGCGAACTGGCCGCGAAAGCGATCGCGCTGTTCCCGTTCCTGAAGGAAATGTCGGTCATGCGCAGCTATGGCGGGTTTCGTCCGTTCATGCCCGACCACCTTCCGGTGATCGGTGCGGATGCCCGGCTCGACGGCCTCTGGCACGCCACCGGGCACGAGGGCGCGGGCATCGG
Organism: Galbitalea sp.; assembly: GCA_036266835.1. Taxonomy (GTDB): domain Bacteria; phylum Actinomycetota; class Actinomycetes; order Actinomycetales; family Microbacteriaceae; genus Galbitalea. The sequence goes on along the minus strand of DATAXD010000029.1, from coordinate 1,736 downwards.
CCTCTCGCTGGCCTCCGCCGACTTACTCGCCGACCTGCTGACCGGATCGGCACCGGCGATCGATGCCTCGCCGTTTTCGCCATCGCGGGGTTCGCTCGCCCGCGAGCTCGGAAACGTGGGCTGAGGATGACCGCGAAGCGACTTACCGTCGGCCGGGATCCGATCCGCCCGACCGATTCGGAATCCGTCGAGATCTCGTTCGATGGCGCGCCGGTCGAAGGCCTCCTCGGGCAGACGATTGGCGGCATCCTGCTCGGATCGGGAATGCTCGCCTGGCGCACGACCTCGGTCGGCGAACGACCACGGGGCATCTTCTGCGGCATCGGGGTCTGCTACGACTGCCTCGTTGTGGTCAACGGTCAGCGGGATGTTCGTGCCTGCCAGCGTCGCGCGGTCGCGGGAGACGTCGTCACCGTCCAGCATGACCCGCTGCCGGGAGCGCACTCGTGACCTCGATCCTGATCATCGGAGCCGGACCCGCCGGCCTCGCCGCCGCGCGTGCCGCGAGGCGTCAGGGCGAGAACGTCACGCTGCTGGATTCCTCGGACCAGCTCGGCGGCCAGTACTGGCGCCATCTGCCGCCGTCGCGTCCGGCTCAGCGGGAGGCGGTGCTGCACCACGGCTGGTCGACCTTCCAGGAGCTCGTGCGCGAGCTCGAGGACGACGAGGGATGCCGCATCCTGCTGTCGGCCTCCGTCTGGTCCATCGAGCAGGTCGACGGCCACCCCGGCCGAGTTCACGTCGTTATTGGACAGCCCGACGGCGTCGATCGCGAGCAGTTGATATTCGAGCCGGATGCGCTGGTTCTCGCCAACGGCGCGTTCGACCGAACTCTGCCATTCCCGGGCTGGACGCTGCCCGGCGTTTTCACGGCGGGCGCGGCGCAGGCAATTGCCAAGGGCGAGCGCGTGGCCGTCGGGCAGCGCGTGGTTGTTGCCGGTGCGGGACCGTTCCTGCTGCCGGTGGCCGCGTCCCTTGCGGCGACCGGTGCAACGGTCGTCGGGGTGTACGAAGCGAGCCGGGCGAGTTCGCTCGTTGCCGGCTGGTTGCCGAAGCCGTGGCAGCTGCTTCGCAGCTCTCACAAGGCCGGGGAGCTGGGCGAGTACTTTCTCGGTCACCTCCGGCACCGCATCCCGTACCGCCCGGGAACGGCCGTGGTTCGAGCGAACGGCGTCGATCGGGTCGAGTCGGTCACCGTCGCTTCCCTCGATCGCAACTGGAATCCGATCCCGGGTTCCGAACTCACGATCGAGGTGGACGCCGTTTGTGTTGGGCACGGGTTCACCCCGCGGCTGGAGCTCGCCGTCGCCGCGGGTTGCAAGCTGACGTCCGAGCGATTCGTGCGAGTGGATGCGGCTCAGCGCACCAGCGTCCCGGGCGTCTTTGCTGCGGGCGAGATCACCGGCATTGGCGGCGTCGAGGAAGCGCTCGCGGAGGGCGAGATCGCCGGCCATCACGCCGCGGGCGGGTCGGATGCCGCGGTCGCTCGTGCCGTCAAGCGGCGCGAGCGCGCGCGATCCTTTGCACGACGGATCGAGGCCGCACACGGAATCCGGGACGACTGGTCGAACTGGCTCACGCCCGACACCGTTCTCTGCCGCTGCGAAGAGGTCACCCACGGCGAGTTCTGTTCGACCGTAGAGGCGACGGATGGCGCAAGTCTCCGATCGATCAAGCTGGCGACGCGCGCCGGCCTTGGCATCTGCCAGGGACGCACCTGCGGACTGACTATCGAG
>DATAXD010000009.1:0-5674 GCA_036266835.1 Galbitalea sp. | reverse complement strand
TCAGCCGCGACATCAACCACCGGTACTGGCTGATCCCACCCAAAGAACAAGACCCCCACCAAAGACCCATCGAACTGGTCTCAAAAAGTCCCGCCATGCGCGACCTACAACGCGAACAACTCGCCTCCTGATTCCGCGCGGGTGTCAGCCGCGCCCTACGCGCGAACGCGACGGGTGAGCATCTCCGAGGCTCGTGTCGCGGCAGCCCGCGGCGACAGGGACTCGGCCGATCCCACGCTGACTCGAAGCTCAGCCGTCGCATCCGAGAGTCCTGCCGGTGCCGGCCGTGAACCCGCATCCCGGATTTCCGCCGCCGATCGCAGCGCCGACGCGAGCTCGCCATCCGCGACGCCGATCTCTCGCCCGACCAACGCGGCCGTCTCGAGACACAGAGCCAGCGGATAGTCGAGCGTGATCGTTGCCGCCGCCGCAAAAGCGGAAGCCGCTGCCGCGACCGCACCATCGACATCGCCGTTTGCCAGCCGCGCTCGAGCAAGCAGGCATCGTGCAAGCGGCAGTTCGCGCTCGACACCGAGCTCGGTGCCTACGGCATCGGCAGACTCGGCGAGCAGCACCGCATCCGCGGCATCACCATCGGCCAATGCGAGCCCCGCCATGGTGATCAGGAGCACAACGCGAGCGATTCGCGGTTCATCGTCGAGCAGGGGTCGCGCCTCGGCGGCGAACTCACGGGCCGCAGCGTAGTTGCCGACTTGCCACGAGATCATCGCCGCCGTGGGAAGCGTGATCAGCAGCTGCTCGGGGGATCCGACCTCGCGGCACAGGGCAATCGCATCGGAAGCGAACTCCACGGCTGTCGGATCTCCGCGCTCAGCGAGCAGCGAACCAACGCCAACAACGGCACCAACGCGCACATTGTTCTCGCCGAGACGCTCGCTGATCGAAATGGCCTCCTTCACGAAGCCGACAGCCTCGTCCCCGCGGTTGAGGTCATCCGCGATTCCGCCGAGGAAGATGAGAGCGCGTGCCACGTAGGAATCCTGTTCGCCGCGCAGCAGGTCCACTGCGGTCTGGAGGGACGTCACCGCAGCCTCGCCATCGCCGGCCCAGTAACTGAGATAGCCGAGCGCAAAGGTAGCGAGCCCGGTCCACTCGGTCGATTCGCTGGTCGCGAGCAGTCTCGACAGCCAGAACCTGCCTTCGGAGACACTCGTTGCTGCGTAGTAGCGGTGAAGCCTGAAGGCGATTTCCTGGGCATCCGACAGGCTTGCCCGCCCGTCCAGTGCCGCCCCAAACAGCGAACGGATGCTCGGCAGCACATCGTTGATTGCGACCGTGAACGGTGCCGGGGGCAGTCGCGCGTCATCCGGCAACATTCCCCGAAGCGCGCCCGCCAGCAGCGCGAAGGTCTCCGGCTCCTCACCGCTGACGAGCAGAAGGTTACGGGCGTATTCGCGAACGTCGTCGTGCTGTTCGTACCGCCAGCGAGCCCCGGACTGGTCTATCTCCAGGAGTCCACGCGTCGTCAGCTCGCCGAGCAGGCGCGCGACACGGGTCGATGGAATGCGAGCCGAAGCTACGAGCCCGCGAATGAGCCCGAGCCCCACCGCGCCGTCGAGTACCGAGATGCGGCGAAGCACGGATGCCTCATCCTCGGTGAGCGCGCTGTATCCGTGATCGAGAATCGTGCGCAACTGATCACCGACTTCGTTGTCAGCGAGATCATCGAGCAGGTCGTCGAGGGAGATCTCGCGCAGCTGCGCCGCCAGCAGCTCGATCGCCAGCGGGATACCGAAGGCCCGGTGCGCGAGCTGTTCCAGAGCCGAGTAGTCCGGGGTGCTGGCGTCGGGAGTGCTGGCGTCGGGGCCGCTACCATCCGGGACGCTGCCATCCGGGGCGGCGCCAGCGACGCCGTTGGCGTCCGACGCAACACCGAGTTCCCGGATGCGCTGCTGAAGCAGCCTCGTAGCTTCACCCGGCTTCGCGCGGCTTCCGATCTCCATCGGTGGCAGAGGCATGACGTTTTCGGCGGGCAGTCGCAGGGGGCCTCGCGACGTGCACAGCAAGGTCAGCTCGGGGCATGATGCAAGAAGGCTCGCCACCAGAGTGCCCACCCCGTCGACGATTTCGTCACAACCGTCAAGCACGAGCAGGGTGCGGCCCCGCGGCGCGATCGTCGCGATGAGGGATGCGACCGGATCCGGCTCGGGAGAGGCACCGAGACCGCGCGCGACATCCGCGGCCACGAGCTCCTGATTGGTACTCGACCCGAGCTGCACCCACAGCGTTTCCCCATCGCGCGCCTCTCCTGCGAAGGCAAGCGCCAGGCGAGATTTGCCGATACCGCCGCGTCCGGTGATCGTGACCAGTCGTGCCTCGGCGACCGCGGTCGCAAGCGCCCGAAGCTCTTCCTCGCGGCCGACGAAACCGGATTGGTGCTCGGGAAGTCGACCGACGGTGACCGGTGCGGATGACCGCAGGGCCGCGAGATAGACCGCTACGGTTTCACCGCTCGGGTCGATACCGAGCTGATCCGCGAGAACGGTGCGGCAGTTCTCGTACGCCTGAACCGCGCCGACCCGATCGCCGGATCGGTCGAGCGCGGCGATCAGGGTGCGGTGTGCGCTTTCATCGGTCGGGTCGTCTTCGACGAGCTCGCGAGCGGTTCGAACGGCTCGACGATTGTCCCCGGTGAGTCCGGCTGCCTCGACGACTGATTCCCGTGCGGATCGACGCAGCTCGACCAGCGCTCGGCGCTCGGTCTCGACCCACTCCAGATCCTCGGACGCCAGAAACTGGTCCGTCGCGAGTTCGGCGGCGGGGATCAGAAGGGGCAGGGCGGCATCCGGTCGGCTCTCGGCAAGCTGCACCAGGGCGGCTTCAAGGCTCGCGGCCGCTTCGCGAACATCCACTTCGACGCCGGTACCCAGCGCATATCCGGAGGGGGCGGTCGCAACCAACTGCTGGTCGTCGGTGCCAAGTTCGGCAATCGCGGTCCGGATGCTGCGGATGAGACCGCGGAGCGCAGGCTTCCAGCTTGCTGGCAGTTCGTCACCCCAAATCATGGATGCGAGACGTTCGCTGGGGATCGGACCATCAGCGAGCGCGAGCGCGACGATAGCCAGTCGCACCCGGCGTCCACCGAGCGCGAGGCCGGAAATCTCGCGGTCGTTCTGAGCGACGGAGACCGCGCCCAGCACGCTTACTCGCACATTCGCGAGTCTAGCTACCGTCAGTCGAGGAGCGAGGCGAGCCCGACGCGCGGGGACATTCGCGGCTACGCCCCGTGGCGGCGAGATTGCCTAAATAGGTCAGAATCCCGATGCGCGACCGGCGCTGAGAGCGCAGACTGTACGCACAGATCGACGCCACATCGGCGCCGCGAGAATATAGGGATGTCGACAATGGCACAGTTCATGGATGTTCACGACGGTTTCGTCGGAGTCACCGAGGCGCAACTTGCCGAGGCACACGCTGCAGATCTCGCGGTCGAGGGCGAGGAGGGTGTCCACTTCGAGCGGGCGTGGCTCGATCCCGAGTCCGGCAAGGTTTTCTGCCTGTCGCACGGCCCATCCAAGGAGGCCGTCATGCGGGTGCACGAGAAGGCCGGACATCCGACCTCGCAGGTGTACGAACTTTCCGTCGAGGTCTAAGCCTTCCGGTCGGGCCAGACCCATGTGTAGAGGTCTAACCGCGGCGCCCGGCGACGCGTCGTCTTAGCGACGCGTCGCCGTCCACGCTCCGGTCCCGCTGATCTTGATGTACTGCGCGACCGGCTTTGCGATTTCTGCGAACATCGCGATCGCGTCACCGGTTACCGCGGAGCAACTGGCGCCCGTGACGTGAAGTCCGACCACAGTCCCATTGCTCGCGCTACCGCTCGAGGTCGTGATCGGCCCGTACGAATCCCATTCGCCGCTGAGCGTGCCGGTGACGATGGGGCTGCTCGCCGGTCCCGAGATTTTCGCGGTGAATGCGCCGGTTTCGGCTGAGCCCGCTTCACCGCCAGCGATCGTCGAGTAGCCAAGACCGGTCAGATCGATCGTGCCCGTCACCGTGCTGCCGTCGGAGACGATGTCGATTTTCCCGTTCATTCCTTGGGCGCCCCGTCCCGCGTTGCTGAATGAGCCAGCCCCGGGAACGCTGAGGCTCATCGTCGACTTCAGTGTGGCCTTGATTGTGCCGGAGTAGTGCCCAGCAGGAATCGTGGTCCCGGATGCCGTGCATCCGCCGGCCGCCGGACCCGAGCCGGAACCCGAGCTGCCGGTTGTGCCAGCGCCGGGCTGGCCGGGCAGTCCACCGGTCGAGCATCCGACGAGAGCGAAGGTCAGTGCGATGGCGCCGAGCACGATGGGCGCGAACTGGGTGCGACGATTCATGGCCCAAGAGTAGGAAGAGGCGCGTAATGCCTAGGTAACGCGGATCATGGGGCCACCCGTACCCGCCGGTTTGAGGAGGCGCAGGCAGTCGCTCGCCACCGTTCACGCCCCGGCGACGGGACCGGCGTCGCCCCTAGGCTTGAGTTATGAAATTTCGCTACCTCGGCAACTCCGGACTGAAGATCTCAGAAATCACCTACGGCAACTGGCTCACGCACGGATCGCAGGTGGAAAACGACATCGCGAAGGACTGCGTGAAGGCCGCCCTCGACAACGGCATCACGACGTTCGACACCGCCGACGCCTATGCGAACACCGCCGCCGAGACTGTGCTTGGGGATGCGCTAAAGGGCCAGCGACGCCAGTCTCTCGAAATCTTCACGAAGGTTTACTGGCCGACCGGGCCGAAGGGGCCGAATGATTCCGGTCTCTCGCGTAAGCACATCCTCGAGTCCATCGACGGATCGCTCGAGCGGCTGCAGACCGACTACGTCGACCTCTATCAGGCTCACCGCTACGACCACAGCACGCCTCTGGAGGAGACGATGCAGGCGTTCGCGGACGTCGTCCGATCGGGCAAGGCGCTGTACATCGGCGTGAGTGAATGGACCGCGGACCAGATCCGCGCGGGAGCGGCGCTGGCAAAGGAACTGCATGTGCAGCTGATCTCGAACCAGCCGCAGTACTCGGCTCTCTGGCGAGTCATCGAAGACCAGGTGATCCCCGCTTCGAAGGAGGCGGGCATCTCACAGATCGTGTGGTCGCCCATCGCGCAGGGTGTGCTGACCGGCAAGTACAAGCCAGGTGCCAAACTGCCCGCCGGGACACGCGCTACGGATCCAAACGGAGGTGCCGACAACATCGCGCGCTGGTTGCAGGATGACATCCTCACCCGCGTGCAGCAGCTCGCGCCGATCGCCAAGGAGCTCGACCTCACGATGGCACAACTGGCTGTCGCCTGGGTTCTTCAGAACGACAACGTCGCTGCGGCAATCATCGGTGCTTCGCGACCCGAACAGGTTGCGGAAAACGTTAAGGCGTCGGGTGTCGAAATCCCGGGGGAGCTCATGAAGAAGATCGATGAGGCTCTCGGCGATTCGGTCATGCGCGATCCAGCCCAGACCGCGAAGAGTTCGCCCTCGGCGCGCTAGGTCCGGAGGCTCGCACGGTGGCCCCGAGCACGACGCGCGTCTGGGTGCGTCGGGCCTGTTTCCGCGCGCCTGCGCGACGTACTCCCCAAGGATGATCTTTCGCGACATTCCGGAAATACGGAGAAATGGAGCGTAATTTCGTGGGTTAGGTGATGTTGAGACCGGCTGGTCTCATTCGGGAAG
>DATAXD010000004.1:0-18908 GCA_036266835.1 Galbitalea sp. | reverse complement strand
GCCAGTTCGGTAAGGGCTCGGTCATGCGTCTGGGCAGCGACGAACGCGCGCCCGTCGAGGTGATCCCCACCGGTTCCATCGCCCTGGATGTCGCTCTCGGCATCGGCGGCCTTCCCCGTGGCCGTATCGTCGAGATCTACGGCCCGGAGTCGTCGGGTAAGACGACCCTTACGCTTCACGCCATCGCCAACGCCCAGCGCAACGGTGGCATTGCAGCCTTTATCGATGCCGAGCACGCACTCGACCCCGAGTACGCGGCGAAGCTCGGTGTCGACATCGATGCGCTCCTGGTATCGCAGCCCGACACCGGTGAGCAGGCTCTCGAGATCGCCGACATGCTCGTGCGAAGCGGATCGATCGACATCATCGTCATCGACTCGGTCGCAGCCCTCGTACCTCGCGCCGAGATCGAGGGAGAGATGGGCGACTCACATGTCGGGCTCCAGGCTCGCCTTATGTCGCAGGCTCTGCGCAAACTCACGGGTGGTCTCAGCCAAACGAACACCACCATGGTTTTCATCAACCAGCTGCGCGAGAAGATCGGTGTGTTCTTCGGCAGCCCCGAGACCACGGCCGGTGGCAAGGCGCTCAAGTTCTACGCATCCGTTCGCCTCGACATCCGTCGCATCGAGACGCTGAAAGACGGACAGGATGCCGTTGGCAACCGCACCCGCGTCAAGGTGGTCAAGAACAAGATGGCTCCGCCCTTCAAGCAGGCAGAGTTCGACATCCTGTACGGCACCGGCATCTCCCGCGAGGGCAGCCTGATCGACTTCGGTGTCGATCACGAGATCGTCCGCAAGTCTGGTGCCTGGTACACCTACGACGGTGACCAGCTGGGCCAGGGCAAGGAGAACTCGCGCAAGTTCCTGCTCGAGCACCCCGACATCGCCACCGAGATCGAGCAGAAGATCATGTTCAAGCTCGGGGTTGGTGCCGAAGCGAGGGCGGCGGCCGCAACGGCTGCTGCCGAGTCCCTTACCGCACAGTCCGCTGCGGATGACGGCAAGGCAAGCCCGAAGGCGCCAAAGGGTTCGGCGAGCGGGCCGACTCCGATCGCGGTAGTTCCCGACGGATCAGCGGATGACGAGGCATTCCCGGAATCCGTTCCGGAGGATGACGCGGAATTCGAAACGTCACTCCAGCCGGCAGTCGGCGAATAGTCGCCCAACGAATTCGCAAGCAGAGGAAGAACCAGTGATGAACGGTGCCGAGGAGCGGCTTGCCCGGGTCACGTACCTGCCCGGCGTGCAACCACCCGCAGCTTCGGCGCCGTCCGATCACCAGGTGCCCCTGGAGTCGATTCCGGGACTCGTGAAGGCGAGCGAGCTGTCGTCGCGTCCGAATGACTTGCCCGGCAAGCGGTTTGCCGGCCACACCGGGGAGATCCAGAGGCTGGAACCGGTCGAGTCGCCCACCCGCACGCCGGAGCGATCAGCTCGAGCCCACAACGTGAGCCTCAACGCATTGGCGCGCCGGGGAGTGTCCTCGGCCGAGATGGCGAGCCTGCTCGGCCGACGCGATCTCGACCAGCCGGCGGTCGAAGCGGAAATCGGGCGGCTCCAGGAAGTCGGGCTGCTCGACGATGCCGAACTCGCCCGCACCCTGGTACGCACTCTGCGCGATCGAAAAGGCCTCGGCCGAACCGGGATCTCGGCCGAACTGCGCCGCAGGAAAATCGATGCAGAGGTCATCGAGAACGCTCTCGAGGAAGCCGACTCCGCGGGCGACGCGGATGAGTTGACACGAGCACGAGAACTTGCGACGCGCCGAGCACCGCAACTGCGATCGCTCGACCCGGAAACGGCACGACGTCGACTCGGCGCATTCCTGATGCGCAAGGGCTATTCCGGCAGCATCGTCGCATCCGCTGTCGCCTCGGCGCTCGCTCCGAATCATCCTGCGCTGCGTAGTTCCGCTGCGGGGCATTCGGACAGCGGCGGCCCACGGTTCCAGTAGCCACACCCCGCGAGAGGTCACAATCTGCTGGCTGCAGGCCGGATTGAACGGCGGATTGCGCCCTTTCGCGGGCTCCATTGGCCATTGCTTAGACTTGAGCACACCATGACGCTCGTTGCCGAATCACCCGCCCGCGAAGGAACGCGCCCGCGCACCTACGAGGTGCGTACGTACGGCTGCCAGATGAACGTGCACGACTCCGAGCGCCTCAGCGGATCACTCGAGGCCGCCGGTTACGTACGCGCGGACAACCAACAGGCCGATGTCGTGGTCATCAACACTTGCGCGGTTCGCGAGAATGCCGACAACAAGCTCTACGGCAACCTGGGGATCCTTGCTTCCGTCAAACGCGAACACGAGGGCATGCAGATCGCCGTCGGCGGTTGCCTGGCCCAGAAAGACAAGTCCGTCATCCTGGACAAGGCCCCCTGGGTGGATGTTGTCTTCGGCACTCACAACATGGGTGCGCTTCCCGCGCTGCTCGAGCGCGCCCGACACAACGGCGAGGCCCAGCTTGAGATTCTCGAGTCGCTGGATGTCTTCCCGTCGACTCTGCCGACCAGGCGTGAGTCGACCTACAGCGGGTGGGTTTCGGTCTCCGTCGGGTGCAACAACACGTGCACGTTCTGCATCGTGCCCGCTCTCCGCGGCAAGGAAAAGGATCGCCGGCCCGGCGACATACTCGCGGAGATCCAGGCACTGGTCGACGATGGCGCGATCGAAGTCACGCTGCTCGGCCAGAATGTCAACTCGTACGGCGTCGAATTTGGTGACCGACAGGCATTCGGCAAGCTCCTGCGCTCCGCCGGTGACATCGACGGGCTCGAGCGCATCCGCTTCACCAGCCCGCACCCCGCAGCTTTTACCGACGACGTGATCGACGCGATGGCCGAAACACCCGCCGTCATGCCGCAGCTTCACATGCCCCTTCAGTCGGGATCCGACGCCATCTTGAAAGCGATGAAGCGCAGTTACCGTTCGACAAAGTTCCTCGGAATCCTCGACCGGGTTCGCGCGAGAATTCCGAATGCCGCGATTTCCACGGACATCATCGTGGGATTCCCTGGCGAGACCGATGCGGATTTCGAGGAGACGCTGCGCGTCGTGCGAGAGGCGCGATTCGCGTCCGCCTTCACTTTCCAGTATTCGATACGCCCCGGAACGCCTGCGGCGACCATGGAGCATCAGGTGCCCAAGGCGATCGTGCAAGAACGCTACGAGCGGCTGACCGCCCTTCAGGATGAGATTTCCTGGCAGGAGAATCGCACCCTCATTGGCACTGAGGCGCGCGTTCTCGTCGGGGTAGAAGGAACGAAGGATGCCGCAACGCACCGCATGTCGGGGCGCTCGGAAGACAGTCGGCTCGTTCACTTCGAAGTTCCGAGACAAAGGTCGGTTCCCGAGCTCGCGGACGCGCCGCGTCCCGGCGACGTGGTGACGGTAACGATCACGGATGCGAAGCCGTACTACCTGCTCGCCGACTCTACTGATGGTTCAGCGCTGCACATCCGCAGAACGCGAGCCGGGGACGCCTGGGACCGCGCCGAGGCCGAGAGCTGCGCGGTTCCCACTCACGGCGCTTCCAGCGCCTCCAGCGTCTCGCTGGGCCTGCCTGCGCTGCGAGTCGCAACGACGCCGATTTACGACCCCACCGACGGACTGCGCTGAGCAACATGCTGGTCGCGATCGTCGGCGCGACCGGAACCGGCAAATCCGGCCTCTCACTGGATCTCGCCGAGCGCCTCGTTGCTCGAGGTCAGGCTGCCGAGATTGTCAACGCGGATGCCATGCAGTTGTACCGCGGCATGGACATCGGCACGGCGAAACTGTCGCTGGCCGAGCGCCGAGGCATCCCGCACCACCTTCTCGACGTGCTCGACATCAGCGAGGAATCGACGGTGGCCGCGTATCAGACGGCGGCGCGCGCTGCGATCGAGGAGATCCTTTCGCGCCAGGCGGTACCAATCCTCGTTGGCGGATCTGGCCTGTACGTCTCCAGCGTTCTGTGGGACTTCCGGTTCCCGGGAACCGATGCGGACATCCGCGCCGACCTGGAAGCGGAACTCGCGACGAGCGGACCCGGCATCCTCTACCAGCGACTGTCCGCTGTCGACCCGGCGGCAGCAGCATCCATCGGACCCCGAAACGCTCGAAGGCTGGTGCGTGCACTCGAGGTCATCCAACTCACCGGCGAACCGTTCGGATCCGGGCTTCCGGATGAATCGAACCGCTGGCGCGAGATGACAATCCTCGGGCTTCGGACCGAACGCGAACTCCTGGTGCCGCGGCTCGACGCCCGCGTGCGACAGATGTGGGCGGACGGGCTCCTGGACGAGGTGCGCGTGCTCGAAGACCAGCACTGGGGCGTCACGGCGGAGAGAGCGATCGGCTATGCGCAGGCGCGATCGCAACTCGCCGGCGAACTCGCTGAGCCCGAGGCAATCGCGCAGGCCGCAGCTCTCACTCGACGCTACGCGCGTCGACAGGTTGGCTGGTTTCGTCGTTATCCGATGACACGGTGGATCGAGTCTGACGATGAAAACCGGGTAGCAGCCGCGCTGGATACGATTGACGCGTGAGCGCCACCATTCACTTCACCAAGGGTCATGGCACCGGCAACGACTTCGTGCTGTTCGCCGACCCTGACGGCGAAGTGGAACTATCGCCGAGCCAGATTGCCGCGATCTGCGACCGCCACTTCGGGGTAGGAGCGGACGGTGTCATCCGCGCGGTGAAATCGAGCAAGCTCGCCGATGGCGCCGCAGCGCTGGCCGAAGATGAGGCGGCCGAGTGGTTCATGGATTATCACAACGCGGATGGCAGCACCGCGGAAATGTGCGGCAATGGCATCCGGGTATTCGTGCGCTACTTGCTGGACAACGGGCTGGCTGAGCTGAAAGACGGCAACACGCTCCCCATAGGCACGCGCGGGGGAGTCCGCGATGTGCAGCGAAACAAGTCCGGATTCCAGGCCGATCTGGGACGCTGGCGACTGGATGGCACGGAGCCGACTGTTCGCGCGCGCGACCTCTCGGTTGCGCGTCCGGGGCTCGGCATCAACGTGGGCAATCCACACGTTGTCGTTGCACTGGCAAGCGAGGCGGAACTGGAGACCGCAGATCTCAGCTATGTTCCGATCATCGATCCAGAGCCGGCGGATGGCGCGAACGTGGAGTTCGTCGTGCCGCTCGAGCCGCTCGTGAAAGATGGCGTCGGTCGCATCCGGATGCGTGTCCATGAGCGCGGCAGCGGCGAGACACTGTCCTGCGGCACCGGCACCGTCGCGGCTGCGCTTGCGACGCGGCACTGGGCGGGTAAGGGTGCGCCGAACCAATGGCAGGTTCAGGTGCCCGGGGGAACGGTCGGAGTGCGGATGTTCGCGACCGAGGACGGCGAGCATGTGTCGCTCAGCGGTCCGGCCGAACTCGTCTACGAGGGCGACCTCACCGTCTAACGGCGGCGACCGCGGATGACCCGGTAGCCCTTGTTGGTGGCCGCTCGCGTGAAGGTGAAGTCGTGCGGGTAGGTCGCCTCGAGCCAGCGCTGCAGCGAGTCAGATCCGAGGTTGCGCTGCACGACGAGCCAGGCATCGCTGCCGACCTCGAGGCGGGGCAGCCACTTCTCGAGGAGTCCGTGGAGTTCATTCTTTCCAACCCGAATGGGCGGGTTCGACCAAATCGACAGGAACGCGACATCTGTGGGAACATTGTCGGGTGTACAGGCGTTGACATTATCCAGGCCGAGCGACCGCGCATTGCGGAGCACGAGGTCCAGCGCACGCTCGTTCACATCCACCGCCCAGACGGTAGCTCGCGGTGAGTGAATCGCGAGGCTGAGCGCGATCGGCCCCCATCCGCAGCCCAGGTCGAGCAGATTGCCGCCCGGCGGCGGTGCGGGAACGTTCGCAAGCAGGACCTCGGTACCGGCATCCACCCGCTCTGGGCTGAAGATTCCGCTGGCGGTGGACAACTCATAGACCTGGCCGACGAGCTTGGCGTGAAACGTCCGCAGATTCGCGTCGCCAGCAGGCTGAGCCGTGAAGTAATGCTCATTGCTCACTCAAGAAACTTACCGAAAAACGTAACGATAAAGTTGGTGAAAATGACCCAGCCAGACCAGAACGAAGCGGCCGTCAGCCGCGTGCTCGCGCATGAGGATTCGCGCGCGGCGAGTTCGACGACCTTCGGCGCCGGCCGAGCCGATGCGCTTCAATCCCACTCCCAATACGACGAGAGTCGCGATGGCGACCAGTTCGATCGCGAGGATCGCGCCGCGCTTCGTCGCGTCCAGGGGCTTGGTACCGAGCTCGAGGATGTCACCGAAGTCGAGTATCGACAGCTTCGTCTCGAGAACGTCGTGCTCATCGGGGTTTATCAAAGTGGCACCCTCAACGACGCAGACAATTCGTTGCGCGAGCTCGCATCACTCGCCGAAACGGCGGGTGCACGAGTGCTGGACGGATTACTCCAGCAGCGGCCGCACCCGGATCCCAGCACCTATCTGGGGCGTGGCAAGGCCGAGGAACTGCGCGGCATCGTTGCCGCGCTTGGTGCGGATACCGTGGTCGCGGACAGTGAGCTGGCTCCCAGCCAGCGGCGCGCACTCGAAGATGTCGTCAAGGTCAAGGTGATCGACCGAACCGCCGTCATCCTGGACATCTTCAGCCAGCACGCGAAATCCCGCGAAGGTAAGGCCCAGGTCGAACTAGCCCAGCTCGAATATCTGCTTCCGCGACTTCGCGGATGGGGTGAATCGATGTCTCGACAGGCCGGTGGCCAGGTCGGCGCCGGCAACGGGATGGGAAGCCGTGGGCCGGGTGAAACGAAGATCGAGCTGGACCGTCGCCGCATCCACACCCGGATGGCCCGACTTCGCAAGCAGATCAAGGGATTCGCACCGGCTCGAGAAGCCAAGCGCGCGAACCGCAGCCGGTTTTCCATTCCCTCTGTGGCGATCGCCGGGTACACGAATGCCGGGAAGTCGAGCCTGCTGAACCGGATCACCGGAGCCGGCGTACTCGTGGAGAACGCGCTGTTCGCAACGCTGGATGCAACGGTGAGGCGAGCCCAGACGAGCGACCAGCGCCCGTATACGTTCACCGACACCGTCGGGTTCGTCAGCAACCTTCCTCATCAGCTGGTCGAGGCATTCCGATCCACGCTCGAGGAGATCGGGGATGCGGATGTCATCGTGCACGTCGTCGACGCCTCCCACCCGGATCCGGCGGCGCAAATCGAGACGGTTCGACACGTGCTCTCGGAGATCGAGCGCGTCGATGGTGAGGAGCGGACGCCCGAAATCGTCATCTTCAACAAGAGTGATCTCATCGACGACAACCAGCGGCTCGTACTTCGCGGTCTCGAGCCCTCAGCAGTATTTGCTTCAGCGCGCACCGGGGAAGGCATCGACGAACTGCTCAGCCGCATCAGCGAGCTCATCCCTCAGCCCGAGATCGAGCTGACGCTGCTGGTGCCCTACGACCGGGGAGACATCATTTCGAAGGTGCATGCCGGCGGCCGCGTGCTGTCGAGGGCATACGACGAGGATGGCACGAGGATCACGGCACTGGTTCATCCAAGATTCGTCGATGTCCTTCGACCGTTCGAGGAAGCGCCGCTGGCCCGATGACTCATGGCGTAACACAAGAGTGGAAAGCGGAGTCGGCTTGCTAATCTCGACGCCCAAGGATGCCGCCCGGCGAGCATCCGGTGCGAAAGCCGAGCCCGGCACCCGCTCCGCGTGATAGCAGCGTTCTGTGTGACTACAGCGTTCTGCGCCCATCGCGCGCGACAACAGTGAAGGGTCTTTCAGCTTGCCGACGTTCTCGTTCGAGATGTATCCGCCGCGGTCAATCGCGGCTGCGCTCGGGCTGAGTGCGACAGTCGATCGGCTCGTATCCGCCGGACCAGAGTTCATCTCGGTGACGTACGGCGCCAGCGGATCAACGCGGGAGGCCTCGCTCGATGTGCTACGCCACCTGATGACGACCCGGGTCGCACCGATGGCGCACCTCACTTGCATCGGCTGGACCTACCCGGACGCGACCCGAGTCATCCGCGAGTTTCTCGACGCCGGGATCACCAATTTTCTTGCGATCCGAGGCGATCCTCCGCTGGGCCGTCATGAGGGCGAGGACTTTCTGGGCGACCTCAAGAGCGCCGGCGAACTCGTTCAACTCATCCAGATGGTGCAGTCGGAGCGCGAGCCGTTCGCCCAGGTCGATGTCCCCGGATTCCCGCAATCGAAGCGAATTGCGCGCGGCCAGAAGGTAACGATCGGTGTCGCAGCGTTTCCGAACGGGCATCCGAGTTCACGCTCCGTCCAGCGGGACCTGGATACCCTTCTCGCGAAACAGGCAGCGGGCGCGAACCTCGCGATCACACAGCTGTTCTTCGAAACCGACGACTACCTGCGGTTCGTCGATCAGGCGCGCTCCGCGGGGGTCACCATGCGCATCCTGCCCGGGATCATGCCCATCGTGTCGGTGGCACGCCTGCACCGGATGATCGAACTGACCGACGAACGGATGCCGGAGTCGCTCCTGGCGCGATTGACCACCGCGGATTCGCTCGGAGCGCAGTACGCCATCGGAATCGAGCACGCGGCGGCCCTTGCCAGCCAGTTGCTCGCCGGAGGCGCATCCGGGCTTCACCTCTATACCTACAACCAGCACACAGCGGTCCTCGACGTGCTCGATGCCGTCGGAATGCTGCCCACTTCCAGCCACAAGGAGACCTCATGACTGCGCCCGCATTTCCCAGCGGAACGATTCTCGGGTACCCGCGCATCGGTCCGCACCGTGAGCTCAAGAAGGCCGTCGAGGCATACTGGGCGGGCACCATTTCTGCCGAGCAACTCGAGGCGGCGGCCGCGGGGCTTCGCGCGAGGACCCGGGAGCGTCTCGCAGCCCTCGGGCTGGGTCGGCAAGATTCGGCGATTCCCGAAGCGTTCTCGTTCTACGACCACATGCTGGATGCTGCCGTGACAGTGGGCGCCATACCCACCCGTTTCGACTCGCTGGTCGGCGAGGACGGTGGCGTCGATCTCGCTGGCTATTTCACCATTGCGCGCGGTGAGGGCGATAGGGTGCCGGCCGAGATGACGAAGTGGTTCGACTCGAACTACCACTACCTGGTGCCCGAGATCGGGCCCGAGACGAGGTTCTCGTTTGCTTCGGATCGACTGGTGCGCGAGGTGGCCGAGGCGACGGCATCCGGATTTCGAACTCGTCCCGTCATTGTCGGCCCGGTCACGTTCCTCCTACTCAGCAAACCGGCCGAGGGTACGCCCGCCGACTACCGCCCGCTCGATCGCTTGGACGACCTGCTTCCGGTGTATGCCGAATTGCTGGCCGCACTCGCGGGCGCGGGAGCCGAATGGGTGCAGCTCGACGAGCCGGGGCTGGTATCGGAGAGCATCGAGGTCCCCCGCGCAGACGTTCTCTCTGCGCTAACCCGGGCCTACAACGCACTCTCCGCAGTGCCCGCGCGTCCGCAGCTCTTCGTGGCCGCACCCTACGGCAGTCTCGACGACGCACTGCCGATCCTGGTGGCAACACCGGTGGAGGCGATCGGGCTGGATCTCGTGCGCGGGACGCTGCCCGCATCCCTGGTGACCGACAAGGTGCTCGTCGGCGGAGTCATCGACGGGCACAACATCTGGCGCGGAGATCTCGCGGCGGCATGGGACAAGCTCGAGGCGCTCAAGGCCGCAAGTCCCCGTATTGCGGTCTCGACATCCACGAGCCTGTTCCACACGCCGCACGATGTCGACGACGAGCCGTCGCTCGACCCACGTCTGCGGAGCTGGCTCGCCTTTGCAGATCAGAAGGTGGGCCAGGTCGCAACGTTGGCTGCCGGACTAGACCATGGCAAGTCTCGCATCCAGGGTGACCTGGATGCGGCATCCGCCGCCCTCGCCGATCGCCACGCGGCGCCCGGCGTGCGAGACGGCGCAGTGCGGATCCGCACCGAAAAGCTGTCGGACGCGGACTTCGCGCGCGGCGTGTACGCCGACCGCCTCGCAGCGCAGGATGCGGCACTGCAGCTGCCGCCCCTACCGACGACCACGATCGGATCCTTCCCACAGACCGGCGACATCCGTCGCGAGCGTGCACGATATGCCCGAGGCGAAATCAGCGAGGGCGAATACGTCGGCGCGATGCAGGACGAGATCAAGCGGGTGGTCGAGCTGCAGGAGGAGATCGGCCTCGACGTGCTCGTTCACGGTGAGCCCGAGCGCAATGACATGGTGCAGTACTTCGCCGAGCAGTTCGATGGGTTCGCGGTGACCGAGAACGGCTGGGTCCAGTCGTACGGCAGTCGGTGCACGCGCCCGTCGCTGCTGTGGGGCGACGTATCCCGACCCGCCCCAATGACGGTCGGCTGGTCCACCTATACCCAGAGCCTCACCTCGAAGCCGGTGAAAGGCATGCTGACCGGTCCGGTCACCATCCTGGCGTGGAGCTTCGTGCGGGACGACCAGCCACTGGCCGAGACAGCGAACCAGGTTGCGCTGGCGATTCGGGACGAGATCGCGGATCTCGAAAGTGCTGGCATCACGGTGATCCAGGTCGACGAGCCCGCGTTGCGGGAGCTCCTGCCGCTCAAGAAGAAGGACCAGCCCTCTTACCTCGACTGGTCGGTCGGGGCGTTCCGACTCGCGACCTCCGGCGTTGCAGACAGCACGCAAATACACACTCACCTGTGTTACTCGGAATTCGGAGTCGTCATCGATGCGATCAACGGACTGGATGCCGACGTGACGTCGATCGAGGCCGCGAGATCGAAGATGGAAGTCGTCGCCGACATCGAACGCAGCGGGTTCGCCCGCGGAATCGGTCCCGGTGTCTACGATATCCACTCGCCACGCGTGCCGTCGATCCGCGAAGTCACGCAGCTGCTTCGGATCGCCCTCGCGTCGATCCCGGAGAAGCAAGTCTGGGTGAACCCGGACTGCGGTCTCAAGACGCGCGGTTACACCGAAACAGTCGAGTCGCTGAAGAACATCCTCGCCGCCACTCGTGCCATGCGCGCAACGCTCTTCACTCCCTAGTCAGTCGCCCACAACGATTAGAAGCGGGACTCCGACGCGACGACGACACCGAAGGTAACGAGGATCGAGCCGGTGATCCGATCGATGAGGCGTTCGAATCGTGGTGAGTTGAGGATTCGACGCAGGGCATTCGCGCCGTAGATGAGCGCTGCGAACCAGACAATCGATTCGGCGTCGTGCACGAGCGCGAGCATGATGCCCATCCAAACCGGAGCGATCCCGATCGCCAAAAACTGCGGGATGGTGGCGACGTAGAACACCCCTACCTTCGGGTTGAGCAGATTATTGAGGAGGCCGCGAACGAACGCGGCACGAATCGACCCGCCGGGACGCGCGGCTGGCGCTGACTCGTGCGTGCCCTTGCGAAAGCTCACCACGATCAGTCGTACGCCGAGGAAGACCATGTAGCCCGCGCCGGCCAGCTTCAGCACGGTGAACGCCACCTCGGATGCCGCGAGCAGCGCGGACGCGCCCACTGCTGCCGCGACGCCCCAGATCAGTGATCCAGTGCCGATGCCGACCGCGGACGCCCAGGCGTGAAGCTTGCCCTGGGTCAGCGCCGCGCGCAGGACGAGCGCAGTATCCAGCCCCGGAATCAGCGTGATTACACCGGCAACCAGAGCGAAGCCGAGCAAGGCCTGGGCGAGCGTCATCGCACCAGTCTGGTGGTTGGCGCGATGACCGTGAAACTAAACGCTGCGAAGAACCGCAGTGACCTTGCCGAGGATGGTGGCGAAGTCGCCCAGGATCGGCTCGAAGCTGGTGTTGCGCGGAAGCAGCCAGGTGTGGCCGTCCCTTTGGCGGAACACCTTGACGGTGGCTTCCTCATCCAGCATGGCCGCAACGATGTCGCCGTTTTCCGCATGTTGTTGCGGATGCACGACCACCCAGTCGCCGTCGCAGATCGCGGCATCGATCATCGAATCACCGACAACCTTCAGCATGAACAGGTCTCCCTTGCCAACGATCTGGCGGGGGAGCGGGAACACTTCCTCGATGTGCTGCTCGGCGGTGATCGGAATACCGGCGGCGATACGGCCAACCAGAGGGACCATCGCGGCATCGCCAAAGGCGGGTGTCGCGGTCGCTGCGTCTTCCGACCGGGGCAGGTCGATGAGTATCTCCATCGCCCTCGGACGATTCGGGTCGCGCCGGAGATAGCCGCTCAGTTCCAGCTGGTTCAGCTGGTGCGTCACGCTTGACAGAGACGCCAGGCCCACCGCCGTTCCGATCTCGCGCATGCTCGGCGGGTAACCGCGCGCATCGAGCGATGCCTGAATCGCCTCGAGGATGGCCAGCTGCTTCTCGCTGAGGCTCGTGCGCCGCCGGGTGCGACGCTGCGCATTGCGAGCGCCGGTGGCATCCGCCGCTGGATCCGGGGACAGTTCGTCGTCGTTCATCTCATCGCTCCTTGGGAAATGTCGGTGGTCGGAAATGTCGGTAATGAGAAATGTCGGTGGTCTGGGGTTGATTTGCCTCAGACACTCGAAACTGTATCCGTTTTGAGCGCAAAAACAAACACCCGTTCGAGTGTGTTGAGAAACATTTCTTACGGATGTTCGAATATTGACTTGTATTTTCGAATAATCGAAGATACGTTCGGTACAAAGCTTCGCATCCGGTGCTCCCGGCCGAGCGCCGGATGCGAGAACTCGAAGAGCAAGACCCACGACCAAATCTGTAAGGGAGCAGAGAGATGAGTACTGCAACTGCCACTTTCAGCTCCAGCAGCTTCTCGGCGCGGCGCACCCCCGTTCGCGCGCACCTGCGCATTACTGCCCGCGGTCGCGCCGTTCTGCTCACACTTCTCGCGATGCCACTTGTCGCCGCCGCACTCCTGTTGGGCATCGGAGCCGCCGCGGCAAGCGGATCGAGCTCGTCAACCCCGCTGACCAAAGTCACGGTCGTCGGTGGCGAGACACTGTGGGGCCTTGCTCACGAAATAGCACCCAACTCGGACCCGCGCGATGTCATCGCGAACATCATGGCCGTGAATCAACTCAAGTCGGCCGACATCCAGCCCGGTGAGCGTCTGTCCATCCCGGCGCAGTATTCGCATAGCAACGGCTGAGCCGTGTCTTTAGGCGTTGCCGGGCGTCAGCTTGGCGGCGTCGTCCACTTCGCGGTGTTACGTCGCGTCCGTAACGTCTGCGCGGTGGCACTTACGATTGGGCGGTGACCTCGCTCGACGATCTGCCGCTCCGTGACGAGTTGCGCGGGTTGGTGCCGTACGGCGCACCCCAGAAGGCGGTTCGCGTTCAGCTGAACGTCAACGAGAACACGCATCCTCTTCCCGACGAGGTCACCTCGAGCATCCTCGAGTCGCTCGCGATCGCCATCCGCAGCGTGAATCGGTACCCGGATCGCGAGTTCGTCCAGCTGCGCGAGAGTCTCGCGGGCTACCTCGGACACTCGTTGACGGCCGACAACCTCTGGGCCGCGAACGGATCGAACGAGATTCTTCAGCAGTTCCTTCAGGCGTTCGGGGGACCGGGGCGCAGTGCGCTGGGATTCCGGCCGACGTACTCGATGTATCCGATCCTCGCGGCGGGCACGGGAACGCGTTGGATTGCCGCTGAACGCGACCCCGAATATCGACTAGCGCCGGAAACCGCGGTTGCCGCGGTGCAGCGCGAGCGGCCCGACATCGTCATTCTGTGCTCCCCGAACAATCCCACCGGCACACCGCTGTCACTCGAAACGATCGAAGCTGTCTACGACGCGACGGATGGCATGGTCGTTGTCGATGAGGCGTACGCCGAGTTCGCCCCGGCCGCGGTTCCATCCGCGCTGACGCTGTTGCCCGGACGTCCTCGCCTCGTGGTGTCGCGGACGATGAGCAAGGCCTTCGCGTTCGCCGGCGTCCGTCTCGGCTATCTCGCCGCGGATCCCGCGGTCACCGATGCCATGCGCCTGGTTCGCCTGCCCTACCACCTGTCCGCACTCACCCAGGCAGCCGCGATCGCGGCGCTCGCCCACGCGCGCGAGTTGCTCGCCATGGTCGACGACATCAAGGCGCAGCGCGACCGCATCGCCGTCGAGCTCCCGAAACTGGGGTTCACCGCGAGCGAGAGCTGGGCCAACTTCGTGTTGTTCAGCGACGTGGATGATCCCCAGGCGCTGTTCGCAGCGCTGCTCGACTGCGAGATCATCATCAGGGATGTCGGCATTCCACACTCGCTGCGGGTCACGGCGGGGACCCAGGCCGAGACGACCGAATTCCTCGATGTCCTGGCGCGTCTGGTTCGAAAAGGCGTCGACGGAGCGCTCGATAGGATCGGAACATGACGAGCCAGCGGACGGCGCACCTCGATCGATCGACCAGTGAGTCGACCGTCGAGGTTCAACTCAACCTCGACGGCACCGGCACGTCGAACATTTCGACATCGGTTCCCTTTTTCGACCACATGCTCACCGCGTTCGCGAAGCACTCGCTCGTTGACCTCACGATCAGCGCGAGTGGCGACACCCAGATCGACGTGCACCACACGGTCGAGGACACCGGGATCGTGCTCGGGAAAGCGATCGCCGCGGCTTTGGGAGACAAGGCGGGAATCTCGCGATTCGGCGACGCGATCGTGCCGCTCGATGACGCACTCGCTCGCGCCGCGATCGACGTT
Organism: Galbitalea sp.; assembly: GCA_036266835.1. Lineage (GTDB taxonomy): Bacteria > Actinomycetota > Actinomycetes > Actinomycetales > Microbacteriaceae > Galbitalea. The sequence goes on along the minus strand of DATAXD010000004.1, from coordinate 4,275 downwards.
TCCGGGCGTCCGTACTTTGTTCACTCCGGGGAGCCGGCCGGTTTCGAGCACCACCTGATCGGCGGCCACTTCACCGGCTCGCTGGTGCGGCACGTATTCGAGGCGATCACCCTCAATGCCGCGCTGACCGTTCACCTCACCGTGCTGGCGGGTCGCGATCCGCATCACATCGCCGAGGCCGAGTTCAAGGCGTTTGCGCGTGCGTTCCGGTTCGCGATCGCACCGGATTCGCGGGTGGACGGCGTGCCGTCAACCAAGGGCGCCCTCTGACCGTGGCTGAGCCGAACGTCGTAGTTCTGGACTACGGCTCCGGGAATGTGCATTCGGCCGCGAAGGCTCTCGAGGCGGCCGGGGCGCGTGTTGAACTCACTGCGGATCGCGGCCGGGTCGGCAACGCCGACGGACTGTTCGTACCCGGAGTCGGGGCGTTCGCCGCCGTCATGGAGCAGCTCTCCGCGGTGCGAGGAGGCGAGCTGATCGAGCGCCGGCTCGCCGGTGGGCTCCCGGTGCTGGGAGTATGCGTGGGCATGCAGGTGTTGTTCGACAACGGTGTCGAGCGCGGCAACGAGACTCCGGGACTGGGCGAATGGCCGGGCATTGTGCGCCAGCTCGATGCGCCGATCCTGCCGCACATTGGCTGGAACACCGTTGAGGCGCCCGAGGATTCCGTGCTCTTCAACGGCATCGGGTCCGAGCGTTTCTATTTCGTCCACTCGTTCGCAGCCCTGCGCTGGGAGCTCGATTCGATCCCGCCGTTTAAGAAGCCGAAGCTCACCTGGGCAGAGCACGGCAGCAGGTTCCTGGCTGCTGTCGAAAACGGGCCGCTCAGCGCGACTCAGTTTCATCCCGAGAAATCGGGGGAGCCGGGCATCCGGCTCCTCCGCAACTGGCTCGCAACCCTGTAGTCGATACTCGTTTGTAGTGTCCGACCGCAGGAAGACAGAAAGGCACCATCATCACCGGCCCCGCCCTGATTCTCCTGCCCGCCGTCGACGTGTCGGACGGCCAGGCTGTGCGCCTGACGCAGGGTGCGACCGGGACCGAAACGAGCTACGGCGATCCGCTGGATGCCGCCGGCGAGTGGGTGGATCAGGGCGCGGAGTGGATCCATCTCGTCGACCTCGACGCCGCCTTCGGGCGGGGCAATAACTATGAGCTCCTGCGGGCGGTTGTGGCGAACACGCCGTCGTCGGTGAGCGTCGAGCTGTCGGGCGGCATCCGAGACGATGCATCGCTGGCGGCCGCGCTGGCGACCGGTGCCCGGCGAGTGAACCTCGGAACGGCCGCGCTCGAGGATCCGGAGTGGACGGATGCCGTCATCCGCAGCCACGGCGATCGAATCGCGGTTGGGCTGGATGTGCGTGGCACGATGCTTGCCGCCCGCGGCTGGACACGCGAGGGCGGTGACCTGTGGGAGGTGCTCGATCGTCTCGAGGCTGCCGGTTGTGCTCGCTATGTCGTCACCGATGTCACCAAGGACGGCATGCTGAACGGGCCGAACATCGCACTGCTGAAGCAGCTCTGCGAGCGCACCGATCGGCCGGTGATCGCATCCGGGGGAGTGTCGAGCCTGCAGGACCTCGTCGACCTTCGCGCGCTGGTGCCGCTCGGGGTCGAGGGCGCGATCGTCGGAAAGGCGCTCTACGCGGGGGCGTTCACGCTTCGTGAGGCGCTTGAGGCGGCTCGCGACTGATGTCTGCAACGGATTCATTCGGCGCGGACTCGGCGGGCGTGCCGTGGGAGGGGCGTTCGTTCGATCACGCTCCGACCTCCGACGATGACGGTAGCGCGCCACCGAAACTGATCGAGGCGATCCGCAGATTTCACAGCCGCGAGCTGGGGGAAGCGGATGTCGTGGACGAGCTTCGCGGATCCCGGCTCCTGGTTCCGCTGGTCGCCCAGCTCGGCGAATCGGGCGTCGCACCGAGCGGGCACCTGGTCGACAAGTCACAGGAGCTGTCGATCGTGACAGTTGTCGGGCCCGACTCCCGAGCGGTCCTGCCGGCGTTCACCTCCGTCACTGCCATGTCACTCTGGAACCCGCCGGCACGCCCGATCCCCGCAAATGGTGCACGCGTTGCTCTTGCGGCGGCCGGTGGGGGCACCGACCTTGTCGTGGTCGATCCGACCTCCGACACCGAGTTCGCGATTCGGCGACCGGCACTTTGGGCGATGGCGCAGGGCGCACCGTGGACGCCGAGTTACCTCGATGAAGAGGTACTGTCCGAGTTCATGACGGCAGCGGACGGCGAAGACGCGATCGTTGCCATCCAGCTGGCGCCCGGTGATCCGGACGCCCGGCTCGAGGGTCCCGAGCTGCTCGTGCAGCTCTCCCTGGTCGATGGGTTGGACCAGGCGGATCTTGCGGGCCTGCTGGCGCGCGTCGAGGAGCACTGGTCGGCGAGCGAGGTCATCGCGGCGCGTGTCGACTCGATGATCGTGAAGCTCGCGCATGCCTGAGGACTCCGCGTCGACAGCCGAGGCGAGCGGCAGTTCGAAGGGCGCGCCGCGTCTCATCCTGGTCGACCTCGACGGAACCCTGGTGGGGCGCGACCGCACCGTGTCGGCGCGAAACGCGGCCGCGATCGAACGTGCGACGACCGCCGGCGCGCGCGTCGTGATCGCGACCGGTCGTCCGGTCAGGCTGCTTGAGCCGATTCGCGCGAGTCTCGGGCACTCCGTGGCGCTGTGTTACAACGGCGCGATCGTGCTGGACCTCGCATCCGGTGTGGTGCTCGAGGCCCACCTGCTGGACGGCCGCGTGTTCGAGCGTGCGGTTCGCCGGGTGCGAGAGTCTGGTGTGCGCTTCGTTGCGGCGGCGGAGGGCATGCCCGAGGACGGAATTCGAGCGGAGGATGGTTTTCGCGATGGGGCTCCGATTCCTCGTGCGACGCTGGGTGAACTCGGAAGCTCCGGCATCGTGAAGGGTCTGATCCTGGCACCTCCCGACCAGTTCGCAACCGCGTGGGATGCGTTCTCGACCGGCTTCGTCGGCGAAATCGAGGTGACGCGATCCGGGATCGAAGGTCTCATCGAACTGTCGGCGGCCGGCGTATCAAAGGGCGGTGTTATCTCCGAGCTCGCGCGGGGTTGGGGTATCGATCCCTCGGAGGCGATCGCGTTCGGCGACATGCCCAACGATCTTGAGATGTTCCGCTGGGCCGGGAGATCTGTCGCGATGGGAAACGCCGAGCCCGACGTGAAACTTGCGGCGACCGAGGTTGGTCCCGACCACGACGAGGACGCGGTGGCCGTCATCCTCGAGCGCTGGTTCTAGCACCGCCTCCCTTTCTCTCTCTCAATTCAGGAGTCTGGGTCGGGAGCCGGACGCGACCTGCTGAATTCTGCCGACATCCGCCTCACCAGTCATTCCAACCACACCGTCTCCTGAATTAGGCGAGCGGACTCCTGAATTAGGAGAGGTTAGGCGACCGGACCGGTGAACTTCTCTCCGGGACCGGCGCCAGGCGCATCCGGAATCGCGGATGCCTCGCGGAAGGCCAGCTGCAGCGAACGCAGCCCGTCCCGAAGCGGCCGGGCATGCTGGTCGCCGATCTCAGGGGCCGCAGCGGTAATCAGCCCGGCAAGAGCGGTGATGAGCTTGCGTGCCTCATCCAGGTCAAGCTGCGCCTCGGGATCATCGGCGAGCCCGAGCTTCACCGCCGCGGCGCTCAGAAGGTGAACGGCAACGGTATTGATGACCTCGACCGCAGGGACTTCCGCGATATCGCGCGTCTCCTCGGCCCGGTGTGAATGTGCTGGCTCGCTCAATACCCGATCTCTCTGTTACCCTTGGTGAGGCTCCGAGCGCCTTAGCGTTCGGTACAAAAGTGGAGATTCTCCCACCCGCACACCGCATCTCTAGGTTAACGGGTTGCACGCTCCGTTCCTTGTAACCCAAGGAATAGTCAGGGTAGTTCACCTGATTTGGGCGTCACGACTGAAAAGTCGTGTTGAATCCTTCTTTTGCTGCCCGCGGCATCCGTCGCGAGTGTGGCCGCATCCCACAAGAAGGAGACACGCATCAGCGATCCGCGTACCAATGACCGAATCCGAGTTCCGGAGGTTCGTCTTGTTGGCCCTGGTGGCGAACAGGTCGGAGTAGTCCGCATCGAAGACGCACTTCGTCTGGCCGCAGAGGCCGACCTGGATTTGGTTGAGGTTGCTCCCAACTCCAAGCCGCCCGTCGCGAAGATCATGGACTTCGGCAAGTTCAAGTACGAAACGGCGCAGAAGGCGAAAGAGGCCAGGCGCAACCAGGCGAACACGATCCTC
>DATAXD010000073.1:0-4855 GCA_036266835.1 Galbitalea sp. | reverse complement strand
GAGGATGTTGATGGCGAGCTCGTCGAGTTCGAGCGCGGCCGCGTCGATCCTGGTGTCGTCGGCGATGACTGTCTCGGCGAGCGAAACGTTCGACTCGTTGAAGGCTCGCGTCGCGTTCTCGATGGAAACGGCAACGAAGTCAGCAATTTCGACGAGGCGATCCTGCACCTCGCGCAGTTCCTGCTGGAAAACTTCGCGCATGATCCGTTACTTCCCTTCGCGGCGGGCACGGCTCACCCGCACAGTCCTTGCGGCCACATTGACCCGCCAACCTTAACGGCGGGTGGCCACTGACTGAACATTGGTAAAAGCGGCCTCGGCAGAAAGCTCCCGACCCGTAGGCCGGGCTCAAACTCTTACTAATCTAGTCGCTATGGACCCCACAACGCTGGTGCCCCTCGCCCTGGTGTTCGGCCTTCTGGTCGGTGCGGGCGTCGTGGTTCTCGTCGTAGTGGCGGCCCGCCGAGGACGGGAAGCCGCCGAAGTGATCAACACCGCGGTGCCGGACGGCGTCGATCAGGTTCTCGACACTCTGGAGTCCGCGGGGGTGGTCATCGATCCGTCGAACACGGTCGTGAAAGCGTCGCCGGGCGCACTCGCGTTCGGCCTGGTCTGGAACCAGTCGCTCGTTCATCCTGAGCTCATCGAAATGGTCGATTCGGTCCGGCGATCGGGTGAGCCGATGACCCAGGAGGTGCACCTGACCCGCGGCCCGATCGGTGAGGCGAGCATCTACCTCTGGGTTCGCGTCGCTCGCCTCGGCGCCCGCTACATCCTGTTGATCGCCGAAGACCGCACCGAGGGCTACCGTCTCGAGGAGGTACGTCGTGACTTCGTCGCCAACATCAGCCACGAACTCAAGACGCCGATCGGTGCGGTGAGCCTGCTGGCCGAAGCACTGGTGAGCGCATCGGATGAACCGGAGCAGGTCAAGAAGTTCGCCAAGCGCCTGACGCGCGAGTCCGAGCGGCTCGCGAAGATCACGCAGGAGATCATCCAGCTCTCCCGCCTGCAGGCCGCGGATGCCCTGACCAGGCCGGCTCTCATCGAGGTCGAGTCGGTGCTGGCCCAGGCGATCGACCAGAACCGCGTGGCCGCGGATTCGCACGGCATCCGCCTTGTCAGCGGCGGTGACGAAGCCTATGTCTATGGCGACGAAGCCCTGCTGGTGGTCGCCCTGCACAACCTCGTTTCGAACGCCATCCAGTACTCGCCGGACAACTCCCGCATCGGAATCGGCGTCAGCAACACGAACGGCATTGTAGAGATCGCGGTCACCGATCAGGGCCTGGGAATTCCGGATGATGAGAAAGACCGCGTATTCGAGCGCTTCTATCGCAGTGATCCTGCTCGCTCTCGCCACACGGGCGGCTCCGGGCTGGGCCTCAGTATCGTGAAACACGTCGCTCAAAACCACGGTGGGGACGTTCGGGTGTGGTCGCAGACCGGCAAGGGTTCCACCTTCACCATCCGCCTGCCCGAGGCAACGTCTGCGGCAGTCGCGAACCTGGAGCCGTTGAAGTGACCAGAATCCTCATCGTCGAAGACGAGCCGTCGCTCGCCGAACCGCTCGCATTCCTTCTGGAGCGTGAGGGATACCAGGCGACAATCTGCACGGACGGGCTCGCCGCCGTCGCCGAGTTCGACCGCAACGGTTCGGACCTCGTGCTGCTCGACCTGATGCTGCCGGGGCTGTCCGGCACCGAGGTGTGCCGGGAGATCCGCAGCCGCTCTTCCGTGCCGATCATCATGCTGACGGCGAAAGACAGTGAAGTGGACATCGTCGTCGGGCTCGAACTGGGCGCGGACGATTACGTGACCAAGCCCTACTCTTCACGGGAGCTGCTGGCCCGCATCCGCGCCATCCTTCGCCGCCGCGTCGAGGACGAGGCCGCCAGCGACGCCATCCTCGAGGGGGGCACCGTACGGATGGACACCGAACGGCATACCGTCTCGGTCTCCGGCAAGGAGACGAAGATGCCGCTCAAGGAGTTCGAGTTGCTCGAGGTGCTGCTGCGCAACTCCGGTCGGGTACTCACGCGCGGACAGTTGATCGACCGGGTCTGGGGGGCCGACTACTACGGAGATACCAAGACACTCGACGTGCACATCAAGCGCATCCGGTCGCGCATCGAGGTGAATCCGTCAGAGCCGACGATGCTCCTGACGGTTCGAGGCCTTGGCTACCGGTTTGAGGCGTAGCCGAGCCCGCTAGTTGGTCGCGGTTGCCGTTGGCGTCGGAGAAGGCAACGGTGACGGACCAAGTCCGCTGTAGTAGCTCTGCGATCCGTCCAGCACGGGAAGAAGCAGGTTCCTGCCCGACACCGTCGGGCCTGACGCGGTTCCGTACACCACGAAAATCTTGAGCAACGCCCCGGGCCTGACGTCTGCGTCGCGGAAGACCAGCTGTGGCACGCCCGGGTTTCCGAATGACTTCACCTGACCCGACTTCAGCGTGAAGACCTTGTTGGTGACCGTGTCCTTGCCGTCGACGTGCGCGCTGTACTGCAGATCGATGGTGAACTTCTGGTTGCCGTTGTTGATGACGGCGCCGATGAAGTTCGCGTCGGTACCCTTCGGCGCGATGACGAACGCGTTGCGGATCTGGATCTTGCCCAGATTCAGGCTGACACCATCACTCGGGTCATAGTGGATCAGAGTCGCCTGTGGGGTGAAGAAAGTGCACCCGGCCAAGCCAAAGGTCAACCCGATTGCGAGTACCGCGGCTGCCGCGATGCGTCGTCTCACAAAACCCTCCAGAACAGCCAAAACCTTCTCGCAGCTTAGCCTAGCCAGCCCGCGCCGACCGCCCATCCCGCCCCCTGGGGCTGCGACCTGGCTGTGATAAACTGGCTCCCTTCGAATGGAGCCCCATACATGCTTTTTGAGGTCGGCGAGACAGTCGTTTACCCCCACCACGGCGCAGCAACGATCACTGAGGTGAAGAAGAGGGTCATCAAGGGCGAAGAGAAGCTCTATCTGAAGCTCAACGTCACTCAGGGTGATCTGACCATCGAGGTTCCGGCGGACAACGTCGACCTCGTGGGCGTGCGTGACGTCATCGGCCGAGAGGGCCTCGACAAAGTCTTCGAGGTACTGCGCGCCCCGTTCACCGAGGAACCGACCAACTGGTCGCGCCGCTACAAGGCGAACCTCGAGAAGCTCGCATCGGGCGACGTGATCAAGGTCTCCGAGGTCGTTCGCGACCTGTGGCGCCGCGACCAGGACCGCGGGCTCTCCGCCGGCGAGAAGCGGATGCTCGCGAAGGCTCGTCAGATCCTGATCTCCGAACTGGCGCTCGCCGAGAAGACGGACGAAGAGCAGGCGTCGAGCGTGCTCGACGAGGTACTGGCTTCCTGATTTTTCCCTGCGGGCAGGGCTTGCCCTAACTGATCGCCGGCGGAGTATCGATGCCACAGACGAGTTCGGCGACAGTCGGGGTCGTTGTGGTTGCTGCCGGCGCTGGAGCGCGTCTGGGCGCTGATGTTCCGAAGGCTTTTGTGGCACTCGGCGACCGCACAATCCTTGGGTGGTCGCTCGAGCCCATTCTCGCTCTGGCGGAGCGGGCACAGATCGTCGTTGTTGTCCCGAAATCGCAGCTCGCCCTCGCCCGGGATGTCGTCTCGCGCGCCGCGGGGACGGCCGGCGACTTCGTGAGTGTTGCCGCTGGCGGGGCAACGCGACAGGCATCCGTTGCGGCCGGACTTGCGGCGCTCTGGCCCGATGTCTCGGTTGTTCTCGTCCACGACGCCGCCCGCCCGTTCGCCCCCACCGAGCTGTTTGAGGTGGTTATTGACCGCGTGCGGGCGACGGGTGATGGCGTGATTCCCGGGCTTCCCGTGGCCGACACGTTGAAACGGACAGACGATGACATCGCCGTGGAGACGGTGGACCGTTCCGAGCTCAATGCGATCCAGACGCCGCAGGGATTTCCCCGAGCGGAACTCGTAGCGGCTTACGCGAGCGCGGGAGATGACCACACGGATGACGCAGCGCTGTTCTCGGCTGCGGGTCACGTCGTGCATGTGCTGGCCGGTGTGCCCAGCGCATTCAAGATCACGACGACGTGGGATCTGCGCAGGGCCGAGCAGCTCGTGGAAGCCGCGTCCGGGCACCGCACCGGAATAGGCATCGACATCCACGCCTTCGACGAATCTGCGCCGCTATGGCTCGGGGCGCTTCACTGGCCGGATGAGCCCGGCCTCGCCGGCCACAGCGACGGGGATGCGCTTTCCCATGCGATCTGCGATGCGCTGCTGTCCGCCGCCGGGCTCGGCGACCTGGGCGAACGGTTTGGAAGCAGCGACCCGCGGTTCGCGGGCGCCCACGGCGAGGTCTTCATCTCCGAGACGGTTTCACTCGTGCGCGGCGCGGGATTTCGTGTCGTGAACGTCGCGGTGCAGGTGATCGGTAACCGCCCGCGGCTTGCCGCGAGGCGCGCGGAGCTGGAGAAGCGACTGGGCGAGCTGGTCGGTGCGCCGGTGAGTGTTGCCGCGACCACATCCGACGGTCTCGGTTTTACCGGAAACGGCGAAGGCATCGCCGCGATCGCGACGGCACTGCTCGGCCCGTAGCCTCGGCCAACTGAGGGCGACGTAACCAATGCGGGTGCGCCGGTAAACTTGCCAGCTGTGACTATCCGGCTCTACGACACGAAGGCGCAAGCGCTGCGGGACTTCGTCCCGCTCGTCGACGGTCAGGCCGGTATCTACGTGTGCGGCCCGACGGTTCAGTCGTCCCCGCACATCGGTCATCTGCGGTCGGCGCTCGTCTACGACATCTGGCGACGCTGGCTCACCTACCGCGGCTTCACCGTCACCCTGATTCGAAACGTCACCGACATCGACGACAAGAT
>DATAXD010000067.1:0-55695 GCA_036266835.1 Galbitalea sp. | reverse complement strand
AGTTGCGCTTAGCCCAGTCAAGACAACCACGCAGTTCTCTTACCCCGATCGCGAGTTATTCAGCAACTCAGGCGGGACCTTCAGCGTGAGCGCGAAGGCCTTTCTTCAGTTTTACGGAATTCCGATGGAATCCAGCATCCGCCGCGTCGCGTTCCTCGATGGCGATTTGCTCTGCGTGGACCTAACTGACCCGGGCATTGACGTCACGGCGGGGCGTACTGCCGGCTACCAGAAGTGAGTTTGCCTTGACGCGCCAGGCATTTGTCGATGAGTCCTTTCGCAGGGACTATCTGGTGTGCGCCGTGATTGTAGAAGCACGCCAGGTGACGTCGGCGCGTCAACAAGCCGTGCAACTACTTCGCCGAGGCCAGAGCCGCGTTCACATGGCGAAAGAAAGCGCTGCGAACCGTCGCGTGATCCTCGCACGAGTTTCGAACATGTCAGTGAACGCGAATGTCGTAACTGTTAGCGTCGCCGACCGCAGCCAAAGGACGGCTCGCGATCTCTGCCTTCGGAGATTGGTGATCGAGCTTCTGGACGCCGGCGTGACGCGAATGGTGATCGAGTCGTGCGATCAAGACAGGCGCGATACCCAAGTCATCGGGGATGCCTTGGCAACTGCGGGTCGGACTGGCGCACTCGAAGTCCAACACCTTCGTCCGCACGATGAACCGATGCTCTGGCTACCGGACGTCATCGCGTGGGCATTCGGCAACACCGAACCGTGGCGGAGGCTAGTAGCAGCGCTGATCGCTCGCGAAACTCGCCTTTAAAGCGCGAAACCCGGCCGACTCACCGTCCGGAGAGCTGCCGGGTTCACTTTCCGCAGCTTCCGCGGCGGACAAAGTCTATTATCGTTCACAATCCGCAGGTTCGCAATGAACGGCGAACACGGCGCCGACAGGCGCAAATCAAAATCATGGGTGCGCCTCGGCTGCCGCCCGCGCGGATCGATCGACGTGCTGCAGCGAACGCAGCCCGCGCTCGAGGTGAAACTGTGCGTACGCGGCGACGATGCCGCTGGCCTGGCCGCGCTCGCGATCGGATGCCGCTTCTACCGCGTCCCAGTCGCCCGCCAGCAGCGCCGCGAGCAGCGCCAGCGTCCCGGCATCCAGTCGCGGGGTTCCGGGCGGGGCGACTTCATCGGCAACGACTCCACCGAGTTGGACCACGAATGCGGTGTGCGGCCCCGGCGCACCGGTGACTGCGCAATCCACGAAGCTGGGCGCCCAGCCGGCAATCGACAGCGACCGAAGCAGGAATGAGTCGAGGATGAGCCCCGCCGCGTGTTCACGCCGCGAGAGTGAACGCAGCCCGCCGACCAGGAGCAGATACTGCTGGAGGCTTCCGCTGTCATCCGTGATCTTGTCCGCGGTCTCGACCATGGCGTTGGCGGCGGTGTAACTGCCGTAGTCGCCGGCAATGTCCGCACCGTAGGTTCCCAGCGACTCGGCCTGGGTGACGATATCGAGCGTGCGTCCCTCGTAGAGCTGCACGTCGACGACCATGAACGGTTCGAGGCGGGATCCGAATTTGGATGCCGTTCGCCGCACCCCCTTGGCAACGGCGCGGATCTTGCCGTGCTGGCGGCTCAGCATTGTCACGATGCGGTCGGCCTCACCCAGCTTGTGGGTGCGCAGGACGACCGCTTCGTCACGATACAGGGGCACGAAACCAAGTATCTCCCGAGGGGCAGTCAAGTGCCTTGGCGCCAAGCGGAACACGACAGAATGTAAGGCGTGCATCCGACCCTGTTTTCGATCCCGCTGTGGGCGGATCTTCTGGCAGTGGGCATTGGGGCGCTGCAGGGAGCGACGTTCGCTGCACGATTCCGGGACCGCCGGCTCGACCTGCTGGGCGTCGCCATCATCGGCATTGCGACGGGAATGGGCGGCGGCATCCTGCGCGACGTTCTTCTGGCTCAATTGCCCGCGGCGCTGAGCAATGACTGGTATCTCATCGTGGCGACCGGCGCGGCGTTGCTCGGGATGCTGCTCGAGCGTCTGTTCTCGCGGCTCCAGGGCTTCATCACGGTGCTGGATGCGCTGACGATAGGGCTCTTCGGGGCGATCGGCACGACCAAAGCACTCGCGTTCGGACTGCCTCCTGTTCCGGCCGTGTTCCTCGGCGTGCTCTCGGCTGTGGGCGGCTCGATCCTCCGGGATCTGCTGCTCGGGGTTCCCGTGGCAGTGATGTCGGTGGGGTCGCTCTACGCGATCGCGGCGATCGCCGGAACGACGACCATTGTCATCCTGTTCACCGTCGGCGTCGCCGTGCTACCGGCGGCGATCGTGGGCGTCGCGGTCACTTTCGGCGTGAGAATCCTCGCCGTGCTGTTCCGCTGGAGTCTGCCGGAACAACGGCGCATCGAGCGAATCCCGCGCTTACGCAAGCCCTGAGGAACTAGACGCTCGCCAGCTCGCGATCGTCCGCCTGGGTGCGTACCGCTCGGTTGACAGCCGAGACGACCGCTTTCAGCGAAGCCGTCGCAATATCTGCGTCGATCCCGACGCCCCAGAGCGTCTTCCCGTTGACGCGAAGCTCCACGTACGCGGCCGCGTAGGCGTCCCCGCCTTTGCTCAGCGTGTGTTCGACATAATCGAAGAGTTCGACTTCGACGCCCATCTCGGCCAGGATCTTCAGGAACGCGGCGATCGGACCGTTGCCGTTCGCCGCCGTCTCCTCCACGTCATCGCCCGTGCGTAGCTTCACCGTCAGACTCGTCGAGCCCGTCATGTCACTCGCCGTGCGGGTGGACAGAAGCTCGTAGCGGCCCCACTTCGCCTCGGGACGATCCGAAGGGGCGGGCAGGTACTCGTCGGTAAAGATCTCCCAGATCTCCGCGCTGGTGACTTCGCCGCCTTCGGCATCCGTCTTTGCCTGCACCACGCCGCTGAACTCGATCTGCAGTTTGCGCGGAAGGTCAAGCGCGTGATCCGTCTTGAGCAGATAGGCAACGCCGCCCTTGCCAGACTGCGAGTTGACCCGGATGACCGCCTCGTAGCTGCGGCCGAGATCCTTGGGGTCGACGGGCAGGTACGGGACGGCCCACACGAGGTCGTTGATGCTCACTCCCTTGGCCTCGGCGTCGGCCCCCATCGCCTCAAAGCCCTTCTTGATGGCGTCCTGGTGCGAGCCGCTGAACGCGGTGTACACCAGATCTCCCGCCCAGGGGCTGCGCTCGTGCACCTTGAGCTGGTTGCAGTATTCGGCGGTGCGACGGATGGCGTCGAGATCGCTGAAATCGATCTGCGGGTCGATTCCCTGCGTGAGGAGATTGATGCCGAGCGCGACGAGGTCGACGTTGCCGGTGCGCTCGCCGTTCCCGAACAGGCACCCCTCGATCCGGTCGGCTCCCGCCTGGTAGCCCAGCTCGGCCGAAGCGATCGCGGTGCCGCGGTCATTATGCGGATGCAGGCTCAGGATGACGTTCTCGCGGTGGTTCAGGTGTCGCGACATCCACTCGATCGAGTCCGCGTAGATGTTGGGTGTGGCCATTTCGACGGTAGACGGCAGGTTGATGATCACCTTACGGTCGGGAGTGGGCTCGAAAACCTCGAGCACCTGGTTGCAGATGTCCAGCGCGAATTCGAGCTCAGTGCCCGTGTAGCTCTCGGGCGAGTACTCGTAATAGACGTCGGTGCCAGGAGCGAGAGCCTCGGCCGCCCGGCAGATGCGCGCGCCCTCGAGCGCGATATCGATGATGCCCTGCTTGTCTGTTCGAAAAACGACGTCCCGCTGCAGGATGCTCGTGGAGTTGTACAGGTGAACGATCGCCTGCTTTGCGCCCTTGATCGACTCGTAGGTTCGATTGATCAGTGCCTCGCGTGCCTGCGTCAGAACCTGGATCGTCACGTCATCCGGAATCAGGTTGTCTTCGATCAGCGACCGTACGAAATCGAAATCCGTCTGGCTCGCGCTCGGGAACCCGACCTCGATCTGCTTGTAGCCCATGCTCACCAGCAGATCGAACATGATGCGTTTGCGTTCCGGGCTCATTGGGTCGATGAGCGCCTGGTTGCCGTCGCGAAGGTCCACAGCACACCACATCGGCGCCTTGCTGATGTACTTCGACGGCCAGGTGCGATCGGGCAGATCGATCGCGAATTGCTCGCGATACGGACGGTACTTGTGCGTCGGCATTGCCGATGGCTTCTGAGTGTTTTTCATCAGGTCCTGGTTCTCTCTACTTCTCGTCTGGATGGGTGTCAGCCAATGACAAACTCCGCGACGAGGGCGGCCTGATTAGGACTCGTCGCGGCAGCTAAGAAGGAGCAGACCGGAGAACACCGTTTCAGGGTAGCACCGGAGTTTGGGGCAGCGCACCCTCGGCAGGAGCTGACAGCGCGTGACAGCGCGGCGACAGAGCACGAACAGCAGACTCGTGGCAGACCCGAACGAGCGATCCGTCGCCGAGATCGGCAAAGGAGAAACCATGACTGCGGCAATTGAAGCGCGCGGCCTCGTCAAGCACTTTGGCAAGACCAAGGCGCTGGACGGCATCGACCTGACAGTCGATGAGGGACGCGTACTGGGCGTCCTCGGCCCGAACGGCGCCGGCAAGACCACGGCGGTGCGCATCCTCGCGACACTGCTCAGACCGGATGCCGGCACCGCGACCGTCACCGGACTGGATGTCGTCCACCAGGCGAAGGCGGTGCGCCGCAAGATCGGCCTAACCGGCCAGTTCGCGAGTGTGGACGAAGACCTCACGGGAATGCAGAACCTTGTCATGATCGGACAGCTGCTCGATCTGACGACCGTTCAGGCCAAGGCCCGCGCCAACGAGCTGCTTGCCGAATTCGACCTGACGGAGGCCGCTGGCCGCCTCACCAAAACCTATTCGGGCGGGATGCGGCGGCGACTCGACTTGAGCGCCTCGCTCATCGGGCGTCCGGCCGTCGTCTATCTGGACGAGCCGACCACCGGTCTCGATCCCGCTAAGCGAGACGACGTCTGGGAGATGATCCGGGTGCTCGTGCGGCAGGGAACCACGATCCTGCTCACGACCCAGTACCTCGAGGAAGCTGACGCCCTTGCGAACGAGATCACGGTCATCGACCACGGCAAGATCATCGCGCACGACACGCCCCAGGGGCTCAAGCGCCAGGTCGGTGGCCAGACCCTCGAGGTGCGCCCCAACTCGGTCGCTGATCTTCCGCGCATCCGTGAACTGCTTGTGAAGTTCGGCACACGCGAACCGGAACTGCCCGCACCGGATCTGCTGGCCGTTCCCGTCGCCGATGAAACGGCGCTCACGCATGTGGTCGCGGCACTCGCCGCGGAGAAGATCGTCGTTTCGGAACTCTCGCTGCGCCTGCCGAGCCTGGATGAAGTCTTCTACTCGCTGACCGGCACGACCAAACGCGCCGAGGCCAGGGATGACGAACCGCAGGCCAAAAACAAGAAAGGAGCGGCAGCCTGATGATCCGCGATTCATTCATCCTTGCCAGGCGCACTGTCACGAAGATGTTCCGCAACCCGGAACAGTTTGTCGACGTGACGCTGCAGCCCATCCTGATGACCATCATCTTTGTCTTCATCTTCGGTGGTGCAATCTCCGGGTCTACCGGGAAGTACGTCGAGTTCGCGCTGCCGGGCATCATCGTGCAGACCATCATGTTCACGTCGCTGACCATCGGCGTGAATCTCAACACCGACATCCAGAAGGGCATCTTCGATCGGTTCCGCTCGCTGCCGATCGCACGTTCGGCACCGCTCTTCGGTGCCGTGATGGGCGACATTGTGCGCCACTCGATCGCAATCACAGTGACGCTGGTATTCGGCGCGATCATCGGTTTCGAATTCCACACTGCCTGGTGGCACGTTGCGATCGCCATCATTGTGATCATCGCCTTCGCCGTCAGCCTGTGCTGGGTCTCGGTGTTGATCGGAATGCTCGCACGATCGTCGGGTGCGGTCCAGGGAATTTCGTTCCTCATCGTGTTCCCGCTGACCTTCGGGTCGTCGACGTTCGTACCGGCGTCGACGCTGCCAACCTGGCTGCAGGGCTGGGTTTCAATCAATCCGGTGACTCACGTCATCGAGTCGATGCGCGGCTTGCTGACCGGCCCTACCGGCGTCGTCGGGGACACCCTCACCGGCCAGCTGCTCTGGGTGATCGCGGCCTGTGTCGTACTTGTGGCGGTGTTCTTCCCGCTCGCCACCTGGGCATACCGCAGGAAGATCTAAGCGCCCAGCAGCTCCTGAAGCTCCGCAATCGGGATGGGGCGTTCCGGCACTTCGGTGCTGGGGCGCTCGATTCCGCGTTTGAGGGCGGCTGCATCGATGGCGATGACTTCGGGATGAGCCGCGTCGTAGGCGCCGATCATCGATGTTGCGAAGTCGACGGCCCGAACGGCGGTCGCAACATCACCCCGAGCCAGCGCATAGGTTCCAACGTTGATCGCGAGTGCACCGATGACAGGCTGGTCCTGGCTTCGGATGGCCGCATCGACCGCGCTGCGCAGCCACCCTTCCGCAGCGTCGAGATCACCGCGCTGTATCGCAACCGCCCCGTGCAGTGAGTCGATGAGTGATGAGATCTGCCCGGGCCCCGCGTGCCACGTGCTGCGCAGCTCATCGATCTCGGCGAGACGCGAGCCAACGGACGCAAGATCTCCCAACCACATTTCCACGGATGCGGCAGTCAGCTGGGCCGACAGGATTGTTCGTGCGACCCCGGTTGATCGAGCCTCCGCAACCATCTGCTCGACGCGTTCGACCGCTTCGTCGCGCCGACCCAGCCTGACGAGCATCTGTAGCGCGTGTCCCTGCTGCTGGGCGAGATCCCAATTCGTCGTAATGTTCCGCATGTGTTCGGTGGACAAGTCGCTGAGTTCGAGAGACGCCTCAAGCTGGCCGGTCGTGCCGAGCCAGAGGGAGTGCATCTGCTCGGACACCGACAGCGCCCAGACATC
This sequence comes from Galbitalea sp., assembly GCA_036266835.1. Lineage (GTDB taxonomy): Bacteria > Actinomycetota > Actinomycetes > Actinomycetales > Microbacteriaceae > Galbitalea. The sequence goes on along the minus strand of DATAXD010000067.1, from coordinate 48,775 downwards.
GCCCTGCTCACGGAACATCCGCATCGCGATCTCGGACTCGGCACCGAGCACGGCGAGCGCTCCGCGATTTTGTGCCATGGCCGCCCGGGCGAGGTGGAGAAGGCCTGTCGGCCACGGGTCTAGTGCGTAGCCTTCGGCATCCGGCAGTTCGACGGCATTGATCCACTGCCGTTTCGCGAACGCTTTGGCAAAAGCATCAACGAACGGTTCCACCAGCTGCAGCAGATCGTGTCCGCCTGGCCCGACCTGCAATTCCCGGAGCGGCAGAAGAAGCTCGTCAATGCCTTCCGGAATGTCGGCAAACCCGTCCGGCATCAGTTCGCCGACAGACTGCATGAACTCACCCATGATGACGATCGCTCGACCCTCGTGAGTGTCGGCCTGCGCGGCGATCGGCAGGACCCTGCGGAACCACTCCTGAGCGTCCTCGTTTCGGTCGCGAATGATCCAGTACCAGACGCTGGAGATCACGAGGCGTACCGCGAGCTCGGGTAATGGGGCGTTGGAGGTGTACCGAAGCGCGCTCGCGAGGTTGTCCTCTTCGGCGTCGAACCAGGCGAGAGCGTCCATGATGTCGGAACTGCGAAGCCTGCGATCCATCTCGTCCGCGTGATCGGCGATGAATCGCGCCTGCGACTCCCGGGCCGCCGCAAGCCCGCCGGTTTCAGACAGTCGATCGATACCGTATTCGCGCACCGTTTCAAGCGCGCGGAATCGCCCGCGGCTCCGCTGTAGCAGGGAACGGTCCACGAGCGAATCGAACACGCTCGCTCCGGGGAGTCTCAGTTGCTTCGCGAGTTCGGGAGCATCGCTGGCCTTCACGCCGGCCGGGTAGACCGCGAACTGGAGCAGCGCCCGCCGCTCGTGGTCGTCGAGCAGGCTCCAGCTCCAGTCGATCATCGCGCGAAGTGTCTGGTGACGCGGCAACGCCGTTCGATAACCACCGGTTAGCAGCGCAAACCGGTCATCCAGTCCGGTGAGCACTTCGTCTACGGTCAGTGTGCGCAGCTTCGCCGCGGCGAGCTCGATTGCGAGAGGCAAGCCGTCGAGTCGTGCGCAGATGCGCGCTGCGCCGGCAAGCTCCTGCTGTTCGAGGCCGCTGCCGCGCGCGGACGCGACCCGCTGCCCGAACAGTTCGAGAGCGGCATAACCCGAGAGCTCCTCGACGGAAAGTGCGCCGATTTCCGAATCATACGGATGCGCCAGAGAACCGAGTGCGACGAATGCTTCACCGGGAACACCGAGCGGTTCGCGACTGGTCGCCAGGATGCGCAGCAGCGGGAGAGCGGTCAGCAGATCCTGGGTGATCGACGCGGCAGAATCGATGACGTGCTCGCAGTTGTCCAGTACGAGAAGGATGTCCCGGCCGGACAGTGAATCGAGGACACGGTCGCGGGTATTCGCGGACTCGGTGACGCCCTCCGCGGTGCGGATCTCGCGACCCGTCGCTGTCAGCACCGCAGCCATTATCTCGCTGGGTCCGACGGGAGCGAGCTCGACCAATACGACACTCGTCCGGGCAGCAGCTGCCTCGAGGGCGAGCCGGGTTTTGCCCGCTCCCCCGGTGCCAATGATCGTCACCAGGCGATTCGCTTGCAGCTGATCCGCGATCATCCCGAGCTCGGCCTCACGGCCGACCAGGCTCGTCAACTGCGCGGGCAGCTCCGGCGCGACAGTGGCACGAGTGACCGAGCCGCCGAGTTCGACGGCCCTGGCATAGTCGCGCCCGAGGTCACGAACGAACCAGTCGAAGTTGTCTGACGGGATCCACGGTTCGCCGGACCATCCCGCAAGAGCGGCGGATGCGGCCCCGGCGGGATCGGCGCTGTGCTCCGCGCTCGCGACCAGATCGGTGAACTCGAGGGCGTCGACATCCGACCGCGCGATCGCGAGTCGGTACCCACCCGCGGTCGATTCGATCGAGTCGGCGGGCAGCTGCGAACGCAGCCGCGAAACGATCGACTGGAGCGCGCCCTTGGTGTTCTCCGGGGCGTCCAGCCCCCAGATGTCCTCCGAGATCGCGCGATATGAAACGGCCGTTCCGGCATCCACGGCGAGTCGGAACAGAACGGCGAGCTGCATCACCCCGGAAACCGGAATCGCGCAGCCCTCGTGTTCGACCTTCAGGCCACCGAGAAGTCCGACTCGCACCCGACAACTCTAGGGCGGCTCGCCGGTACCCGCCTCGTCCACCGGGAGTACGGCGACTACTCCACGGCGAGAGCTTCGACGGGCGTCACTCTGGTCGCGCGCCGCGACGGTGCCAGCGAGGCGGCCCACACCAGCACCGCGGCAGCGACCGCGATGACGGCGATCAGAACCGGCGAGAATGCCGGCCAGATGATTCCGCCGCTGAACCTGTTCATCCCGACGAGACATTCCGCCCCGGCCCACCCGTAGAACGTTCCGAGAACAAGACCCATGACTGCGGCGGTGATTGTCAGTTGCGCGCTCTCGGCCACAATCATCCGCCGCACCTGGCTCGCTGTGAATCCAAGCGCACGCAGCAGCCCCAATTCACGGATGCGCTGGACGACGCTCAGCGAAAGGTTGTTGACCATGCCAACTGCCGCAATGAGAGCACTGAACCCGCTGATGACAGTGAAGATCACCGAAACCGTCGAGAGGATCTGCTGCATGCCCTGGAATTCCTGCGGATCGACCGCGCGTGCTCGGTCGATGAAGACCGAATAGGTCTGGAGAGCGACCGAGAACATCGTGATGAGCGTGACGCCGATCACGATCCCCACAGTCGTGCGCGCGCTGCGCTCGGGATAGCGAACAGCATTCTGCGCCGCGAGCCGCGCGGACGCGCTCGAACCCATCGCCCGGCCCGCCAACCGAAGCGCAGGAGGCATGACCAGCTGGGAGGCGAGAACGACACCGGTGAATGACACCATCCCACCGAACACGGCGACCAGGAGCCCGGCTGCCGAAGGCGACAGCGCGAGATCGACACCTCCCAACATGATCAGCGTGCCGGTGACGACAACCAGGACCGCGATCACATTGCGTGCTGGTCTACGGCTAACCTCGACGACGTTTCGATCCTCGGACGCACCGATCGCCTCGATCGGCGAGACGACGAGCACGCGTCGCGAACCCACCCACGACGCCAGCCACGTGGTGAGGACGACGGCCACGACCGGCATCACGGTCGTGACATCGGCGAGAGAGAAGTTGAGCCACGGAATGAAACCCGTCGCGATCGAGATGCCCAGGAATGCCGCGTTCAGTCCGATCCCCAGGGCAAGCCCGGCGAGCCCGCCGATCACACCGACGGCCAGTCCTTCGCGGGCGACAGCGGCACGCTGGCTGCGCGCGCTGGCACCCAGCAGACGCAGCAGCGCGATCGTCTTCGTGCGGCCCGCGATGATCGTCGCAAAGGTATTCGAGGTCACGACCGCTGCTGTGTACAAGGCGACCGCGAGGAATACCCACGCGACCACCGAAAGTGCCGCACGGACGGCACCGTGATCACTGGCATTGCTTCGTTCGATGAGCGTCGCGAGGTCTCCGGTGGCAAGAAGCAGGACGACGCCGAAGGTCGAACTGAGCGCTGCGACGAGGATGCTCGACAGGTGCTCGCGTGGCGCGAAACGGTTCATGCGCGTGCCTCCATCCCCAGCATGTATGCGCTGATGTCTTCTGCCGAGGAGCGTCCGCGTTCCGCCGTCAGTTCGCCGTCGGCGAGGAACAGGATGCGGTCGGCATAGCTCGCCGCGATCGGATCGTGGGTGACCATCGCGATGCTCTGTCCGTAGTCGGAGCTTGCAGCGGCGAGCAGCGCGAGCACCTCGCGGCCGGTGCGTGAATCCAGATTGCCGGTCGGTTCATCGGCGAGAACCAGATCCGGTCGCGTGCCCAGCGCTCGCGCGATGGCGACCCGCTGCTGTTGCCCGCCCGACAGTTCGTGCGGGCGGTGCCGAAGGCGGTCGGCAAGGCCGAGCGAGTGGATGAGTCGGTGCAGCCACGCGCGCTCCTCCTCGTTCGGTCCGCGGCCGTCCAGTTCGAACGGGAGAAGGATGTTGCCCTCGATGTCGAGGGTCGGAACGAGATTGAACGACTGGAACACAAAGCCGATGCGCTTGCGGCGCAGGAGCGTCAGCTGACCGTCATCCAGCGCGGTGGTCTCCGTATCGCCGAGCCAGCTGCGTCCGCTGGTCGCGGTGTCCAGTCCCGCGAGCACGTGCATGAGGGTCGACTTGCCGGATCCGCTCGGCCCCATGATGGCGGTGAAGCGTCCGCGCTCGATGCCGAGGCTGACGCCCGCGAGCGCGTCGATCCGAGCGCCTCCCGTTCCGTAGGACTTGGTGATGTTGTCGACTCGCGCGGCGAACGGAGTGGTCGGCGGCGCGGTGGATTCCGGGGTCTGCATGCCATCCACGTTACGAACGCGAGGCCGCCGGCGAATCGGTCTACGGGTGATGCGTCATCAACCTCCAGAGTGACTATTCGCCGGGGTATCCCCCGCCGAAGTCGGGCGGTCAGTCGACCAGTCGGTGCTCGAAGGCGAACACCACGAGCTGCACGCGGTCGCGCAAAGCGAGCTTGGACAGAATGCGGCTGATGTGCGTCTTCACGGTCGCTTCGCTGAGGAACTCACCCTTCGCGATTTCCGAGTTGCTGAGGCCGCGGGCCGCGAGCATGAAGATGTCGCGCTCGCGCGAGGTAAGCGTCTCGAACTCTTCGGGCACCGACGGCATCGACGACTGCGAGTCGAAGTGTTCGAACAGCTCGCGCGTTGCGGACGCAGCGATGACCGCGGTGCCGGCGTGCACGGTACGGATCGCCGCGAGCAGAAACTCCGGGTCCGCATCCTTGAGTAGAAACCCGCTGGCGCCTCCGCGGATGGCGCGAGTTGCCGCTTCGTCCAGGTCGAAGGTGGTGAGAACGATGATCTTTGGCCGCACGCCACCGCGGGCATCCGCGCCGGAGAGGATCGCCTCGGTTGCTGCTATACCGTCCATCACCGGCATCCGGATGTCCATCAGGATGACGTCCGGCCTGGTGGTCGCCGCGATGGCGATGCCCTCGACGCCGTTTGCTGCCTCGCCGACGAACCTGAGGTCCGCCTGCGACGACACGAGCATCCGGATTCCGGTGCGGAACAGTGCCTGGTCGTCGACCAGCGCGACCTTGATCGGGGAGCTCATGATGCGGTTTCCGCCTTGTTGTCTGTTGGGATGGCCCGGACCTTGGTCACTGAGGCAGTCATAGCGGTCGACGACGCGGTCGCCGTTGCCGGGATATTCGCGGAGACGACGAAGTGTTTGTCGTCGACCGCGGTCGTCAGCGAACCGCCGACCAGAGCCGCTCGCTCCTTCATTCCGGCTAGCCCATGGCCGAGTCGAAGCTCCGCCGTGGCGGGCGCCGCCGTCACCGCGCTGGTGATTTTCATCATGAGTTCGTCGGTGGCCCATTGAAAACGCACGACGACCTCCTGCTTGGCGTCGCCATGCCGCAGGACGTTGGTGAGCGCTTCCTGGACGATTCGGTACACCGCCAACTGCTGCCCGGTGCCGAGCTGAAGCGGCTTCCCCTTTGTCGTGAACGAAATGGTCAGCCCGGATGCCCGCAACTGGTCCAGCAGCCGATTCAGGTCGGCGAGCGCGGGTTGTGGCCCTTCGCTCTGGGGATGCCGCAGCTGTCCGAGTAGCAGCCGCACGTCCGCGAGCGCGTCACGGGCTGTCGCGGAGATTGCGCTCAGTGCCCCGTCGACCGCACCCGGATCGTTCTCCTGCGCGTAGCGGGCGCCATCGGCCTGCGCGATGACCACCGCAAGCGAGTGCGCGACGACGTCGTGCATGTCGCGGGCGATCCGGTTGCGTTCCTGCTCGACGATGACATCCTGTTCGGCCGCTTCGACCTCGAGCTGCGCGCTCTGCTCGGCCAGCCGGCTCTCACGCGCGAGTCGGCGCGTTCTTACCAGGTTTCCGGCGGTCCACGGAAGACCGAGCAGGGCGACCAGGAGCGCGAGATAGAAACCGAATTCGACGAGTTGCAGCGCCGCCTCGGCCAGCGACTGGACTCGGAAGGTGATCCCGAACGACGGGGGCGCATTGCCCCACTTGAGGTAGATCCCACCCAGCAACGCGCCGACGAAAATCGATGCGAAGCCGAGCCACCGGACGGTGCGGGACCCATAGACCGCCGTCGCGTACAACACGGCGAGGATCGCAAGATCCGGAACAATTGCGGTGATGTTTGCCACATACAACTGGAACAGGGCAACCGCCCAGCAAGAGGCCAACGCCAGGGCGGGCGAGAACCGACGAAAGCCGAGTGCCACGGCCAGACCGACAATCGCCGGCACCTGGATGTAGTGCCCGATGTTCAGAGTCAGCTGGGCTCCGAGCAGCAGATACACGACTGCGATCACGATGTCGGTCGCCGCGCGACCGCGTGTCAGCCGGTTGAACATGAGTCAACGCTAGAGCGCGTGGACAAGGCGCAGCGAGAAATCGGCCGCATCGCGCCGGAAATCATCCTTCGGATGTAGGTCTCGCTCCGCCTCGCTTCGTGCCGATGGGCGACCCGGCGGGTTAGAAACCGAGTCGGCCAAGCTGCTTTGCGTCGCGCTGCCAGTCCTTCGCGACTTTGACCCGCAGCGACAGGAACACCTGCTTGCCGACGAGGGCTTCGATCTGCGCCCGAGCGCGAGCTCCGACATCCTGCAGTCGCTCGCCCTGGTGGCCGATGATGATGCCCTTCTGGCTGTCCCGCTCGACGAACAGGTTGGCATAGACATCCAGCATGTCCTGGTCCTCGCGTTCGCTCAGGTCGTCGAGCGTCACCGCGATCGAGTGCGGAAGTTCGTCCTGCACGCCCTCGAGCGCGGCCTCGCGGATGAGCTCGGCGATGCGCGCCTCGAGCGTCTCCTCGGTGACGGCGTCACTGGGGTACAAGGCCGGGGACTCGGGCATGAGCGCAATCAGCTCGGTCGCCAGGACGTCCAGCTGGATGCCGGTCAGCGATGAAATCGGGATGATCTGGTCCCAGTCACGAAGTTCGCTGACGGCCTGAAGCTGCTGCGCTACGGCCGGACGGGAGGTCGTATCGACCTTCGTCACGATCGCGACCTTCTTCGCCTCGGGGTAGCGATCGAGCTGCTCGTTGATGTACTTATCTCCCGGGCCAATCCTCTCGTTCGCGGGAATGCACAGGCCGATCACGTCGACTTCGGCAAGCGTGTCCTGGACGATTGCATTGAGCCGCTCGCCCAGCAGCGTGCGCGGGCGGTGCATCCCGGGGGTATCGACAATGATCAGCTGTCCGTCATCGCGATGCACGATCCCTCGAATCGCGCGCCGGGTGGTCTGCGGCTTAGACGACGTGATCGCGACCTTCTCGCCCACGAGCGCGTTAGTGAGCGTCGACTTGCCGACATTCGGGCGTCCGACGAAGGTGACAAACCCGGCGCGGAACGGAGGTGCGTCAGAAGTCATGGTCTGTCGAGGCTACTCGGGGTCGGGGTCCTCATCGAAGGCGGCCTGCGCGTCGATAAGGGACTGGTCACGCTCGACGAGCACAGTGGACACACGCTTGCGGCGACCCTCGGTGCGTTCCGCCGTGAGGATGAGGCCGGAAATCGATCCGGTCGAGCCCGCGACCGGAAGCCTGCCGACCGCTTTGGTGAGCAGGCCGCCGACGGAGTCGACATCGTCATCCTCGAGCTCGATGCCGAACAGGTCGCCGAGTTCGTCAATGGGCATCCGGGCCGCCACCCGGAACTTCCCGTCGCCGAGGTCCTCCGAGTCGGGGACCTCGCGGTCATACTCGTCCGCGATCTCGCCGACCAACTCCTCGATCAGGTCCTCGAGCGTCACGAGCCCGGCAATTCCGCCGTATTCATCGACGACCATGGCGAGGTGATTCGACTCCGCCTGCATGAGTCGAAGCGTGTCATCCGCCTTCTTCGATTCAGGGACGAACAGGGCCTTCTTGGCGAGGGTCGCCGCTGTCGGCTTCCCGCGACCCTTTTTGGCCTCGAACTCCAGTCGGGCGACATCACGGAGGTACAGGATGCCGATCACCTCGTCGACGTCCTCGCCGAGCACCGGCACCCTCGAGACTCCGCGGCTCAGGAACAGTGCCATTGCGCGCTCGAGACTCTCGTCGCCGTCGACCGTCACCATGTCGGTACGAGGCACCATGACCTCGCGAACCACGGTGTCATTGAACTCGAACACCGAATGGATGAGCTCGCGATCATCCTCGTCCAGAACCTCAAGCTCGGTCGCCTCGTCGACCATGCTGAGCAACTGCTCCTCGCTCGAGAAGGTCGCGTTCTTCGGCCGGCCGGGGGTCACTCGGTTTCCGATTGCCACGAGCGCGTTGGCGATCGGACCAAGCAGAACGCGGATCGTCCGGATGATCGGGGCAGAGAATCGCACGACACCGCGGGCGTGCGCGCGACCGACGCTGCGCGGACTGGACCCGACGAGCACAAACGACACCGCGGTCATGATGAGCGCGCTTGCGAGCAGCGCCCACCACCACTGTTTGAACGAGTAGGCGAACGACAGCGAAAGCAGCACTGCCGCCGTGGTTTCGGAGACCACCCGCATGAAGTTGAGCGCGTTGACGTGCGCGCCCATATCCCCCGCGATTGCCAGAATCGACCGGCGTGAACGACTGACCACGGCGAGCTCGACCAGGTCAGTGCGACTGAGCACCGTCAGCGCAGCGTCGGATGCGGCGAGCAGGCCGCCAAAGACCACGAGCACGACGGAAACGAGTACGAAGATCGCGATCACGTCGTTTCCGCCTAACGCCTGCGCTCGCTCACCGCGAAGCCGACGAGCAGGTCGCGCTGCAGCGCGAACATCTCCTTCTCTTCTTCGGGCTCGGCGTGGTCGAATCCGAGCAGGTGAAGCAGACCGTGCGTGGTCAGCAGCTCCAGCTCGTCAGTGGGGCTGTGCCCCGCCGCCTCGGCTTGCGCGATCGCGACCTGGGGGCACAACACCAGGTCACCGAGAAGTCCCGCGGGAGTTGGCTGGTCTTCCGTTCCGGGGCGCAGTTCGTCCATGGGAAAGCTCAGGACATCCGTCGGCCCGGGTTCATCCATCCACTGCACGTGGAGCTGCTCCATCGCCGATTCGTCGACGAGCAGGATCGCCAGTTCGGCATCCGGATGCACATGCAACTGGTCGAGGTTGTACGTCACGAGCCGCTGAAGAACCGACTCGTCGACATCGATTCCGGACTCGTTGTTCACCTCAATACTCACCGCCGATGCCCCCGATTGTCTGGCCGGCCGGGCTGGTGATCCTGCGGCGGATGGCCTCGACGCTCGGCCCGGTTCACGCCATCTTCGGAGCCGTGCTCACGCTCGTAGCGGGCCGCCTGCCGCTGCGCGTCGTACCGGGTGTAGGCGTCGACGATCTGGCCGACCAGGCTGTGACGAACGACATCCGCGCTCGTGAGGCGTACAAAGTGTATGTCGTCGATGTTGTCGAGCACCCGCGTCACGAGCTGCAGTCCGCTGGCCCCTATCGGAAGATCGATCTGGGTGATGTCGCCCGTGACGACCATCTTCGAACCGAAGCCGAGGCGCGTCAGGAACATCTTCATCTGTTCCGGCGACGTGTTCTGCGCCTCGTCGAGCACGATGAAGGCATTGTTCAGCGTGCGGCCGCGCATGTAGGCGAGCGGTGCGACCTCGACTGTTCCCGCTGCGAGCAGTTTTGGCACGATCTCGGGATCCATCATCTCGTTGAGCGCGTCGTCAAGCGGCCGCAGGTACGGGTCGATCTTGTCGGTGAGTGTGCCGGGCAGGAATCCGAGCCGCTCGCCCGCCTCTACGGCGGGACGGGTCAGGATGATGCGCTCGACCTCTTTGCGCTGCAGCGCCTGCACGGCCTTCGCCATCGCGAGGTAGGTCTTGCCGGTGCCTGCCGGCCCGATTCCGAAGACGATCGTGTTGTGGTCGATAGCGTCGACATAGTCCTTCTGTCCGAGCGTCTTCGCACGGATGGACTTGCCCCGGCTCGTCAGGATCGCCTGGCTCAGCAGCTCGGCGGGACTTCCCGCGTTGGACTCGAGGATGCGCGCGGACGACGTCACATCCGTCGTCACGAGGTCTGCGCCATTCCGCACCAGCTGGATCAACTCCTCTACCAGCCGCCGGGCGGCCTGAACGTCTGCGAGTCGCCCGGTCAGCGTGATCTCATTGCCCCGAACGAGTACCTGCACATTCGGATGTTGCCGCTCGATGGTGCGCAGCAATCGGTCCTGGGGTCCGAGGAGCTGCACCATCGCGACGCCGTCGACGGTGATTACGACTGTTTCGAGCTCATCCGCGCCGCTCGATCTGCTAGTCGGCAAGGGAACTCTCGTCGAGCGAGCCACTCAGAACGTGCGCGTGAACGTGGAACACCGTTTGTCCCGCCGTCTCGCCACTGTTGAAGACGAGGCGGTACTCGCCGTTGGAGTGCTCGGCGGCGAGCTCCGCTGCCGTTGTGACAACCTCTGCCAGCAGGTACGGGTCGCCCTCCGCCAGTTCTGCCACGTTGTGGTACTCAGCGGTCTTGGGAACCACGAGCAGGTGCACGGGAGCCTTCGGCGCGATGTCCCGGAACGCGATGATCCGTTCGTTCTCAAACACGATCTCCGCCGGAATTTCACGCGCAACAATGCGCTCGAAGAGCGTTGGATCGGACGTTGGCATCCCCCAATCGTAACGGCTGGAGCCGTCGACCATGCTGGGTTTCGCGCTGTGCTACCAGCGTCCGAGAGTCGCACTGAGGACGGCGATCGCAGCCGGCCCGGCCGTGCTGGTGCGAAGGATGCCGGTGCCCAGCCGGGCGCCAATCGCTCCGGCTCCGTAAAGCAGCTCGAGTTCGCCCGGCGCGATGCCACCCTCGGGACCGGTCACGAGGACGATGTCGCGGCCTTCGGGCAATGTGGCCGCGGCACTTGTGATGGACTGACTCGCCGCCGGATCGAGGACAACCAGCACCGCATCCTCCGCGAGCCGAGCGAGTTGCTTCGTAGTCACCAGCGGGGAAATCTCGGGGAGCCAGGCGCGAGCAGATTGCTTCGTCGCCTCGCGAACAACGGCCGCCCAGCGTTCCCGCCCCTTGGCGATCTTGGGTCCTTCCCAGCGAGCAACGCTGCGCGCGGCGCTCCACGGGATCACTCCATCGACTCCGAGCTCCGTTGCTGCCTGGATCGCCAGCTCGTCACGATCACCCTTGGCGAGAGCCTGTGCAAGCCAGATCGCCGGTTGCGGTCGCGCATGCGTCTCCACCGACTCGACCCGGAAGCGAAACTCGGCGGCAGCGGCATCCGTTACCGTGCCCGTCGCGACAAGCCCGGCGCCGTTTCCCACCTGCACCTGCTCGCCCACCGCGAGCCGGCTCACGGTCACCGCGTGACGTGCCTCCGGCCCGGCGACCACCGCGACCGTTCCCATCTCGGGCTCGCCAAGATCTTCGCTCAGGTACTGGTGCGCCATCGTCTAAGCATGTCAGCCCGCCGTAGGCACTCGCACTGCCGCAAAGTCGGTCATTTCGTGTGGATCGAATTGTTTCTGCCTCGCGCTGGCGTCGTGTTTTGGTACCACATCGAGTGGTCAGCCGAACCGGCTAAGGCTCCGTTTGCTTCAACAGGAGCGATCCCGCCCCTGGCCTGCTCCACAGGACGATGTGACCTGTTCTGTGCGCCAGGTCCTGTTGACGGCAGGCTTGGTGGTCTGAGGTGTCCAACCACGGCAGCCCAGCTACACGTTCAGGAAGCGATCACGCAGCTTCGCGAAGAGCCCCTGCTGGAACTGGGCCAGGTGCGGGTCGATCGGCTTGCGCGCTCCGGCGAACTGTCGGATGAGGCCCTGCTCGGCGGCGCTGAGCCGGGTCGGGGTGACCACCTGCACGCCAATCTTGAGGTCGCCGCGACCACTGCCCCGAAGGTGCGTCACGCCACGCTCCTTGATCGTGATGACCTCGGCGCTCTGGACGCCCGGTTTGACCTCGACCACAACCTCGCCATCCAGCGCGTCGAGCTTGGTCGTCGTGCCGAGGATCGCATCAGACATTTGCACCTCAAGCGTTGCCAGCAGGTCGTCGCCGCTACGGCTGAAGATGTCGTGGTGCTTGACCTTAATCTCGAGGAACAGGTCGCCGGGCGGGCCGCCGGCCGGACCGACTTCACCTTGTCCGGGGAGTTGGATGCGCAGGCCGGTGTCCACGCCCGCAGGAATGTCGATCTTCGCCGTGCGCGTGGCGCGAACGCGACCCTGGCCCTGGCAGGTCGGGCACGGGTTCTGGATGACCGTGCCGAAGCCGCGACAGGTACCACAGGGACTGGATGTCATGACGTTGCCGAGAAGGCTGCGAACGGTTCGCTGGATCGAGCCGGTTCCCTGGCAGATATCGCAGGTCTGCGGCGACGTTCCCGGAGCGCAGCAGCTGCCCTGGCACGTCTCGCAGACCACGGCGGTCTGGATGTCGAGATCGCGCTTGCTGCCGAAGATGACTTCGTCGAGCCCGAGTTCGACGCGCAGCAGTGCGTCCTGTCCGCGTTCGCTGCGGGAGCGCGGACCGCGAAGGTTGGGACCGGCGCCCGCCCCGGCTGCCGCTCCGAAGAAGGTCTCGAAGATGTCGCCGAATCCGCCGAACCCGCCCGCGCCACCGAACGATGCGCCGCCGCCACCCATGTCGTAGTTCTGCCGCTGCTGCGGATCGCTGAGCACGTCGTAGGCATGCGTGACCAACTTGAACTGGTCGGACGCCTCTGCGCTGGGGTTCACATCGGGATGCAACTCGCGGGCGAGCTTGCGGTACGCCCGTTTGATCTCCTCGGAACTCGCCGTGCGATCGACGCCGAGGACCTCGTAATGGTCAGCCACTGATTCTGTTTCGTTCCTTCTCGGGGTCTTACGGATCACGCACTCGGGTCGTCGCCGAGCAGCCTCGTGAGGTAGCGCGCGACGGCGCGTACCGCAGCGATGTTGTTCGAATAGTCCATCCGAAGAGGCCCAAGCACGCCAAGGCGCGCTATGGATCCATCGGATGCGCCGTACCCACTCGTCACGACAGAAATCTCCCCAAGACCGAATTCGGCGTTCTCGCGACCGATGCTTGCAGACACCCCGTTCTGGTCTGCGGCCATCTCGCCAAAGAGTCTCAGCAGTGTAACTTGCTCCTCGATCGCTTCGAGTACGGGGAAGATGCTTCCGGAGAAATCCTCTTCTGTGCGGACGAGATTGGCAGTGCCCGCCATCACCAGTTTGTCCTGCCGATTGGCGCCGATCTGTTCGACCAGGCTCAACGTGATTGCGCGAACCAGAGCCTCGCGCGCCGGCGCAAACTGCTCGGGGAATGCGGCGAGGACATCCGTCGCTTCCGCCAGCCCGAGACCGCCGAGCACCGAGTTCAATCGTGCGCGGATGTCGCCGAGCACCGTCTCATCCAGTTCGCCCGCGACATCCAGAATCCGCTGCTCGACGCGGCCGGTGTCGGTGATGAAGACGCTCATCACGCGAGTCGCCGAAAGCGGCACGAGCTCGACATGGCGCACACGCGACTTCGATAGCAGGGGGTACTGAACCAGCGCGACCTGGTGTGTGAGTTGCGACAGCAGCCGCACCGTGCGGGCGAGCACGTCATCCAGATCGAGGGATGCCCCGAGGAACGCGTCGATGGCTTGCCGTTGCGCCGTAGACAGCGGCCGGATCTCAGAGAGATGGTCGACGAACATCCGGTAGCCCTTGTCGGTGGGAACCCGGCCGGATGAGGTGTGCGGGGCCGCAATCAGTTCTTCCTCTTCGAGCAGCGCCATGTCATTTCGGATGGTCGCCGCTGACACCCCGAAGGAATGGCGTTCCACGATCGACTTCGAGCCGACCGGCTCGCGGGAGGCAACGTAGTCCTGCACAATCACTCGCAGGACGTCGAGACTGCGGCCAGAAACCATAACGCCCTCCCGCCTCGTGAATGAACACGGCTTAGCACTCGTGACTATTGACTGCCAATTCTATCTTGAAATACACCGTCATTTCCGTTGTGCGCGGGGGTGGCGTAGCGCTAGCTTGTGTCTGTGCTTGCGCGCGCTACCTGCGCTGGCGAGCACAACGGCCATGTACTCCGTTCGACATCCTTCGGGGCTTGACCCCACCACGAAAGGCAGCACCCCAAATGACTGATCCCACGCCCCAGCCAGCCGCAGCCCCCGCGGCTCCGTTCACCGAGGCGGAGGACAAGCAGTACGCCACCCTCTCGACGTTCCTGAACATCATCCTTCTCATTCCCGGACTCATCTTCTACTTCGGCTTTGGAAACCGTGGCCCGAAGATCAAGGCTCAGAGCAAGGAAAACCTGAACTGGACGATCAACATCACGGCGATCTACATCATCCTGTACATCATCGGGATCATCACGTTGATCTTCTACATCGGCATCTTGTTCATCGTCCTCGCCTGGCTCGTTGCCATCGCCAACCTGATCTTCGCGATCGTCGGCGGCGTGAAGGTCAGCAACACGGGCGAGCTGTACAAGTACCCGGTGAACATCCGCTGGATCAAGTAGTCCTGGTCGTGAAGGGGGCTGGATGCACTCCGGCCCCCTTTTCCATGTAAAGAATTCCGCCGCTCGGCCCACTCGCCAGCGACTCACTCACCAAAGGGGACGGTCGAGGAAATGACCAAGAAGGATGCGCCCACTGATGACACCGGTTCGACCGGCCCGTCGGTACCGCTCAAGCCCGAGGAAGACACCCTCTGGGCTGCGCTCGCCCACCTGGGCGGAGTCGTCGGCTTCCTGCCGTCGCTGATCGTCTTTTTGTTGTTCCGGCATCGGGGCGTGAAGACGGCTATCGAGTCCAAAGAGGCTCTCAACTGGCAGATCACGTTCACGCTTGGGTGGCTCGTCATCGAGCTCCTGGTAACAATCGTCGCCTCGATCGTCATTAGCGCGGCCGCCGGTCTCGGCAGCCATCCAGGAGATGCACTCGCCTACGTGCTCGGTCTGGTGCCCGTCGCGGTCTGGATCCTCAACATCGTGCTCTCGGTCATCGGATTCATCCGGGTCAACGGTGGCGGCTCCTACCGCTACCCGTTTGCCGTGCGTCTCATCAAGTAGCTCGCGCGACGTCAGTCAGCGAGCAGTCGACGCACGACGGCATCCGCGAGCAGCCGACCGCGCAGCGTGAGCACCAGCGTGCCGCGCAGCGCAGGCGCGGGCTCGACCAGTTCGTCGGCGATGAGTCCTGCGACGGCTCGACGTCCGGCGGCATCCAATTCGTCGATCGGCAACCCATCGCGGATGCGCACGCCCAACAGCACTCGCTCAACGCGACGCGTCTCGTCGTCTAGCGTTTCACGGCCCGCTGCCGGCGACTGGTTCGCCGCGATGCGCTCCGCATAGGCGGCGGGATGCTTCACGTTCCACCAGCGGACGCCGCCGACGTGACTGTGCGCCCCGGGGCCGACACCCCACCAGTCGTGTCCTTGCCAGTATGCGAGGTTGTGGTGACTGAGGTGCCCATCGCGGGCCCAGTTGCTCACCTCGTACCAGTCGTACCCTGCCCCGCCGAATAGACCGTCCGCGAGTTCGTACATGTCTGCCGCGAGGTCGTCGTCGGGTTCCGCCACCTCGCCACGACGAATCTGGCGGGCCAGTTTCGTCCCGTCTTCGACGATGAGCGCGTACGCCGATATGTGGTCGGGGCTCTGCGCGATTGCCTGCTCGACGGAGGTCCGCCAGTCCTCGAGCGACTCGCCCGGAGTGCCATAAATCAAGTCGAGACTGACCTGCAACCCGACGGCCCGCGCCCACTCGACCACGAGCGGAATGCGTTCGGGATCGTGGGTGCGCTCGAGAGTCGCCAGCACGTGCGGAACTGCCGACTGCATCCCGAACGAGATCCGAGTGAACCCTGCGTCAGCGAGCGCCGCAAGATAATCGGCATCGACCGAGTCCGGATTCGCTTCGGTTGTCACCTCGGCACCCTGCGCGAGTCCCCAGGTCGTGCGCACGGCCTCCAGCATCCGCTCCAGATCGGACGCGGGAAGCATGGTCGGAGTGCCACCGCCGAAGAATACGGTCGATACTTCTCGGTTCGTGATTCCCGCCCGAGCAAGCACCTCGCGCGCCTGGTGGACTTCTGCGATTGCCTGATCCGCGTAGTCGGCTCGTTTCGCTCCGCGCAGCTCATCGGCGGTGTACGTATTGAAGTCGCAATACCCGCAGCGCACCCGGCAGAACGGCACGTGGAGGTACACGCCGAAGTTGCGCTCGGAAGCGCCATCCGCCACGGACTCCGGCAGGAGCCCGTCGAGCGGCGCAGGATCAGCAATCGGAAGCGCGCTCGGCATTACCGATCTCCCATCAGGACGGCAGCGCTCCGGTGAGCGCTCGCTCGTAGCGCCGCGTGAAGACTTCCTGCACGATCCGCAGTACCGGATAGACCGCCCACCAGCGCTTGCTCGATGGGCGCGAGAACGCGCGAATGGTCAGCCACACCGAGCCATCGTCGGATCGGGTCAGCATCCAGGCCTCTTCGCCACTTTCCGGATGTCCGGGCAGAGTCCCGTACGCGAATCCCTTGCGGGCGGGCTCGTCGACGACGTACACGACGCGAACCGGCGAACCGATCCTGAGAGGGCCGAAGGGGATGACGAGGTTCGCTGTGTCGCCCGGCCGCAGGAACGCGCTTCCATCGGGCCCGAACAGGGCCTCGCCGGATTCATCCACCGTGGCTGGCACAACCGGGTTGCCGCTGGCGTCGAATCCCACCGGCGTGTAGGTGAGCTCAGTGACTTCGCCCGGCGTGTCGGTGACCTCGACCTTCATGCCAGACAGCCGCTGGACTCCCCACGTGAATAGCTGTGTCCAGGCATATTCCCACCGCTCGTCGCCGTGTCCGATCCGGATGCGTCGTTCGAGCGGGCGATAACCTCGCGGCGGATATTGCATCAGGTCGGGCTTCTGCGTTGCCCCGACGGCCGCATAGCTCACGGCACGCTCCCACAAGGCAGCCTTGCTCACGAGTCGACTCCTGCGAATCGCGCGATTTCGCGATTCGGAGAGCCTTCCGGCGCGGCGCACTGCATCCGTCTATTCTCGCAGCATGGGCACCAGCGACATCCTCTTCATCGTCATCTTCGTCGTTGTGATCGTGGGACTCGTTCTCTGGATCGCGAGCATTTCCCGGCGTGCCAAGCAGGCGTCCGCGGCGAGCGACCAGCGGGTAGCAGCGCAGCTTCAGGCGTCGATGGCCGATCTTCCGAAGACCAAGCCGTTCGCTGACGAAACCCCGGCGGAGCGAAGTGCCAACATCATCGCCGACGGCACGGATGCGGCGCTTGTACCCGAGGCCGCCACGCCCGCCGTGCTCAAGGAGACGCGCCTCGAGGAACTCGCGGATCTGCACTCCCGCGGCCTGATCAGCGACGACGAGCTGGCTACCGCCCGCGCGAAGATCCTGGCGGAGTAACGTCCCGCGCGATTGTTCCCATTCGCGACGAGTGAGCGCGCGGGCGGGCACAAACGCCCCAAACGGGCACACTTGAGGGATGATCCTGCCGAAAGCACGCGATCCGCGTCTCGTCACTATCCGACGCGGTGGCCTGCTCACGGATGCCGACCACCACGCGCTCGCTGAGTGGTCGGCCGCCTGCGCGGAGCACGTGCTCGGGTTGTTCGCGCGTGAGGCTCCGGATGACCAACGACCTCGAGAGGCCATTGCGATGCTGCGCGCGTGGATTCGCGGCGAGGTACCAATGACGGATGCCCACAATGCGGCGTTCGCGGCCAACGCCGCCGGTCGCGGTTGCTCCGACGCGGCCCGGTTTGCCGCACTCGCGGCTGGTCAGGCTGTCGCGGTTGCCCACGTCGCCGCCCACGATCTCGGTGCAGCCGCGTATGCAATTCGCGCCGTTCAGGCCGCCACTGCGAGCAAACTCGCGCAGGATGCTCGTGTCCGTGAGCGCGATTGGCAACGCGAGCAGCTACCCGACGCTGTACGAGCCCTCGTCCTGGATGATCAGCGCCTGCGCAGCGCTATCTGCTGGAACGTCTTCGACGACTGAGCGGCTCCCCCGGCTCGGCCGCGCCGAACTAAGGAGAAATTCGAGACACGCCGTGCAACCCGGTCAATCAACCCGGCGTTTCACAATTTCTCCTGAGGAACGCACGACGGTCAAATTGAGCAGAGCCTACTTGTCCTTCTTCTTCTCGACGTCACCGCTCAGCGCAGCAATGAACGCCTCCTGCGGAACCTCGACGCGACCCACCATCTTCATTCGCTTCTTGCCCTCCTTCTGCTTCTCGAGGAGCTTGCGCTTGCGGGTGATGTCACCCCCGTAGCACTTCGCCAGCACGTCTTTACGAACCGCTCGGATGCTTTCGCGGGCAATGATCCGCGACCCGATCGCAGCCTGGATCGGCACCTCGAACTGCTGGCGCGGAATCAGTTTGCGCAGTCGCTCGGTCATCAGCGCGCCGTACGGCTGGGCCTTGTCGCGATGCACGATGGTCGAAAACGCGTCGACCTGTTCGCCCTGCAGCAGGATGTCGACTTTGACCAGGTCGGAGGCGGCCTGGCCGTCCGGTTCATAGTCGAGCGACGCATACCCGGCCGTGCGACTCTTCAGGTTGTCGAAGAAGTCGAAGACGATCTCGCCGAGAGGCATCCGGTAGCGGATCTCGACGCGATCCTCGCCGAGGTAATCCATGCCGAGCAGGCTGCCGCGACGCGACTGGCAGAGCTCCATGATCACGCCGACGTAGTCCTTGGGCGCCAGAATCGCCGCCCGGACCATCGGTTCGGAGACGGATGCGATCTTGCCGCCGGGAAACTCCGACGGGTTCGTGACGGTCACTGTCTTCTTGTCGTCCGTCGTCACTTCGTACGGTACCGACGGCGCGGTCGTGATGAGGTCGAGGCCGAACTCGCGATCGAGGCGCTCGGTGACGATCTCGAGATGCAGCAGTCCCAGGAATCCGCAACGGAATCCGAACCCGAGGGCGACGGATGTCTCGGGCTCATACACGAGCGCCGCATCCGACAGCTTGAGCTTGTCCAGCGCTTCGCGCAGCAGCGGATAGTCGCTCCCGTCGAGCGGATAGAGTCCCGAAAACACCATCGGTTTCGGCTCGGTATAACCGGGCAGCGCCTTGCTCGCCGGCTTGACGGCCGTCGTCACGGTGTCGCCGACCTTGCTTTGGCGCACGTCCTTCACACCGGTGATCAGATAGCCGACCTCGCCAACACCGAGACCCTTGGTGACGGTCGGCTCGGGCGAGGAAACACCGATCTCGAGGATGTCGTGCATCGCGCGCGTCGACATCATCTGGATCTTCTCGCGGGCGTTGAGCTTGCCGTCGATCATCCGCACATAGGTGACCACGCCGCGGTAGCTGTCGTAGACCGAATCGAAGATCATCGCGCGGGCGGCCGCGTTCGCATCGCCGACCGGTGCCGGGATGAGCTCAATGACCTTGTCCAGCAGCTCGGACACGCCCGCGCCGGTCTTACCGCTCACGCGCAGTACGTCCTCGGGTCGTCCGCCGATCAGGCTCGCGAGTTCCTTCGCATACTTCTCGGGCTCCGCCGCCGGCAGGTCGATCTTGTTGAGAACGGGGATGATGGCGAGGTCGTTCTCCAGCGCGAGGTAGAGGTTCGCCAACGTCTGTGCCTCGATTCCCTGCGCTGCGTCGACGAGGAGCACTGCCCCCTCACACGCCGCGAGACTTCGCGATACCTCATAGGTGAAGTCGACGTGACCGGGTGTGTCGATCATGTTCAGGGCATAGGTCTTGGCCTCGGTACGGCCCTCCTGGCCGACTGGACCGGCGTGGGACCACGGCATCCGAACGGCCTGGCTCTTGATGGTGATGCCGCGCTCGCGCTCGATATCCATGCGGTCGAGGTACTGCGCGCGCATCGCACGGTCATCCACGACGCCGGTGAGCGACAGCATGCGGTCCGCAAGGGTCGACTTGCCGTGATCGATGTGCGCGATGATGCAGAAGTTGCGGATGAACGCCGGATCGGTCGCCGCGGGCTCGAGGCCTCGGAGTGCTCGTGGTGACATTTGTGCAATTGTCTCATGCGCGCGGGAGCTAAAAGCGAAGGCCAGTTCTGGCCTTCGCCGCGGCACCAGCGCCGACAGCCGTCTCGGCTGGCGGTGCCCGTGCGGGAACCCGCCCGGTGCTAGAACCCGTTCGACACGAGCGCGATCGGAAGCCAGACGGTGAGAGCGATGGCCCCGACGATCAGCCACCAGAACAGAATGACGAATCCGACCACGATTCCCCCGGTGGACATACCTCGCGCCCACGGTTCGCGCTGGCGAGCAATGAACCCGAGCACGATTGCGGCCAGCGGCAGAATCACCAGGTGCCCGAGCGGGACCGACGCGATCGCCGCAACAAGGCTCAGAATGCTCAGGGTGCGGGACGGTGCAGCAGCGACGGGCGCGGTGGGGGCCGATGTCGCGCGATCGGAGGTTTCGGTGGAGGTCATTGCTCCAGCCTAGAAAGTAAGGCGAAGGCAGGAACAGGAGGCTAACCCCCGGATTCGACCGGCGGATTCTCCGCGAGCTCGCGGTGCAGGATGTTGCGCAGCGCGCCCTCGAGCTTCGGAAACTCGAATCCGAATCCGGCGTCCAGCAGTCGCTTCGGCACCACCCAACGGCTCTTGAGCAGAAGCTCGGTCTCGGTGCGCAGCGCGAAGGCACCAACTTCCAGCATCCAGTCGAACACCGGCAGGAACACCCGCACGCCGAGCACCCGGCGCAGAGTCGCCATCAGCTCGCGGTTGTCCACCGGATACGGCGAGGCGACATTGACCGCGTCAGTCAGGCTCACGTGCGAAATCAGGAACTCGATGGCGCGGTACACATCCGCAATGTGAACCCAACTGAATCGCTGCCGCGCGCCCTTCGTCTTGCCGCCGAACTGCGGTCCGCCCAGACCCGCGCGGGTCAATCGCACCAAGGGCGTGAGCGCAGATCCGGGGCCGAGCACGATGGCCATCCGAAGCGCGACCTGGCG
Organism: Galbitalea sp.; assembly: GCA_036266835.1. GTDB lineage: Bacteria > Actinomycetota > Actinomycetes > Actinomycetales > Microbacteriaceae > Galbitalea. Next base: position 27,776 of record DATAXD010000067.1, on the reverse strand, counting down.
CACACCGTCGCGATGGTGCGCGAAGAACTCGCGTTCCCACGCGCTGGCCACGTTCACGGAGAATCCGGATCCCAGCTCGCCCTTTTTTTCGGTCATTGGCCGGTCGTCGGCATGGCGATAGATCGTCGCGGTGCTCGCGTTGAACCAGACGGCGGGCGGATGATCGACCACTGCGACGGCGTCGCCGAGTTCTGCGGTGGTGAGCAGCCTCGAACTGAAAATGGCGGCCTTGTTCCTGCGGGTGTACCGGCAGTTGACGCTCTTGCCCGCGAGGTTGATTACGACGTCTGACCCCTCGACGACCGAAGCGATCGCGGCCGGGTCGCCCCACCTGGCGTCCGCTGCACCGCGACCAATGGTTGCGACAGTGTCGCCCGCGGCACGGAACCGCGAGACCAGGTAACTACCGACGAAGCCGCTCGCACCGGCGATGACGATACGACGGCCGCTCGCCTGTGGGCGGGACGCGCGGTCGGGCATCCCCCTACGCTACTGGCTTTGAACCTGCCTGTCGCTGGATGCGAATCCGGTCGGCCGGTGAAAGCGGTCGCTCCTCGTGCGGCACGGCGGATGCGGGAATGCCGGCGATCAGCAGACCGGGGTCAACATCCAGCCCGCCCGCAATCTTGATGATGTTGTGCAGGCTCAGATTCCGCGCGCCCCGCTCTACCTGGCCGACGAACGTCCAATGGACATCGGAGAGCTGCGCGAGTGTCTCCTGGCTAATGCCGAGCCGCTGTCGCTGGGCACGCACTCTCTCACCAAGGATCCGGGCTGCATCGGACTTTACTTCGGGCATGGATCATGACTACTGATCCCAACACCTCCGGGCCAGAGCGTAAACGCCCTAAGCTGATGCGTCTGAACTGTTTAGATACTAGTTCACTGCCTCAAATTTTCGGATGCTCGCGACGACTGGTATTGTTGTCCCTTGGCTTCGGCGCGGTATTGAATTCACTTCCCGCACCGCCGACTCAATCACATCGAAAGCATCAGACAAGGGTTACTTCGTGGCAAACATCAAGTCGCAGATCAAGCGGATCGGCACCAACAAGAAGGCGCAGGACCGCAACAAGGCGGTCAAGAGCGAGCTCAAGACCGCCATCCGCGCGACTCACAAGGCGGTAGCCGCCGGCGACAAGGCCGCCGCCGCCACCTCACTGACGCTTGCGGGCAGGAAGCTCGACAAGGCGGTCAGCAAGGGTGTCATCCACCGCAACCAGGCCGCGAACCGCAAGTCGGCGATTGCGAAGCAGGTCGCCGCACTTTAGGGATTTCCCCTCCAGAACTTCAGGAATTACGCCCGTCGCCGGATTGATCCGCGGCGGGCGTTCTCTTACTGGAGCGACCCGCGGCGACTGATCAGGCTCACCATGCGCTCGAGCGCGAACACCGGGTCGCGACCTCCGCCCTTCACCTGCGCATCCGTCTCGGCCACCAATTCGATCGAACGACCGAGACCGGCATCGTTCCACCCCTGCAGATCGCGCTTCGCCCGGTCGACCTGCCATGGTGCGAGGCCGAATTGCTGGGCGAGCTGCATCGAACTCCCGCGCACCCCGGAAATCTTCGCCATCGTGCGTAGCTTCGCCGCGAAGGCCGCCACCATTGGCACCGGGTCAGCGCCCGATGAAATCGCGTGCCTCAGCAGCACCAGCGCCTCTCCGCGGCGCCCGGCGATAGCAGCGTCCGCAACCCTGAATGCGTTGGTTTCCACCCGTCCGGAGTAGTACTTCTCGACCGTCACCTCGGTGATTTCTTCGCTGGCGTCTTCGAGGAGCTGCTGGCAGGCGGATGCCAGCTCCGCGAGATCGTCGGCGAAGGCGGTGACCAGCGCCCGAAGTGCGCTCGCCGTCACGCGCCGGTTTGCGTCGGAGAATTCTGCGGCTGCGAAGTCGAGCTTCTCGGTGTCCTTCTTGAGTTCGGCGCACACGATCTCGATCCCGCCGCCCTGGCCCGCCCGAATCGCGTCGAGCAGTTTCTTGCCGCGCACTCCCCCGGCGTGCCGCAAGACTACGTACGTGTCGTCGGCCGGGTGGTCGAGGTAGTCGAGGGTTTCGGTCAGGAATGCATCGGTGCACTTCTCGACGTTGTCGATACGAATGAGGCGCGGTTCATTGAACAGGGATGGGCTGGCGAGCGAGATCAACTCACCCGGGACATAGCCATCGGCCTCGAGGTCGCTGACCTCAAGGCTGGGGTCTTCGGCGCGCAACGTGTCACGCAGGATCCGGATCGCGCGATCCGCGAGGAAGCCTTCCGTGCCCGAGACGAGAACGATCGGCGCGGGACGAATCTGGCGCCACTCCAACTGCGGGATGGACGGCGCGGTCCTCGATGCCGGTGCCGCCACAACGCCCCCTTCCTGTGCTTCGGATGATCGTCACCAGCGTATCCGCAGCATCCGATCTCGTCGCCGCCGGCGCCACGCCGAGGCCGGGAATCGCGGCGGCGGCTCCCAACGTTCCGATCAGGAGGATGCCTGCGGCGCCGGCGATGACGATTCTGTGGCGCCGAGAGACGCGCGCAAACATAACGACGAGTAGCGCGACCGTGACGGCAGCGAGCGACAGCGCACCCACGAAACCGCCAGCCCACGGCAGGCGGGCGCCGGGCAGTCCCGAGAAGAAGGTCGCAACCGCGGCGATCCACGCGGAGGGCACCCACGCGATTGCCGTAAGCACATGGCCAACCGGCGGCACGACGGGCAGCGAGACGCAGGCCAGAAGGCCGATCACCGTCGCGACGGGCGACGCGGGCTCCGCCAGCGAATTCGCTATCACCCCATACAGCGGAAGCGAAGGGTTCAGCAGGACGAGCACCGGCTGGCAGGCGAGCTGCGCCGCGAGCGGGACAGCGACTGAAATCGCGAGCCACCTCGGCAGGAACTCTTCCAGCAAACGCGAAATCGGTGCCGTCATGGTCATGAGCCCGGCTGTCGCGAGCACGGACAGCGCGAATCCGTAGTCGACGGCCAGCCAGGGGTCGTAGGCGAGGAGTGCGATGACCGTGATGCCAACGACCGGAAGTCCGCTGGCGGGCCTGCCTCTAGCGAGTGCGCCGAGGACCAGCGCAGCCATGATCGCCGACCGAAGCACGCTGGGCTGCGGCGTGACGAGCACCACGAATCCGACGAGCACCGCGAGCGCAGCGGCGATCCGCACCCCGCGACTGAGCCCGATCGCCTGGCCAACGAGCAGGATGAGGCCGATGACCACGGCACAGTTTGCGCCGGAAACCGCGGTCAGGTGGGTTAGCGACGCCGCCTTCATGTTGGCGTTCAGAGTTGGGCTCACCGCGGTCGTGTCGCCGATGGCGAGACCGGGGAGCAACGCTCCACCGTCACCCGGGAGTGACGTCGCGGCCCCGGCAAGTCCCGCGCGCAAGCCATTCGCCCAGGAGAGATACCAGGGCGGAGGGGCGATCACCCTGGTTTCGCCTCGCGCGAAGACCAGATAGGAAACCTCGTCGTTTGGATCGGTGGCGATGAGAGATCCGCTGAGCCGAAGCGAGGTGCCAATTTCGGTTCGTCGCGTGAGAGCGGCTCCAAACACAAGAACCGGGACCGAAACCGTGCGGTCACCTGCCAGGACAACGGTTGCTGCAAAGAATCGACTGGACGGCACGGCCGTCTGAGTCGTGACCACCGTTGCCGAAGAAATCGATTGTGACTTCGCGAGGAACTCGGGACGCCTCGCATCCGACTGCGAAGATGCCGCGGTCGCCAACAGTGCCGCGGCTGCACAGGACAGCGCCCCCACGACCAGCCACGGCTTGCCCGTCAGCCTGCCGAGGGCGATGAAACCGAAGGCGCCGACCCAGGCCAGGATCGAGGACGCCAGCATCCACGCGGGAAACGACAGCAGAACAATCGTGACTAGCCACGCGACCCCGGCCGGAATCACGATCCGAAGATCTACGGCGGGACCCGGCTTCGGGATCGGCGTCCCGCGACTCAGATGCTCACACTCCCCTTGATCGCCGCGAACTTCTTTGGCCCGATCCCGGTGACGTTTTGCAGGTCGTTCACCGACCGGAATCCGTCGTGTGCTGTTCGATAGGCAATAATCCGCTGGGCAAGCGCGGGCCCGATGCCGTCGAGGGTTTCGAGCCCGGTCTCGTCCGCGGTGTTGATGTCGATGGTTCCCGAGCCGGTAAGTCCGGGCGATGAACCGCTGGCGCCAGCCGCGACGGCCCCGTGGGCGCCCACCACGATTTGCTGGCCATCGGCGATCACCTGCGCCAGATTGAGGCTCGCCGGGTCGGCCTTGGTCGTGAAACCGCCCGCAGCCGCGATGGCGTCCACAATTCGGTCACCTGCCGGCAGTTCATAGACGCCGGGTTTCTGCACCTGCCCGACGACCTGAACGAACGCGGTCGCGGACGTAGACGCGGGCGGGACATCCGGCGACGGCTGGGACGTGTGAGCCGCACTCGACCCAGTGGTGTAGCCGCCCGTGGAAGCGGCCGCCGGATGTGAGGTTGCGGCGGTAATTACGACGGCGATCGCGGCTGCGACGAGTACCAGCACCACGTCGGCACCCAGCCCGACCCGCATCCTTACTCCGCGCTGAACCGCGGGCATTGCTGTTTCCTGGTCGAGATCCACCAGTGCAGGCTAGCGACGCGCGCGTCCTCGAAACGTCGACCAGGATCGACTGTGGGGAAGCCGCTACTTCGTCGCGATGTTGACGAGTCGAGGTGCACGCACGATGACGTTAGCGATCTCGCGGTCCCCTACGGTCCGAACCACAGCCGCGGATGCTCGGGCGAGCTTCTCGAGTTCATCCGCAGAAACCTTGGGCGAAACAGTCAGCTTGTCGCGCACCTTGCCGTCGACCTGAATGATCGCCGTAACGGAATCCTCCACGAGCAGGATGGGATCGGCCTTTCGCCACCCCGCGAGCGCTACCGTGGGTTCGTGTCCGAGGATCGCCCACATGTCCTCGGCGGTGTAGGGCGCGAACAGGCTCAGCGCTACCGCGATCACCTCGGTCGCCTCGCGAACTGCGGGGTCACCGGCGCCAGCACCCGAGTCGATAGTCTTGCGGGTCGCGTTGACCAGCTCCATCAGTCTCGCCACGAGAACGTTGTACTTGAACGACTCGACCAGCCCCGGTCCCTCCGCCAGCAGGCGATGAGTCTGGCGACGGAGAGCCGTGTCGCCCGAGCGCCAATCGACGCCGGGGGCGCTCGTAACGTCGCGCGCCAGTCGCCATGCTCTCGCCAGGAACTTCTCCGACCCGGACGGCGAGACATCCGCCCAATCGATGTCGTCTTCCGGCGGTCCCGCAAAGGCCATCGTGAGCCGCACGGCATCCACGCCGTGCTCGTCCAGCTGGTCGGACAGCCGCACGAGATTGCCCTTCGACTTCGACATTGCCGAACCGTCCATGAGCACGAGGCCCTGGTTCAGCAGCGCGCTGAACGGTTCGGTAAAAGTGACGTAACCGAGATCGAAGAGCACCTTCGTGATGAATCGTGCGTACAGCAGGTGCAGGATGGCGTGCGAGACGCCCCCGACGTACTGGTCGACGGGTGCCCACTTGTCGGCTTCCGCCGGGTCGAAGGCGCGGGCGTCATCATGGGGATCGAGGAACCGCAGGAAATACCACGAGCTGTCGACGAACGTGTCCATGGTGTCCGGGTCTCGAAGCGCCGGCGTTCCGTCCATCGGATTCGTGACGTTGACCCAGTCCTCCGCCGCCCCCAGAGGCGACTGGCCCTTCGGCTGAAGGTCGAGTCCTTCGGTCGGCGGCAGGACGATGGGCAGTTGGTCTTCGGGAACCGGAATCAGCGAGCCATCCTGGCCGTGGATGATCGGGATCGGCGTACCCCAGTAGCGCTGCCGTGAAATCAGCCAGTCGCGCAGCCGATACACCTTGGCGGCACGACCGGTCCCCGCGGCCTCGAGCTGTTCGATGATTTTCTTTATCGCGTTGGACTTGCTGAGTCCGTCAAGCGGACCCGAGTTGATCATCCGGCCGTCGCCGTGCAACGCCTGCCCGGTCGCGGCGGGATCCAGTGGTGGAAGCTCATCCGGCAGGATTGCCGCACCGTGCTCATCCACTTCGAGCACCGGCACTGCACCGGTCACCGGCGCGTTGGTGTCAACGACCACACGAATGGGCAGCCCGAACTTTCGCGCAAAGTCCAGGTCGCGCTGATCGTGCGCGGGCACGGCCATGACGGCGCCGTGGCCGTACTCGGCCAGCACGTAATCCGCCGTCCAGATCGGAATACGCTCGCCATTCGCGGGATTGATTGCGTAGCGCTCCAGTGGGATCCCAGTCTTCTCGCGGCCGGCATCCTGCCGCTCAATCTCGGATGACTTCTGCACGTCCTCGAGGTAGTCCGCGAAGGCGGCCTTGACCGCGTCCGTCGACCCCTCGACCAGTTCGGCGGCAAGCTCCGAATCGGGAGCGACGACGATGAACGTCGCACCGTAGAGCGTGTCCGGGCGCGTCGTGAAGACGGTCAGCTTGCCGTCGCGATCCTCGACCTCGAAGTCGACGTCAGCGCCCTGCGAGCGGCCGATCCAGTTGCGCTGCATCGCGATGACCTTCGCTGGCCACGAACCCTCCAGCTGGTTCAGGTCATCGAGCAGTCGATCGGCGTAATCCGTGATCTTGAAGTACCACTGCGTGCGCTTGCGCTTGACCACGATCGCGCCACTGCGCTCGGAGGTGCCGTCCGGCAGCACCTGCTCGTTCGCGAGCACCGTCTGGTCGACGGGATCCCAGTTGACCCAGCTCTCCTTGCGGTACGCAAGTCCCTTTTCGAACATCTTGAGGAACAGCCACTGGTTCCACTTGTAGTATTCGGGGTCGCTGGTGTGCAGCACCCGATCCCAGTCGAAGGATGGCGCGTAGCGCCGCATTGAAACGCGCTGCTGCTCGATGTTCGCGTAGGTCCATTCGCGGGGATCGACGCCACGCTTGATCGCGGCATTTTCCGCGGGCAGACCAAAGGAATCCCAGCCGATCGGATGCAGCACGTTGAAGCCGCGCTGCCGCCAGTAGCGAGCACCCACGTCGCCAAGCGCGTAGGCCTCCGCGTGCCCCATGTGCAGGTCGCCGGATGGATACGGGAACATGTCGAGGATGTATTTACGTGGTCGGGTGTCACTGGGATCGTCGCTGCGGAACGGCTTCAGGTCGTCCCAGATCGGCAGCCACTTGTCCTGGATGCGCCGAAAGTCGTACACCGCATCGTCAGGGGTGTCGTGCTGGTCTGCCACGTGGATAGTCCAATTGTTTGCCGGAGGGTGGGCGTCGCCGCCGCCTGACAAGCGTACTAAAGGAGCGCGGGCACCCGTCGACCGCAACTCTGTGGTTGCACTTTGGGTAAAGATCTGCAATCGTTGGGTTGCATGAGCGAACTCAGCGTCACCAGAACCCTGCATATCGCAGCGCATCCCTCCACAGTGTGGGCCGCGCTTACGCAAGCCGAACTCATCAGCGAGTGGTTCGGCGAGACCGCAACGATCGACTTGCGAGTGGGTGGCGCCGGAGTGATGGGATTCGGCGGCGACGGCGACTTCTCGATCATCGTTGAGGAGGTCACAGAACCCGTCTCATTCGCCTACCGCTGGGCACACGAGCCCGGAGCCGACCCCGCGGTCTCGCCATCCACCCTGGTGCGGTTCACTCTCGTCGAGACGGATAGCGGCACGCAGCTCACCGTCGTCGAAACCGGTTGGGAGCAGTTCGGAGCCGAATCTGCACACTTCATGGGCCTGAACACCGAGGGCTGGCTCGAGGAACTCGACGAGCTCCGGTCGTTCCTCGAGAAGCAGGACTCGGCATGAACCTCGCCCCGGTATTCTCCGCACTGGCCGATGAGACCCGGTGGGACATCCTCACGCGGCTCGGCGCGCGCGAGCTTTCGGCATCCGCGCTTGCCGATGAGATGCCGGTATCACGCCAGGCCATCGCCAAGCACCTGCACTCGCTGGCCGGAGCCGGTCTCATCGAGGCAGATCGCGTCGGGAGAGAGCTCCGGTATCGCGCGCTGGGAGCGCAGCTCAGCGCATTAGCGAACGACCTCGATCGAATCGGCCGCGAGTGGGACGCGCGACTAACGCGCATCAAGGCGATCGCGGAACGGCTCTAGCCGGCCCCGAGCACTTTCAGCAGGGCCGCGGCCTTGAGCTTGACTTCGGCCAGTTCCTCATCCGGATCGCTCAGCGCGGTAATGCCCCCGCCGGTTCCGATCGTCGCACCGGACGGCGAGAGGATGATGCTGCGGATGACCATCGCCAGATCGACTCGGCCGTCGAGCCCAAAGTAACCGAACGCGCCCGAGTAGATCCCGCGCGGCTCGCCCTCGAGCTCATTTAGGATGCGCGTCGCGCTCGACTTCGGCGCGCCGGTCATCGACCCGGCGGGGAAACATGACACGACGGCGTCGATGGCGTCCAGGCCCTCCTCGAGGTGCCCGCGCACCGTACTGACCAGCTGATGGACGGTCGCGTAACTCTCGACCTCAAGCAGTTCCGGCACCTCGACGCTGCCGATGCGGCTGACTCGACCGATGTCGTTGCGCATCAGGTCCACGATCATCAGGTTCTCGGCGCGCTCCTTTTCGTTGGCGCGCAATTCTGCGGCGAGCGCCGCATCCGCCTGGGCCGTTTCCCCGCGAGGCCTCGTCCCCTTGATCGGGCGCGACTCGACGACGCCATCCGGGCTGACAGTCAGAAACTGCTCGGGCGACGAACTCAGAAGGGACGTGTCGCCGATTCGCACCAGCGCGCCATGATGGCTCGGATTCGCGGCGCGCAGGGCGAAGTAGGTGGCAACCGGGTCGGGCGTGGTCTCCACCCGCACCGCGGTCGTCAGGCACAGCTGGTATGCGTCCCCGGCGGCGATCCGGGCCTTGCACTCGCGAATCTTGGCGAGATAGTCCGCGTCGGTGTCCCTCCAGAACGCGGCAAGCGCCCGGCCTACCGGGGCAATCGGCGCGACAGCGGCGATGGGTTCTCCGAGCGCATCCGCCCAGTCCTCGTTGCGGTCGTCCAGCGACAACAGAGTGACCTCGCGTTTGGCGTGATCGAACTCGACGGCGTGGTCGATGTAGAGGAACGCCGCGTCGGCGGACGGCGTGTCGGCTGCGTCGCCGGACGGCCGCACCGTGCCCATCGTCTCGAACCGGGTTTCGTACCCCAGCCATCCGACCCAGCCGAGCGAGAATCCGTCCGTTGTCGGCCGGAGGCGCCGCGCGGACAAATCGGTTCGAAGAAACTGCAGCATCGAGGCCCTGGACTCAGATGTGACGACTCTCGATGCCCGTCCGAGGTAGCTGCGCCCGGCGGTCGTGTTGGGTCCGCTGTCGAGCCAGAACACGTCCGTATCGTCGCCGCAGAGCGCGAAGAACGCATCCGCCGGGTCGATCCACCTGCCGAGCGGAGACCGCCGAAGTACGGGCATAGCCTTGATCCTATGAGTGTCGAGTCGATCTATCGCTGGCACGGTGGTGAACTCGTCGCCCTCGACTATTGCGACATGACCGACACCCGCATCGAGGTCGCCGACTCGTGGCTGGTCACCGAAGGCACGACGCTCGGACTGGATCTGCACCGGCGCAGATTCCTCGACAGCATGGCGGATGCCGCGCGCGAGTACACGGCCGCGAACGCGTTCTGGATCGCCGCCCGCGAATCGACTCCGGGCGACGGCGACTGGTTCCCTCGCGTCGAACTGCAGAATCGGTTGGGCTCGCAGTTGCTGGTGCTGCGGATGCGCAGCGCTCCCGAGCGCTCGAACCACGCAACGGTGGCGACCTGGACGGACGGCGACCCGCGCACCGCGCCGAGCATCAAGGGACCCGACCTTGACGCGATGATCCGGGTTCGAACGGCAGTGCAGGCGCGCGGCGCGAGCGAGGCGGTGATCGTGAACGCGGACGGGTATGTGGTTGAGACTTCGCAGAGCGGCCTGCTGTGGTGGCGCGGCGACATTCTCTGTGGTCCGCCCGCCGAATTCGCCCGGGTCGACAGCGTCACGGTGCGCACACTGCGCACGCTCGCGACCGCGCTCGGACTCGAGACCTGGGAAGAAGCGATGACACCCACCGAACTGGCCGGGACGGAAATCTGGGCGCTGAACGCGCTCCACGGCATCCGCCTGGTCACCGAGTGGATCGATGGGCCGAAGGTCGCGCAGCTGCCTGGTCGTCTCGGATTGTGGCGCGCCCGGATGGATGCCCTCCGCAAGCCGATCTAGGTAGGGTTACGCATCGTGAACGCCTTTTTCGACTGGCTGCTGTCAGCGGTGCACAGCGTCAACCCGAGCCTTCGCGTTCTCATTGCCGGTGTGGCCATGCTGTTCGAGACCTCGATCCTTCTCGGGCTCATCGTGCCCGGCGACACCGTCGTCCTCGTCGCCGCGACCGCCGTGCGAGGGCCGGTGGAATTCCTGTTCCTCGCTTTGGCGGTGGTTCTCGGCTCGCTCGCCGGGGAGTCGATCGGGTTCTGGCTCGGCCATTACTTCGGGCCGCGTATCCGTCGATCACGACTCGGTCAGCGGATCGGTGAAGTCAACTGGGTGCGCGCGGAAACCTATCTGACCCGGCGAGGCGGAATCGCGGTGGCGATTTCACGCTTCCTGCCGGTGTTCCATTCGCTGGTACCGCTCGTTGTGGGTTCGAGCGCCATGCGCTACCGCACGTTCATCGCGTGGACTGTTCCCGCGTGCGCGATCTGGGCGACGATCTACATTTCGGTCGGAGCGTTCGCCGCCGAAAGTTACCGCCGGCTCGAGACCGAACTGAATTGGGCGGGGCTCATCTTCCTGGGCATCATCGTTGCCGCCCTCGTGGTGCTGTTTTTCATCCGAAAAGCGATCGAGCGGAAAGAGTCGCGTCACATGACCCCATAACTAACTCCCGTCGCGGAGGGGAAAACATTCTCGCGGAGGGCCTTATGCGACCCTCCGCGAGGGAATTAACCCCTCCGCGACGGTGGCGCTAGTTAGAAGAGGTGCTCCTTCTTCAGCCAGTTCTTCGCGACGACGATCGGGTTCACCGGGTTCGTCGGGTCGGACGTCTCCGTGTTGAACTCCAGCAGGTCGGATGTGGTGAGCGCAGCCGACACCTTGTTCAGCACCGACTTCAACTTGGCGCTGAGCTTGCTGGTGCTCACAATCGGCACGACCTCCTGCGACGCGAACAGGCTCTTCGGGTCGGTGAGCGTCACGAGGTGGTTCTGCAGGATGGACGGCGTCGTCGAGTAGATGTCCGCCGAATCCACGGTTCCGTCGAGTAGTGCCTTGAGGGTGGCCGGGCCGCCGCTGTCGTTGATCGACTGGAACTTGATGCCACTGAGTCCGTAGACACTGTCGAGCCCCTTGATCCCGTCCGGCCGCGTCTGGAATTCGGGGTTAGCCGCTAGCGACAGGTTCGGAACGCTCTTCAGGTCCGCGATCGACACCAGGTTGTACTTCGACGCGAACGCGGGAGTCACGTTGATCGAGTCGGAGTCGGATGCCGTCGACGGGGTCAGTGCCGTGAGACCCTTTGGCAGCGCCTTGGCCAGCGCAGCCGCGACATCGGTTGGCGTGTTTGCCGTTGCCGACTTGCTCAGGAAGTCGAGAATCGAGCCCGAGTACTCGGGGATCAGATTCACCTCGCCCTTTTCGAGAGCCGGAATGTATGCGGCACGAGCACCGATGCTGAGGTCGTACTTGACCGTGAAGCCGTTGGCCGCGAGAGCCTGGCCGTAGATGTCCCCGAGAACAACGTTCTCAGGGAACGCGGCGGAGCCGACCGTGACGGTCGTCTTCGAATTGGACGACGAGCCTCCGCCGAGCGAACCACTCGAGGAGCACCCCGCAAGGAGCAGGGCCGCACTGGCAAGGACTGCGCCGCCAGCAATCACGCCTCGTTTTGATCTGAACATTTATCTATTACCTTCCATCATGGGTGTCCCCTGGGTCGCGGCAGTCGTTCGGATGCCACGGGCTGTGTTGCTCCTTGCTGTCGTTTTCCCCCGGGACACTCCGCGGGGGCTAACGAGTCTTTGGATCGCGGCCAAAAGGCCGTCGAGGAGAAGTGCCAGGGCGGCAACGAGAATCGCACCGCCGAGCATCTTCACGTAGTTGCCCTGAGTGAGCCCATCGATCAGGAAGGTGCCGAGGCTCAACTGTCCGAGGAATGAGGCAATCGTTACCGTGGCCACGATCTGAAGCGTCGTGGAGCGAATCCCTCCAACGATCAGATTCGCCCCGAGTGGGATCTCGACCGTGAACAGGATCTGCCACTCGGTCATACCGATCGCGCGCGCGGCATCGATGGTCTCTCGGTCGACCGACTCGAGACCGGCGTAGGCCCCCGCGAGCATCGATGGGATACCAAGCAGCACGAACACGATCACATCGGCGATCAGGTTGGTTGGAATTCCCCGGATGTCAGGAATAATCAGACCGAGGACGGTCAGCAGTCCGAGGCTCGGAATCGCGCGCGAAATGTTGCTGGCGATAATCGCGACCCCCCGACCCTTGCCGGAGTGACCAATGAAAAGGCCGACAGGCAGCGCAATGACTGCGGTCACGAGCAGGCTGAGTCCGGTAAGCAACAGGTGGTTGACGAGCGCCTCGCTGATGCCGACGGAAGTCGAGGACGGGCTCCAGTGCGCGGGGTCGAAGATCCAGGCGAACCCGGCGGTGATGAGATTCATGCGACCAATTCCGCTCTCACCGCGCGCGAGGCTCGACGTCGCTGCAACCGACGGTTCCATGGCAACAGCAGCCGACCAAGACCGTTGAGGATCACGTCGAACACCGCGGCGATCACCATCGTGGCGACAATGCCGGTCCAGATCTCGGGAAAGAATCCTTCAAAATAGCCCGTCTGGATGAGGTTGCCCAAGCTCGATATGCCGATGAACCCGCCGATCGTTACGAGGCTGACAGTACTCACGGATACGACCCGAATTCCGGCGAGCAGAACGGGACCTGCGAGCGGCAGCTCGATTCGAAAGAAGCGCTGCACCGCCGAGTATCCGACCGCGCGCGCGGAGTCGCGAACATCGGCCGAGACTGCCCTGAATCCGTCCGATGCCGAGCGGATCATGATCGCCGTCGCGTAAATCGTCAGTGCCACGATCACGTTGTTTGGGTTGAGGATTGCAAGCCCCAGCGCAACCGGCACAAGGACGAACATCACCAGCGCCGGAATCGTGTACAGGATGCTGAAACCACTGAAGAGGATCGATCGCGCGACCCGCGATCGGCTGGCCCAGTATCCGAGGGGTATGGAAACAACGAACCCTATGATGATTGGCGGAACGCTCAGACCGATGTGGTCAAGGACGTAACCCCAAATCTCGGAGAAGTTCTCCCATACCCATTCCATTAAGCGTCGCCCGCCTGTGAGGTCTTGTTCGACACCGAGCGCGACTTGGGGCTGGCCGTGCCTTCGGACAGCTTTCCGCCGGGAGCAGAGATCACTCCGGCCGCGTATCCGCCGGCATCAATGAGTACGAGGTCGTCGCCCCGCGACTTCACGTTCGCGACCACGGTCAGGCGACGCTTGCCCCGGTCCGCGCCCACGAACGACGCGACAAAATCGTTGGCGGGGTTCGCGAGAATCTCCTCTGGCGAACCCTGCTGTGCGATCCTGGCGCCCTTCCCGAGGATGATCACCTGGTCCCCGAGCAGAAAGGCCTCGTCGATGTCGTGCGTGACGAACACGATCGTCTTGTCGAGTTCCCGCTGGAGCCGCATCGTCTCGGCCTGCAGGTCGACGCGCACGATCGGGTCGACGGCGCCGAACGGCTCATCCATGAGAAGGATGTTGGGGTTGGCGGCGAGTCCCCTCGCGACGCCGACGCGCTGCTGCTGGCCGCCGGACAACTCGCCGGGGTAGCGATTCGCCAGCGCTCGGTCGAGACCGACGGTGTCGAGCAACTCGTAGGCACGTTCGTACGCCTGTGCCTTCGGCACTCGGGTCAGGAACAGAACGGTAGCGATGTTGTCGAGCACCTTGCGGTGCGGCAGCAGTCCGGAGTTCTGCATGACGTACCCGATGCCTCGGCGAAGATGAACCGGCTCGGTCTGCGAAATGTCGGCGCCATCGATCTCGATCGTGCCGGATGTCGGATCGACCATGCGGTTGATCATGCGAAGCAGGGTCGTCTTGCCGCAGCCCGATGAACCCACCAGAACCGTGGTTTTGCGCGACGGCATGACCGCGCTGAAGCCGTCGACCGCACGGGTTCCGTCGCCATACAGCTTTGAGACTGTCTTGAATTCGATCATCGCGCAGTAGACAATCTGCGTTGAAACTCACTCACTCTGCTAGCTAGCACGGGGGACATGATTGCTGCGGCTCATTCCTCGCTGGGGCGCGAATCGACACTTGCCTTGACTGTCAGCTAAACACTATTCGGAGCCCCCGTCATTCCCGATTGGCGAAAGTAACTCGGAGCAAACAATCAGCATCCATGGTCCGCGCCACGAATGGATGGTTCGCAGGGCGCGCCCCTGAGCGAAGAATCACCGGCGGTAATCAGCCCAGTCGCTCGCCCAATATGGAGAGCACGAGTGCGCGTCCGCTGTCCAGGAACGCGGTGTCGCCGTGCTTCGAACGGGCAACCGCGCGGGCGACCAGTGCATCCATGACTTCGACTGCATTCTCGAAGGCGAACTGGGACTCAACCGACGCGGTCGTTCCGAATCGCGCAGCGAGTTCCGTCATGAGTACCTCGGCAATGTGCGAGTTCACTGTCCTGGGCGCGCTGGCTGGGCGAAGATCGATGACATCACCCCCGCGAAGGGACGCGAACCCCGGCTCGGACCGGAATGCGTCGACGTAGCGATCGAATCCGGCGACCGCAGCGTCGCGCCACGTCTTGTTAGATCGGTCGGCGACTGCGCCGCGAAGGCTGGTGAGGATGCGGTCGAGATTGCGCGCGGCAAGCGCCTGCAGCACCGCGATGCGATCCGGAAAGTAGCGATACACGGTTCCGATGGATGCGCCGGCGCGCTCGGCGACCATCGCCGTCGTGAGCCGCTCGTATCCGAGTTCGTCGATTGCCGCCGCAGCGGCATCCAGCAGGGCGGTAAGACGTGCGGTACTTCGGGCCTGGACGGGCTCGTTACGGAGCGTGGCAGCGGCTCCGAGCCGGCCGTCGATTGCTTCCATGAGCGGCACTGCCTTCTCCTTCAGGTTGCGGTGGGCAAAATCCTACCGCGCCCCCGAACCGGGGGCGTCAGTTTCCGATCCGCTACCTAGGCTCTCCTGATTTTCCCGCAGGATAGATGCATGTGCGGATGGATCGAGCTAGTCGTGCCCGAGGCGTCGATTTCATGACACCAACCGCGGAATCCGAAGCACACGGCGAACCCCGGATGCATCGCGCCGCCCGTATCGAAGACGCATTGCATGCGTTTCGGGCGAAACGGGCACGTAAGCGAGGCCTCATCCCCACGGTCATTCCATACTCGGGATACGGCGGCTCAAACTGGATCCGGGTACTCGGGCGGGTCCTACTGGTTCGGCCGCGACGGATGCCGAGAGCCGATGAGCCACGAACTCGTGGCGTGCGCGGGTGGCGCAGTTTCACGAGTGTGCCGGCGGGCGATGTTGCAGTGACGGTCACCGCCGACGGGAACGATCACACTGTCCGAGCTGACCGCGGAGGTGTGGTGGACACCAGGATTCCGGTGAAGCTGAAACCCGGCTGGAACACCATCCGACTACGAACCGCGGACTCGGAGCCGGTCGATGCACCGATCTACGTGGTTGATCCCTCGGTCCGATTCGGCATCGTCTCCGATGTCGATGACACCGTCATGGTGACGGCACTCCCCCGGCCCCTCCTCGCCGCGTGGAACACTTTCGTCCTCAATGAGCACGCGCGGCGGCCGGTTGCCGGGATGTCCGTGCTGTACGAGCGTCTGGTCCGGGCGCATCCCGGATCCCCGGTCGTCTACTTGTCGACGGGCGCGTGGAATGTCGCGCCGACGCTGCGGCGGTTCCTTGATCGCAACCTGTACCCGGCTGGAGCTCTTCTTTTGACGGACTGGGGGCCAACCCGCGATCGACTGTTCCGCAGTGGGCGCGAGCACAAGAGGGTCAGCCTCGACGCTCTCGCCGCCGAATTCCCGAAGGTTCGATGGTTGCTGGTAGGCGACGACGGGCAACACGACGAGGCCCTCTACGGAGCCTTCGCGCGACGACATCCGAAGAACGTCGCGGCGATCTGTATTCGCCAGCTCTCGGTCGGCGAAGCCGTGCTCGCCGGTGGCCGTAGCGCTCTCGGCGAGGCAAGCGCAGCCCGCGACGTCCGCTGGCTCTATGCACCGGACGGGGCGGGACTTTCCGAGCAGCTCGTGGAGGCGGGTCTTCTGCCGGATGATTAATTAACATTGGGATTATCTACATAAAATTAGCTATACAAGCGTGAACAGCCCTGTAACAATAGAATTATGTCTTTTATAGAACGACCGAAGAGACAGTCGAATCAGGATTTCGCGCGATCCACACAGCTGTCAACGGCTGACTGGGAAGCGCGAATTGGTGAGCAGGTACGCCGGGCGAGGTTGGCCGCTGACCTTGAGCAGGCCGAACTCGCCGAACAATCGGATGTGAGCATCGGCGCCCTGCGTAACCTCGAACGCGGGAACGGCTCCACCCTGAGGACCCTGGTGCGAATAGCCCGGTCCCTCGGCCTCGAGTCATGGCTGGACAGCCTGTCGCCGGCCGTCTCGGTGAGCCCGATCGACGTGCTGCGAAACGGGACGGGGGAACGCACGCGGGTCTACCGGGCACGGTCTTCCGGTCGACGAGGCGGCGCAGGCAGCAGCACACCCGGCGCGGATCACTGATGGCGTACCAGCCGGTCGACGCCGTCGAGGTGAGCGTCTGGGGCATGCGAGTCGGCGCCGTCGCCCTGGACCCGGCGTCCGGGTTCTATGCCTTCGAGTTCTACCGGGACTGGGTCGAGCGCGGAATCGAGCTCGCGCCACTCACGATGCCAGCGAGTGTCGGAATCCGGGTCTTCCCTACACTCTCCGAGGCGACGTTTCACCGGCTGCCGGCGCTGCTCGCCGACTCGCTGCCCGACGACTTCGGCAATGCACTCATCGACGCATGGCTCGCCGCGCAGGGCGTGGGCCGCTCCGCCGTAAGCCCGCTGGATCGACTCGCCTACCTCGCATCCCGCGCGATGGGAGCGCTCGAGTTCCGGCCCAGCCGAGGTCCGCGCTACCGAGTGCCGAGCGCAATCGAGCTTGGCGAGCTGGTCGAAGGTGCCAGAGGCATGCTTCGCGGCAGATTCGCCGGCGCCAAAGAAACCGAGACGGCGCTTCACAGCCTCATCCAGGTCGGAACGTCGGCGGGCGGGGCCCGCGCGAAAGCCGTGATCGCCTGGAATCCGGAGACCGCACAGATCAAATCCGGACAGCTGCCAGCAGACCCGGGCTTTGAATACTGGCTGATCAAGCTGGATGGTGTGGGCAGGGACAGCGAGTTGGGTGCCGGTGATTCGTACGGCCGCATCGAGTACGCCTATTCACTCATGGCGAAAGCCGCGGGGATCGACATGATGCCGTGCGTGCTCCTCGAAGAGAACGACCGAGCGCATTTCATGACGAAGCGATTCGACCGGGCGGATGATGGCGCGAAGCACCACGCGATGACCCTCTGTGACCTTGCCGAAATCGACTTCAGGCTACGGGGCACCAACGACTACGCACAGCTCTTCCAGGTACTCGATGCGCTCGGCCTCGACGCGCAGGCCCGGGAGCAGGCCTTCAGGCGGATGGCGTTCAACGTGCTGGCACGCAACTGCGACGACCACACGAAGAACCACTCGTTCCTGCTGGACGATCCCACGGCGTCGTGGCGACTGTCGCCCGCATACGACGTGACGTTCGCCTACAACCCTCGAGGCGAGTGGACCTATCAGCACCTGATGGCCGTCAACGGCAAGTTCAGCTCTATCAGCCGAGCCGACCTTCTCGCCGTGGCCGACCGATTTCGGGTACCGAAACCGCGGCGACTGCTGACAGACGTTGCTGCAGCCATTGCCGGTTGGGAGGGTTTCGCTGCCGCGGCGGGACTCTCGGCCGAGCTGACCACCGACATCCGTTCCACCTACGAACCGCTCGACTGACTCACCCCTCGACGATCGATTTCAGGAAGCCGGCAGCTGCTTCCACGATCGCGGACCCTTCGACCCCGCGACGTAGTTGTCGATCGGGACCAGGTTCTTGTGCCAGGCCGAGATGACCGGCGTCACAATCCGCCAGCATTCTTCGGCCGCGTCACCGCGCACCGACAGAGTCGCATCGGCGGTGAGGATGCCCTCGAGAACCTCACCGTATGCTCCGAGGGTCGAGTCGGCGAACGTCGCGCGGAGATCGATCGCGTCCAGCGAGAACGGGTCACCCTCGCCGTTGATGTTGAGGTCGAGTTGCATCGTGTGCGGGTCGAGTGAAATCCTCAGCTGCGTTGGTCTCTCGACACCCGTCAGGCCCGTCGGCAGATGCGGCACCGGCCGGAAGGTGAGCACGATGTCTCTGCGGTCATCCTCGAGCGCCTTGCCCGACCGCAACACGAAGGGCACACCCGCCCAACGCCAGTTGTTGATCTCGAACGCGATCTCGGCGAGCGTCTCGGTATCCCGCTTGGGATCGACACCGGGCTGGGCCAGGTAGGAACCCATCTGCGTTCTTCCGACAGTCCCCGCTGTGTACCGAGCGCGGCGACTTGCGGTCTTCGCGTCGCCGTTCCACACGCGAACTGCCCGCAACGCCTGCACCATCGCTCCACGCAAATCATCGGAGTCAAGGCTGGATGGCGGCTCCATCGCAACGACCGCGAGTACTTGCAACAGGTGGCTCTGGATCATGTCGATCAGCGCGCCGGCGTGATCGTAGTAGCCGGCGCGACCCTCGAGGCCCAATTGTTCGTCGTAGCTGATCTCGACCCGCTCGATGTTCGCAGCGTTCCAGCTCTGTTCGAACAAGCGGTTGGCGAACCGCAGGCCCAGCAGGTTAAGGACCGTCGACTTGCCGAGGAAGTGGTCGACGCGGTGGATCTGCTTTTCCGGCACGAACGTCGCCAGAAGCCGATTGAGCGCCCGAGCACTCGGCAGGTCCGTCCCGAACGGCTTCTCGAGCGCGAGGATGGTTCCGGATGGCAGCTTCATCTTCGACAGCGTCTGGCAGACCTTCTCGGTCACGGCAGGAGGCAGCGCGAAGTACAGGGCGGGGATGCCGGAGCAGTCGGCGAGGATCCGACCCAACTCGTCCGCACTCGTGGCATCTGCGTTGTGGTAGGTACTCGCCTCGATGACGGACTTGACCGCCGACGGATTCGCGCCGCCCGCCTTGAACGATGCAGTCACGCGCTTTCGCCACTGCGCATCCGTCATCGGAACAGAGTCGACGCCGACCAGCTCCACCTCCAGGGCGCGGTTCGACGATAGCAATTGGCCAAGGCCGGGCAACAGAAGTCGCGCCGTCAGGTCTCCGCTTGCTCCGAGTATGACGAGAGTGCGCCGATTGCTGCTCATACTCCAAAGCTAGCTGCCAGTATTGGCAAATGGCCTTGAACATCGAGGATTACGGTCTGATCGGTGATTGCTACACCGGTGCGCTGGTAGGAAACGACGGCTCGATCGACTGGCTGTGCTTCCCGCGCTTCGACTCACCGTCGACGTTCGGGGCGCTCCTGGGAGACGAAGACAACGGTCGCTGGCTGGTGCGACCCGAGGGCGAAGTCCTATCGGTGACCCGCGAGTACCTGGAGGACACCTTTGTGCTGGTTACCCACTGGCAAACCAGCACGGGCCGTGTTGATGTCAGCGATTTCATGCCCACCCAAAACAGACGGGCGGATATTGTGCGTCGCATCGTCGGCATCGAGGGGTCGGTGACGATGAAGCAGGAGCTGCGCATCCGGTTCGACTATTCGGCAGCGCTCCCATGGGTCAGGCAGGCTCCGGAAGCCGGTGGCAACGCCCTGATTGCCGTGGCCGGCCCGGACGCCATAGTCGTCCGGGGGCCCAGGTTGAGCGCGAAGGACGAGGCACACGTCTCGGACTTCGAGGTTGCCGAGGGCGAAACGGTCGACATCGTGCTGACCTGGTTTCCGTCGCACCGCGAGGCACCCGATGCCATCGATGTGGGCCGGAGCCTCAAAGACACTGTCGCATGGTGGCAGGACTGGGCTTCGAGTTGCGAGGCGCCGCAGAAGTACGGCGCTGAAGTGCATCGCTCACTCCTCGTGCTGCGCGCGCTGACGCACGAACAGACGGGCGGAATCGTCGCCGCGGCAACAACCAGCCTGCCCGAGGAATTCGGCGGAAGCCGCAACTGGGACTACCGCTACGTCTGGCTTCGTGACGCGTCACTCACGCTCTACGTGCTCATCAACCACGGCTTCGCGAACGAGGCACAGGGCTGGCGCTCCTGGCTGCTGCGTGCCATCGCCGGTGATCCGAACGATGTGCAGATCATGTACGGCCTCGCTGGCGAACGTCGCCTCACGGAGTGGGAGCTTCCGAGCCTGCCGGGGTACCGGGACTCGGGTCCGGTGCGAGTCGGCAACGGCGCTTTCGTGCAGTACCAGGGCGACATGTTCGGCGAAGTCATGATTGCGCTGCGCAAGGCACGCGAGGCGGGAATCGAAGACAACGAGCTGTCGTGGTCATTGCAACGCGCCCTGCTCCAGTTCGTCGAGAACAACTGGCGCCGCCCGGATAACGGCATTTGGGAGATCCGCGGACCGAAGCGTCACTTCACCCATTCACGCGTGATGCTGTGGGCGGCCTTCGACTGCGGCATCCGCGCGGTGCACGAGTTTGGGCTCGTCGGTCCGGTCGAGCGGTGGGAGCGACTGCGCAAAGAGCTCGCGGAAGAGATCGAAAGCAAGGGCTGGGATCCGGCGCTCGGCAGCTACACCCAGTTCTACGGAAGCGGAACGGTCGACGCCTCCCTGCTGCAACTCCCCCACGTCGGCTACGTCGCCTCTGACGATCCGCGGATGCTGGGCACCGTGGCCGCGATCGAGTCCAGCTTGCTGCGAGACGGACTGGTGCTTCGGTATGCGACCGAGAGCGGGGTCGACGGACTGCCTGGTGGCGAGCATCCGTTCCTGGCCTGTTCGTTCTGGCTGGCGGAGCAGTACGCCAACTCGGGTCGAAAGGATGACGCCGTCGATCTGATGGATCGGCTGGTCGGATTTTGCAACGACCTCGGACTGCTCAGCGAGGAGTACGACGTCGCCGGCAAGCGCCAGGTCGGCAACACTCCCCAAGCGCTGTCGCACCTCGCCCTGGTGCGAGCGGCGGACGCAATCGACGCCGTGCTGTAGCAGTTGGCCGGTCGCTACGCGACGATCTCCGCGGCACGCTCGAGCAGGCGACGGCTCATCCCATCCGAGTCGCGCGACTTCGGCTGGAGCGCGTGCCCGAGCAGGTGGGTCGCTGCAATCGCACTGGCACGCGCCTCGAATCCCGCGTTGAGATTGTGATGCCATCGAGAGTGCCAGGCCGCCGCCATCCGAAAGCACTCTGTCGATGCGAGCGGGTCGGTGTCGGCGATGGACTGTCCTAACGCGATGACGTGTGCATAGAACGCGCCCGCGTCATCCGCCGGGTCGCCGACACCCGCTGTATCGATGTCGAGCATGCCCGCGATCACACTCGGATTCGCACGATCGACGAAGAGTTGTCCGAGGTGCAGATCCCCGTGAACCGTGACCGGGGTGAAGGCGAAGTCGTAGCCGTCCGCGCCACGACGCGCGATGGCCGCGCCAACCTCCTGGATCCGCTCCCCTTCGCCGGGAAGGCGTTCAGACAACCTCTCCACGTACCAGTCGAGCCGTCGATAGAGGGATGGCCGCGCTGTCGTCACCGAGGCAACTCCCGCCACGAGCGTGCACAGGAAGTCGACCTGGTCGAGGAACGCGCCGTGGTCGCCAATCGACGCGACAACCGCCTGGGCCTCGACTCCCGGCAGGCCGGCCATCGCAACGACGCCCTCAGCGGACCAGCCGAGAAGACGCGGTACCGGAACCCCGCTCGATCGAAACAGGTCGTGGCGTTCCGAAATCGACTCCGCCTTAGCTGGTTCGACGACCTTGAGGAACATGGGCTCGCCGTCCGAAACGACGCGCACGACCGCTCGCCTGCCGGGACGGTAGGACACCACGTCGACTCCGGTGGGCACGACCCCAACGCCGAGAGAATCAAGCACTGCCGCTGCGGAGGCGGTGTTTGTGACGGTCTGTAGCGCCGGCAGGGCGGGATCGGCCGGGTACAACCAGACGGATGCCGGCGTCGCGGTCGACGTGAACACGAAGACCAGCCGTCGCTCACGCTCGCCGTCCGGCGCGCGGAGTTCCAGTTCGTACCCTCGCACGTACCCGTCATCCGTGGGCTCAACGAGCATCTCTGAGTAGCCAACGAGCGATCGGTGGAGCTGCTCGGCGACTTTCGCCAACGCTGCCGCCACCCCGTCCGTCGGGTGAATTGGGGCTGTGATCAGGTTCTCCCGGTGCGGTGCATAGAACGGATGGTGCCGTAAGTGAGTGTGCGTCAATTATTCGATTTTCGCTAGTGCTAAGTCCGCTCATTCCGGGCAGTCGCGCCCTCCCACGGGGGCGCAAGGTTTGCTTGACCAATTTCCGAACCTGCTGCTACTTTGAACCTTGCTGGTGCGTTGTCCTCCCTTTGGGGGACAGCCCGAGGGGGAGCCAATCCCCGTCGGATCTACCCTCACTGAGAGACGACGCGCGCCCCCAAGACGGCTTAGTTCCCCCGACCGAGCCGGTTCCTAACCCGAAAGGAACAGCCAGCAATGAAAGCTGCGCACACGTCCGCCTCTGCGGTCGCTGGGTACAGCAGTAGTCCCCCTGCAAGACGACTCGCCATCACGGCTCCCAAAGACGGTAGCTGCGGTGCCGGTTCTGGCATTGCGATTCATGCGAACAACGAAATCGCTGGGGAACGTAAGTGGTCGGCGGCGCGCTTGCCCCGCCGCCGACCACTTCCCGCCTAGCCCTTGACGGCACCCCCGAAGCCGCCGCCGTTCAGGAAGGTGCGCTGGAACAGCAGGAACATGATGATCGGGATGAGAGTCGCGATGGCGAGCGACGCCAGGAATGGGCCGACCTCGGTTGTGCCCTGGATCGCCGGCAGTCGAACAGACAGCGGTTGAACCGATGACGGATCACTGCCGCCGGGCAACACGAGGTTAGGCCAGAGGAAGTCTTTCCAGGTGTTGATGATCGCGAATACGGTCACGACTCCGATTACCGGCCTCGACATCGGAAGCACGATCGACCAGAACAGTCGGAACGGCCCTGCTCCATCCGTTTGGGCGGCCTCGAAGATTTCGCGCGGGAGGCTGTCGAAGAACCGCATCACGAGAACGACGTTGAACGCGCTCGCACCGGACGGCAGCCACACCGCCCAGAATGTGTTGAGCAGCGACCCACCGAAGCCGAGCGGATGCAGGATGGTCAGGTACAGCGGAATGAGTAGGACGATCGCGGGCAGGAAGAGCGTCGCGATGACCATTCCCGTGACAATTCGACCGTACTTCGGCCGCAGGACGCTGAGCGCGAATCCACCTGTCGTCGCGACCACGATTTGTACCACCCAGGCGCCGGCGGCAACCCAGATGGTGTTGAGGAAGAAGTCCTGGATCTTGATGTTCACGCCGAACGCCTGCGCGAGATTGTCGAGAGTCGCCCCGTGCGGGAACAGCGCGAGCGGTTGGGTGAGGGTGTCCTGGGTCGGCGTGAAAGCCGCCTTCATCAGCCACAGCACCGGCAGCAGCCCCGCGACGATGAGCAGAATCAACAGGAGGAGCTGGGCGGCGCCGAGAGGAAACCGCACCCGCGCCCGGCGCCATTCGCTGTTTGAGACGATGCCACGATCTTCGGAGCCGCGGCCGAGGCGGGCGTTGCGTCGGCGAAGGTTTGCTGCGGTGGCGCTCAATTCTGGCTCCAGCTTCTGGTGGCGCGGAAGTACACCGCGGAGAAAATCGCAAGAAACGCGGCAAGCAGGAGACTCAGGGCGGTCGCTCCACCAAGGTTGTTGCCGCCGTCGGTGGACTGGAACGCGTATTGGAAGATCAGCAGCATGATGGTGGTCGTCGACTGCACCGGGCCGCCCTGGGTGATCAGGTACGGCTCGAGGAAGACCTGCGAGGTACCGATGATCTGGAGGATGAAGGTGACGAGCAAAACCCCGCGCAGCTGCGGCAGCGTTACGTGCCAGAGCTTGCTCCAGATGCCGGCCCCGTCGACTTCCGCAGCGTCGTACAGTTCAGCGGGAACGTTCGTGAGGGCCGCCAGGTAGATGATGATCGTGCCACCGGCGGATGCCCAGGTTGCCTCGAGCACGAGCGACGGCATTGCGGAGGCGACCGACTGGATCCAGGGCTGGGGCGGAATTCCGACCCAGCTCAGAATCGTGTTGAAAACGCCTGATGTCCCGGCGTCGAAGAAAACCGTCTTCCACAGTTCCGCAGACACCACCGGCAGAACCACGACCGGAAGGTAGGCGAGCACGCTGAACAGCGCGCGGAATCGCCGCACCTCACGCATCAGAATGGCCAGCAGAAGTGGCAACGGATAGCCGAAGATGAGCGCGAGCAGGGCGAAGTAGCCGGTGTTGCGAACCGCGAGCCAGAAGGTCGGATCGCTGAAGACGAAGGTGAAGTTGGCCCAGAGCGGATCTGCCCACGTCGTCACGACGAAGTTGGTGTGCTGAAGGCTGATAACGAACGATTCGACGATGGGGCCCCACGAGAACACTCCGAAGATTCCGAGCAGTGGGAGTAGGAAGATCAGGTTTGCGAGCCCGCCTCGGCGCACCCAGGTGAGGGGAGTGCCGCGAACCCGGCGGCGCGGCACGGCCGTTGCGGCCATCCGGGTCCCGGTCAACGGTTCGGTTGAGCTGGTCATGGTGCGGTCCTATTCATGATGCAGGGCCGGTCGGCGATGTACATGGACGAGTCGGCGGAGGCCTTGGACGACCTCCGCCGACTCATTGTTCAGTGTTGCGACAAGTAACGGCTAGCCGCTACTTGATTGCGGCCTGGTCGGGGTCCGCGTCGATGAGGGCCTGAATCTTTACATTCACGGCCTGCAGGAGCGCGTCCACGTCAGGGTTCTTCTGGGTGAGCACCGCCTGGACGACCGAGTCAAGCGCAGCATAGAGATCCTGCGTGTGCTTGTTCGGCTCCGGCACGATCGGCTGGTTGCCGATGTTGTTGGTGAACGGTGCGATGTTGGTCAGCAGGCCGGGGGTCGCGTACGGCGCGATCCACGAACGAGCTTCGGCAGCGGTCTTCGCGTCGAAGATCGGCAGTGACGGAGCGCCGACGACCTGCTTGCTCGCCTGCAACGCCTTCGCCTGCGTCACGGCAGAGGCCTTGTTCACCTGCGGCTGGCCGTAGTAGAAGTCGATCCACTTCGCGACGGCTGCCTTCTGGGCGTCAGTGTCCCTGACGTTGCCGACAGCGACCGTTCCACCGGAAAGCACGCCAGCGTTCGGCACACTCTCGAGCGGGATGGTCGTAACTCCATAGTTCGACGGGTCGAACGAGTCGTTCTGTACAAGCGCACCGATGACATCCGATCCGCTCATGTACATCGCAACCTTGCCGGATCCGAAGGCGGCGTTGATGCCGTTCCAGTCCAGCAGGAAGTTGCTGCCGGCCGCATTGTCGACCCAGCGGATCTGGTGCAGGTAGGCGAGGGCATCCTTGACCGGCTGGATGTCGGTGTCAACCGTGACCTTGCCGTTTGGCGCGGTCGTCTCGAGGCGGCCACCACGGGTGTATGCGGCCGACGTGAGCTCCCAGCCACCAGTGTTTCCGCTGGTCATCTGCATGTACCCAGCAACGCCCGGAAGCGCCTTGGAGATCGCGATCGCGTCCTGCTCGACCTGGTCCCAGGTCGTCGGCGGCTTGTTCGGGTCCAGTCCGGCCTTGGTGAAGTCCGCACGGTTGTACGAAATCGACATGGCGTATGGGCTGAACGGGATGCCGTAGACATGACCCTTGCTGTCGCTGGCTACCGCAAGAACGTGCTTGTTGAACTTCTTGAAGTAGGACAACTTCGTGATGTACTTCGTCAGGTCCGCGAGCTGCCCGTTGTCGGCGAGAGTGCGCGAATCCGTGAAGGGAACGCCGAACTCATCGGGCAGCGTGCCACCGGCGAGTTCGGCCGCGAAGGTCGTGCCCGTCCAGTCGTACTCTTCGCCCTTGATGACGATGTCGGGGTTCTTCTTCTCGAACGTCTTGACCTGGGTCTGGAATGCTGCAAGAGACGCAGCACTCGCACCCGGCTGGACGCTGGCAACGACGATCTCCGTCTTGCCATTGGTAGAGCCGCCGCTGGACGAGCAGCCGCTCAGCACCATCCCGGCCGCTGCGACACCCGCAACCGCCAGGATGATGGACTTTCTTGGTGACTTCATTGTCTTGCCTTTCTTGATTCTGTAGGTAAACACATTTGGTGGGGTATTCGTGGGCTATTTCTTTCTCTCTATCGGCTAGTGCTGTGTCCGTAGCCACGCCGTGGAGTCTGGGGGGAGCAAACCGCCCTCAAGCGGAGTGCTCGCGAGGAGGAGTCGGGTGTACGCGGGAAGTTCGACTGCCCGGGATGACAGGTTCGTAACGCTGACGAAGCCGAGCCCGCGTGAGAAGGCGAGGACACCGCCGTCTTTGGGGTACTCGGCGCTGTCGATCCAGGTGAGAATGCCGTCGCCCAATGCCGGATGGCTGCGCCGGATGCTCAGCGCCGTGCGGTACAGGGAGAGCATCGAGCCACTCTTGGCCGCTTCCGATTCGACCGTGAATCCCGCCCAGTCGTCGGGTTGGGGCAGCCACGGCGAGTGGGTCGCGCCGGCCGGAGTGAAGCCGTATGGCGGCTTCGAACCGCTCCAGGGCATCGGCACCCGGCATCCGTCGCGGCCAGGGTCGACGCCGTCGGAGCGGAAGTACATCGGATCCTGCAGCAGCTCCAGCGGGATGTTCTCGGCCTCGGGCAGTCCGAGTTCGTCTCCCTGGTAGACGTAGAGAGAACCGGGAAGCGCGGCGCTGAGGAGAGCCGCCGCGCGGGCGCGGCGCATGCCGAGTGTCAGGTCGGTCGGGGTGTGGAAACGCTTCGTCGCAAAAGCGAAGGACGTGTCGGCGCGGCCGTAGCGAGTCACCGGCCTCGTTACGTCGTGGTTCGAGAGCACCCAGGTGCTCGGCGCTCCCACAGGCGCGTGGGCGGCGAGCATCGTGTCGATGGAGTCGCGAAGCTCCGCGGCATCCCACGGGCGCGCCATGAAGTCGAAGTTGAATGCGGTATGCAGCTCGTCAGGTCGCAGGTACTTCGCGAATCGTTCGGTATCCGGCATCCACACCTCGCCGACGAAGACCCGCGTGCCCGGGTAGCTGTCGGCAATTGCACGCCAGGAGCGATAGATGTCGTGGACCTCGTCGCGATCGACGCTCGGATGCTGTCCCGGCTTCACCTCGGCGGGGACCTCGGGGAGGTCGGGATCCTTGATGAGCAGTGCCGCGGAGTCAATGCGCACGCCCCCGACGCCCCGATCGAACCAGAAGCGCAGGACATCTTCGTGCATCTTCCGGACATCCGGATGGTTCCAGTTGAGATCGGGCTGCTCCGGGGTGAACAGGTGCAGGTACCACTCACCCGGCGTTCCATCGGGGTTGGTGGTGCGGGTCCAGGTGTCGCCCTGAAAGTCCGACACCCAGTGGTTGGGCATCTCATCGCCGTTCGGTCCCTGACCGGGGCGGAAC
>DATAXD010000016.1:0-72089 GCA_036266835.1 Galbitalea sp. | reverse complement strand
ACCTCGAGGAGCTGTTCCCGGGGATGGAGATCCTCGAGCACCACGAGTTCCGCATCACCCGCAACGAAGACATCGAGATCGAGGAAGACGAATCCGAAAGCCTCATCCAGGCGCTCGAGAAGGGACTACTACAGCGGCGCTTCGGCCCGCCCATCCGTCTCGAGATCTCCAACGACATGGATGACACGACGCTCGCACTATTGATGGAAGAACTGGCCATCACCGAGCAGGAGGTCTACCGGCTGCCCGCGCCGATCGGCCTTGGCGGTCTCCTGGAGATCGCGAAACTCGATCGCCCGTCGCTGAAGTATCCGAAACGCCTTCCGACGACCAGTGCGTCGCTGCTGCCTACCGATCCGACCGAAGTGCCCGACATCTTCGCGTCGATCGCGCACCAGGACATCCTTCTTCACCACCCCTACGAGTCCTTCGCCACTAGCGTCCAGACGTTCATCGAGCAGGCCGCAGCGGATCCGAACGTGCTCGCGATCAAGCAGACCCTGTATCGCACGAGCGGAGACAGCCCGATCGTTGAGGCGCTCATCGATGCGGCCGAATCGGGCAAACAGGTGCTCGCGCTGGTCGAGATCAAGGCGCGGTTCGACGAAACTGCGAACATCAGCTGGGCGCGCAAGCTCGAAAAGGCCGGAGTGCACGTGGTCTACGGCCTGGTGGGCCTGAAGACGCACTGCAAGCTCGCACTCGTCATCCGGCAGGAGAACGACAAGTCGCTCAAGCACTACAGCCACATCGGCACGGGCAACTACAACCCGATGACCAGCCGCATCTACGAGGATCTCGGGCTGCTCACCGACAGTGACACCATCGGCAAGGACCTGACCCGCCTGTTCAACGAGCTGTCGGGATACGCGATCGAGAAGAAGTTCAAGCGACTCCTTGTTGCGCCGCTGCACATGCGCGTCGGGCTGCTCAAGCGCATCCGGCAAGAAGCCGAGAACGCGAGGGCGGGACTTCCGTCCGGCATCCGGATCAAAATGAACGCGATCGTGGATGAGGCCATCATCGATGCGCTGTATCACGCGAGCAACGCTGGCGTTCCGATCGACATCGTCGTGCGCGGGATCTGTTCGCTCAAACCGGGCCAGCCGGGACTCAGCGAGAACATCCGCGTCCGCTCGATCCTCGGCCGTTACCTCGAGCACTCGCGCATCTATACTTTCGTGAACGCGGGTGACCCGCAGGTCTACATCGGCAGCGCAGACATGATGCACCGCAACCTGGATCGCCGGGTCGAGGTGCTGGTGCGACTGGTCGAGCCGGATCATCTTGCCGAGATCGATCACATTTTCGAGGTCGATATGTCGGATTCGACCGCATCGTGGTGGCTCGAGGAATCCGGCTTCTGGGCTCACCACGCACTGGCGGATGACGGAACTCCGCTCGCAGACAGTCAGGATGTATTCATGCGAGAAATTTCTTCACGGCGTCGAATCGGCATGCTCCGATGACTGCGGCCCCCGCCATCCTCGCCGCCGGCGCCGTCTGCTGGCGCATCGTTGGCGGCAAGGTTCGCATCCTCCTGGTGCACCGGACGCAGCACAAGGACATCTCGCTGCCGAAGGGCAAGGTCGACCCCGGCGAAATGCTTCCGCAAACCGCAGTACGCGAGATCGCCGAAGAGACCGGGCTCACTGTCGGGCTGGGGGCGCCGCTCGGCGAGGTCCGCTACACCATCCAGAACGGTCGCCCCAAGATCGTCTACTACTGGGCGGCCGAAGTTGATGCGCATGCCATCGAGATGGCGCGGTTCCGACCGAACGACGAAATCTCGGCGCTGGAATGGGTCTCGATTTCGAAAGCACGCAACGCGCTGACCTACCCGCACGATGTCGACATCGTCGACGCTTTCGCGAAGCGCTGGCGTGCCGGGCGCGCGCGCACCTTCGCGATCATTGTGGTGCGTCACGGCAAGGCTGTCCCGCAGGAGGCCTGGGACGGCGCGGACGCGTCCCGTCCGCTGCTGCTGCGGGGCACCACGCAGGCCGAGAGCATCGCTCCGAGCCTCGCCGCCTATCGACCCGAGAAGATCATCACCAGCGACGCCGTCCGGTGCGTTGCGACCATTACCCCCCTGGCCGAACTCACCGGGCTCAAGCCCAAGCAGGTGGTCGGCATCAGCCAGGACGCCTTCGGCAGCGATGCCGCGAAGATCGGCAAGCTGCTCGAAAAACGGATGAAGGCGAAGGCCACGGTGGTCCTCTGCAGTCACGGTCCGGTGATCCCGGAGATCATCCGCGAGATCGCCGGTCTCACGCGCACGCCGTTTTCCAAGGATGTTTCGTCAATGGGTGCTCCCGCGACGGGTGAGTTTTCGGTACTGCACATTTCGTCGCAGCATCCGCGGTCGGGTGTCGTCGCGCTCGAAACTCACTCCTCCGAACCCGATTAAGCCCGACGCGACATCGCAGGTCACGACATCACCCGAACTGACCCAACTGTTTGAGTTGCGTTTACCCACCGTTCACCGGTGCCACGGTGCTGATTCAACCTGCTTTCCTAACGTTTACCGTACGGGCTGCACTGCCCGGTGTCCTCACCTTACAAATCCTTGAAAGGGACCACAGTGAATCTCAAGCGTTATGGCGTCACCGCCGCGATAGTTGTCGCTGGCGCGCTGATCCTGACTTCCTGCGCATCGAACGAGACGCCTCCTTCTGCGTCGGCCGCCGCTCTGAGCGGCACGCTCAACGGCTCGGGCTCGACCGCTCAGGCCGTCGCCCAAACCACGTGGATCGCCGGATTCCAGACCGCGAACCCCGGTGTGACCGTCAACTACGCTGCTGTCGGCTCGGGTGCAGGCGTCACCGCCTTCCAGGGCGGTTCGGCACAGTACGGCGGATCGGACGCGGCGTTGAACGCGGATCAGCGAGCAGGAACCTTCACCGAGTGCAAGGCAGGAACGGATGCGCTGGACCTCCCGGTCTACATTTCTCCGATCGACGTCGCATTCAACCTGTCCGGCGTGACCAGCCTGAAGCTCGATGCGCCGACTATTGCGAAGATCTTCAGCGACAAGATCACCAAGTGGAATGACCCGGCAATCGCGGCACTCAACTCCGGAGCCACGCTTCCCGCCACGACGATCACACCGATCCACCGCTCGGACTCCTCGGGTACGACGAACAACTTCACCGACTACCTGAACAAGGCCGACTCCACGGACTGGACGAACGCCGCCAACAACGTCTTCCCGTTCAAGGGTGAGGCAGGCAACGGCACGTCCGGTGTAGTCGCAGCGCTGAAGGCCGCTAATGGTGGAATCGCGTACGTTGACAACTCGGCTGCTGCGGGCCTTGCGGTCGCGCAGATCCAGGTGGGCACCAGCTTCGTCACCCCATCGGCCAAGGGCGCTGCGGCCACCGCGTCGCAAAGCCCGGTTGCGGATGGTGTACCTGCTCACGACCTGAGCCTGACCATCAACCGCACTCTGACGGACCCGACGACCTACCCGATCGTGCTCGTGAGCTACCTGATCGTGTGCCAGAACTACGCGAGTTCCGCCGACGCGAAACTGGTCAAGGCATACGCGACCTATGTGATCAGCGCGGCCGGCCAGGCCACCGGCGCGGCAGCCGCTGGGTCCGCGCCGCTCGACTCGAGTCTGACCAAGAAGGACCAGACATCGATCGCAACGATCAAGTAACAAGACAGTAGAGCCCCTGCTCGACCCTCGACCCCTTGCAGACATTGCGGGGGGCACGAGGGTCGAGCAGACTTGTTCTCGCCGCCCGACGCGCGCGAACCGAAACCCCAAACCAGAAAGTCTCACGGGACACGCATGACAACCCTCACCGGTCGTGTTATCAAAGCCAGGCGGCGCCTCGGCGATCGAGTCTTCTCCGGGCTTTCGCTGACGGCCGGCGCCATCATCCTCATTGCCCTCGTCCTCGTGGCAGCCTTCCTGATCGAGCAGTCAATTCCCGGGTTCGCGGTTACTGACAAGAAGACGCTGGCGACCACACTCGCAGCCAATGGCATCTGGGCGTACGCACTACCGCTCGCATTCGGTACAGTCTGGGCAGCCGCGCTCGCCCTGCTCATGGCTTTCCCGATCTCCGTGGGGATCGCCCTGTTCATCTCGCACTTTGCGCCGCGCGCGCTGGCCCAGGTGCTGGGCTACATCATCGACCTGCTCGCTGCGATCCCATCCGTCGTCTTCGGACTGTGGGGCATCTTTGTACTCGCACCGGCAGTACTGCCGATCTACAACTGGCTTGCACAAAATCTCGGCGCGATCCCACTCTTCACTGGCCCGGTGAGCGCCACGGGCCGCACGATTCTGACTGCGGCCATAGTGCTCGCCGTCATGATCGTCCCACTCATGACCGCAATGTGCCGCGAGGTCTTCCTGCAGACGCCTCGCCTTCACGAGGAGGCGGCACTCGCGCTTGGAGCGACACGCTGGGAGATGATCAGGATCGCCGTTTTTCCATTCGGGCGCTCGGGCATGGTTTCCGCCGCAATGCTCGGTCTCGGCCGCGCGCTTGGCGAGACAATGGCCGTCGCCCTGGTCCTTTCGCCAGCGAGCGTCATCTCGTTCGCCCTGCTGACGTCAAACAACCCGTCGACGATCGCGGCAAACATCGCGCTGAACTTCGCGAACTCAACCGGTCTGAGCGTCAACCAGCTGATCGCTACAGGTCTCATCCTCTTTGTCATCACGCTTGTCGTGAATTCGGCCGCTCGCTTCATCGTCAATCGCCGTAAGGCGTTCTCCGGAGCCAACTGATGACTTCCCCGACGACCGCGAGGGCGCGCAATCCCATCGCCAACACCCTCACCGCGGGGAAACTGCCGCGCGGCACAGGGTGGTACGTGCTCGCGGGGAGCTGGATCGCCATGGGGATCGTTGTGGACATTCTGCAGGGCGCCCCCGCGCTGGTGAAGCTCAACGTCGTGGCAGCGATCTTCTTCGGCACGATCCTCTACGGCGCGATAATCTTCATGCTGTCCTCGCTCGTCGAAGGCGGCCGAAAGGCAAAGGACCGCCTCGTCACGGCACTGGTGACGACCGCCTTCATCATCGCGCTCCTACCGTTGATCTCTCTGCTGTACACGGTCGCGGTTCGCGGCGCGGTTCGGTTCTTCGACACCACGTTCTTTACGGAATCAATGCGCAACATCGTCGGCCCCGGGGGCGGCGAGCTCCAGGCCATTGTCGGAACCCTCGAGATCACGGCATTTGCCGCAGTCATCTCGATTCCGATCGGCTTGATGACCTCGATCTACCTGGTCGAGTACGGGCGGGGGCATCTGGCGAGGGCAATTACATTCTTCGTCGACGTGATGACCGGGATTCCCTCCATCGTCGCCGGACTGTTTGCCTTCGCGCTATTCGACCTGGTCTTCGGTACTGCGGTCCACAACGGCGCAGTCGGCGCGGTGGCGCTTGCGGTCCTGATGATTCCGATCGTCGTGCGCTCGTCCGAGGAGATCCTGAAGATCGTTCCCAACGAGTTGCGCGAGGCATCCTACGCGTTGGGTGTTCCCAAGTGGCTGACGATTGTGCGCATAGTCCTGCCCACGTCGATCGCCGGCATCACGACCGGCATCATGCTCTCCATCGCGCGGGTCATCGGTGAGACGGCACCGCTGCTGCTCACGGCAGGGTTCAGCGCAAGCATGAACTACAACCTGTTCTCGCAGCAGATGCAGACGCTGCCCGTCTTCGTTTACACGCAGTATTCACAGCAGGAGGGAAGTTTCACCCTCGCCTACAACAACCGAGCCTGGGCTGCGGCTCTCACGCTCGTCGTCATCGTCGTCGTCCTCAATCTCGTCGGTCGGATCATCGCGAGGGCGTTCGCTCCGAAGCTCAGCCGATAACCCCCATCAGACCACTACCACCCGTAAAGAGAGACCGTGTCCAAGAGCATCGCAGTAAAAGATCTCAACGTGTACTACGGCAAGTTCAAGGCCGTCGAGGACGTCACCCTGATGATCGAGCCTCGGAGTGTCACGGCGCTCATCGGGCCCAGCGGATGTGGCAAGTCCACGTTCCTGCGCACGCTCAATCGAATGCACGAGGTCATTCCCGGCGCATATGTCACTGGCGAGGTGATCATTGATGGCAACGACCTCTATGCACCGGGCGTCGATCCGGTGCTGGTTCGTCGCGAGGTCGGCATGGTGTTCCAGCGACCGAATCCGTTCCCGACAATGTCGATTCGCGAAAACGTGCTCGCGGGAGTGCGGCTCAACAATCGCAGGATCTCGAAGTCCGATGCGGACGAGCTCGTGGAAACGTCACTCGCGGGGGCCAACCTGTGGAACGAGGTCAAGGACCGGCTGCACCTGCCGGGTTCCGGCCTCTCCGGCGGCCAGCAGCAGCGTCTATGCATCGCGCGCGCGATCGCTGTCTCCCCCGAAGTCATCCTCATGGACGAACCGTGTTCAGCGCTTGACCCCATTTCCACGCTTGCGATCGAGGACCTCATCGAACAGCTCAAGCAGGAGTACACAATCGTCATCGTCACTCACAACATGCAGCAGGCAAGCCGGGTGTCGGATCGCACCGCTTTTTTCAATATCGCGGGCACGGGCAAGCCCGGCAGACTCATCGAGTACGACGACACGACCACGATCTTCTCGCGGCCGTCGGTGCAGGCAACTGAGGACTACGTCTCCGGGAAGTTCGGATAGCCAAATACTCCGCGGGTCGAGTTACGCCGAGGCGATCGCGACGATCGGCTTGGTCGTCGGCTGCTTCGAGCCGCCTGCGGGTTCGACCGTCACTCCCACGATGTCGCCCTTGACCATGCGGCCATCGAGCACCTGCAGGATGTTCGTGCCGTTCGACTCGAACAGCCCGGCATCTGTCGCCTTGCCCGCCGCGGTGATGTACCAGAGCTCGTAGGTCTTGTCCGTAGGCAGGGCCTTGAGGTGCTTGCCGATCAGCGCCGACTTGCCCTCGGTGTACGACCACACAAGCGTCACTGAACCGCCAGTCGACACCGACGCTTCCGCACGCTGCACATCGGGGGCCGAACTGATCGCCGCGAGTGCATCTGCCTGTCGACTGCTGTTGGCGCCCTGCAGGCCGGCGTTCACTCCGAAGATTGCGCCAACCATCAGGATGACGGCAGCGGCCGCAGCGGTGAGGAGCACCGCCGGGCGGCTGTACCAGCGGCGCGAGGCTGTCGCTGCGGCGATCGGCACGGCGTGCAGGTGCCGCACCGGTGTGATTGGCACCGTCAGCTCGAGGGCGTCATCCTCGATGGCGGCTTCCCGCGGAAGTTGCGGTGTCTGGCTCAGCTTCGCCATGATGTCGCGCTTGAGCGCGTCGGGCGGAGTGACGGGTGCGATCGCCATCCCGAGCAATACCGCGGTGTCGGTCAACTCGGTCACTTCGTTGCGCAGGTCTTCCGACTGCGCGAGCTGCATCTCGAATTGCGTGCGCTCCTGGGCATCCATCGCGTCGAGCACGTATGAGCCAGACCCGGCGGTGTTCTTGTCGTCGGTGGTCACGATGCCACCCCCAGCTCGTCACGGAGGCGGATCATGCCGTCGCGCAACCGCGTCTTGACGGTGCCGATCGGAACCTTCAGCATCTGTGCCACCTCGCTGTGGCTGTAGCCCCCGTAGTACGCGAGAGTGACGGCCTGGCGTTGCAATTCGGTAAGTCGCTGCAATGCCTCTCCCACCCTCTCGTGCTCAACTCGAATCTCAACGGACTCCGAGACCGAGTCGTACTGGGTCTCCAGATCCCGCAAACCTATTTTCTGATCCCGAACCCGTGTCGACTGCGATGAGCGGATGCGGTCGACCGCCCTGCGGTGCGCCATGGTCAGGATCCAGGTCACGGCGCTCCCCTTTGTCGGGTCGTACCGCTTGGCGTTCTGCCAGACTTCCAGGAATATCTCCTGGGTTACCTCTTCTGACTGGGCCGCATCCTTGAGCAGCCGCCTCACGAGACCGAAGACCCTCCCAGCGCACTGGTCGTAGAGCTGACCGAAGGCGTCCTGGTCTCCCTCGGCAACGCGACCGAGGTAGTCGTTCAGACCGATCGGGACGATTTCGTCCTGATCGCTGTCTTTCTCGAATTCCGAGGTCACAAGCTCAAGCATGTCAGTACGGTCCGCCTATCGTGCTGGCGGCTGGCTGGGTTGCCACCGGCTCATCTCACGGGTATAAACCGACATGCTGATGATTCGGCGCCGACCGCCGCGCGGTTTGGTACGCGGCGTGGATGACCGTTCGCCCCAACGTTCACGAATGCGTGAGCCCGGGCCGCAGAACGCCTCTCGGCGCAAGGCCGGTCGAACCGGCTATTAGTGGAGCCCGGGGTTACTGCGGCCCGGAAGACTCCATTTTAGCGGAAGGCGCCGGGGCCACCCGCGCTCGCACACACTCAGTCGAGCTGGTCGGCTCGGGCCAGACGGCTACACGCTGATAGTTCGTCTGCGGTCGTCGCGAATCGGTCTGCGCGCGCCGTGAAGTCGCTCGCCCGCTCGGGGCTCGTGAGGTCAGCGTCATCTGCGAGGCTGGTCGCGCCGGCCGCGCACACCCGACAGAACGCGGCAGCGCGATCGAGCGCGACGCCAAAGTCCCCGGTGAACAGTCCCCGCAGGATTTCATCCGCGAGCTCGATGATTTCATCCGGACCGGTCGGCATCGGGGCCCCGGCGACGACCGTGTCGATGGTGTTCAGGACATCGCTTCCGCGCTGGAACAGCAGGCTGGTTCCGGCCGGATCCTGACGGATGAGCAGCCGAAGCAAGTAGATGCGCCACAGCGCGCCCGGAAGACTGCGTGCGCTCGACCTGGCCCACAGCTCGGCGATCGCATCGATGCCGTGCTCATCCGTGTAGGCGACGAGGCGAGCGAGCACCTCGGGGTCATCGTTCTCGCGCGCCCGCCGCACCAGCGCGTGCGCGGTGTCGTGTGCGACGCGCAGAACCTGGGCCGGATCCTCGCCGCCCTCGTAGGTATCGAACTTATCGCCCGAATACTGGGTGGGTTTGTGAAACTCGTCGGCCATCCGTCAAATTCTACTAAGGACGGGCGGGCGGCAAATTAGCCGAAGGTGAACGAGTAGGCGGTGAGGCCTTTGCTCATGGTAATGGTGACCGTCGAATTTCGATAGCCTCCCGGCGCGAGAACGTCGCGGATGTTGGGCACCCCGGAGATCGGAATCGTGCGGGTGCCCATCGAGTCCGTCACGGTCAGTGTGCCCGTGCCGCCGACGTTGAGGTACACGTGGCTGGCCTCGTAATGCAGGCGAATGGATGCTGGGCCGTTCTTTGCCGTAATCGTCTGTCCGGCGATCGCGAAGTCGCCCTTGAACGCGTAGTCGTTGAGTGCGAGCGCACCGGACGGGAACGTGTAGTTCGCGGTGCCGGGCCGATATCCCTGCGGGCTCTCGAAGCTGTTGGCCGGGGCACGCTCCGAACCGAGGTAGGTCTCCGGAGTCAGCGCGTGAGTCGGCGTCGTATCGGCAACCTCGGTCGCGTGCGGGAGCTTCACCGACGGGTTGGCCGCCACCAGCAGTCCTCGGATGAGGCTTTCCGTGGTCGGGTACTCGCCCTCGCCGAAGCTCACGTGGCGCACCTGGCCCGTCGCGTCGATCAGGTATTCGGCGGGCCAGTACTCGTTGTTGTATGCGGTCCAGGTGTCGAAGTTGTTGTCGAGAGCAATCGGATACTTGATGCCCTGCTGTTTGGCACTGGCGAGAACGTTCGCCGGGACGTGCTCGAATGCATACTCGGGGGCATGGACGCCAACGATGACCAGGCCGTCCTTCTTGTACGCCTTGTACCAGGCATCCAGATGCGGAATCGAGCGCTGGCAGTTGATGCAGGAGTATGCCCAGAAGTCGACGAGAACGACCTTGCCGCGCAGCCCCTTCAGGGTGAGCGGCTTGTCGCCGGGAGTGTTGAACCACTGCTGGATGCCGACGAACGCGGGTGCGGGCCCGCACTTGACCAGATTCTTCGACTCGGCAACGCAGGCGCTGCTGCCGGAATCCGTGCTGGTGCCGGCCGAGTTCTTGTCCTTTCCGAAGCCAACCGTAAGACCCGAGGTCGCGGCCTGCAGATTCTGCGTGTAGTCCGGAATGAGTTGGAGCAGAAGTGTTGGAATGTTGAAGATCGGAACGACTGCCACCGCGAGAACGAGCATGACGATTCCGGCGGTCACCCGGATGCCGCGCTGATGACGGCGGAATGCCGCAACCCGCTCCGCAAGTCGTCGACCCGCCAGCGCGAAGATCAGAAGCGGTATAGCCACTCCGACGGCAAATGCCGCCGTCTCGATGAGGGTGTTCGGGCTAATCGTTCCCTTGGCACCGGCGACGGCGACCACCGCGAGGACGGGCCCGGCGCAGGGCACGAAGACGGCGCCGAGCGCGATCCCGAGCAGGAACCCGCCGTGATCTCCGGTGGCCTGTCGCTGCGGGATCCACGCGAACGGCTTCTCGAGGATGCGCTCGAACGCAGGCACGATGAGTCCGACACCGATGAGCACGAGCGCGACGATGCCGATCCAGATGATGGTCGACTGCGGCAGATGCAGCAGGCTCAGCAGGAACGATCCGGCGAGCGTGAAGAAGCTGAAGCTGACGACCAGACCGAGGATGACGAGGTAGGGCCGACGACCGCCGAAGGCGCTCCGCGACTCCTGGTAATCGCGTGCGGCCTGGGTGCCGCCGGAGAAGAAGATGACGGGTAGAACCGGGATAATGCACGGCGAAATACCGGTCAGCAGACCGCCGATGAACCCCACAAGTACCAGTCCCACCGAG
Source organism: Galbitalea sp. (assembly GCA_036266835.1). GTDB lineage: Bacteria > Actinomycetota > Actinomycetes > Actinomycetales > Microbacteriaceae > Galbitalea. The sequence goes on along the minus strand of DATAXD010000016.1, from coordinate 61,327 downwards.
GGTCTCCTTCACTCCTGCTGATGTCAGCAGTCACAACGATAGGCGCTAGATTTATCTCCGCGGGCCTCTAGCTCAGTTGGTAGAGCATCGGACTTTTAATCCGTTGGTCGCGGGTTCGAGCCCCGCGGGGCCCACGCTTATCTTGGAGTGACATCCCTCGAATTTGCTGGGACTGCCCACATCCGCCACTTCGCCGGCAAAGGGTGCCGCCTACGACTCGATCGGCGGTGCCCAGCCGGGCCTGCGGACGAGACAGAACGGATGCCCGATCGGATCCGCATAGACGTGGTCACCCCCGGCGAGAGGAGTAGCGCCGAGCCGGATGACCGCTGCATCCGCCGCATCGAGGTCGTCGACCATCACGTCGAAATGCAACTGTTGCGGATGCCTCGGGTCCGGCCATCGCGGAGGCTGGTATTCGGCCACTCGCTGGAATCCGAGTCCTGAGGTTGTGCCGTTCACGCTGACCACGCAGAAGTCGTCGGAATCGTAGCTAACGGGTTGCCCGAGCAGGGCCGAGTAGAACTCGGCCAGCCGGTGGGGATCCGGGCAGTCGATGATCACATGGTGCAATCGTCCGATCATCACCCAATTGTGGCAACAATCGGGTCCCAAGCCGACTCACCAGCGTCGGGCGCGCGATTATGACGGCAACCTGCCACCCGCGTCAAGGACGTTCTTCGTGAGCCCTGGTTTTCTAACCTGAAGTGACCGCACCGATAGGACTGATCATGGACGTGATACCCCCGAAGGTTGTTCGCCCGAAGGAACCGAATCGCTCTCTTGTCGCCCGCGTCTTGTCCCGGATCAGCCGTCCGGAACGAAGGCGGTCAACCTTCATCTCCCCGCGCGAACATGTCGTCCACCGGGTGGGAACACGCCTGACGGGAGACTCGTGATGCACGTCTTGTTTGGCAACTGGACCGAGGACGACGTCGCGGTGCTCGAGGTATCCGATGAGCAGTGGCGGGTAGCGGATCTTCGCCGAAGAGACGCCGACGGGATGGCCGTGCTCGGCGAGATCGAGCGCGATGGGGAGACATACCGGGCGACAGCGCTCGGTGGCCCCACGGAACGTGCTGCGTTCCCGGACTTCGGCAACGCCGTGCGATACCTCGAGCGATTCTGCTTGGACAACTAGCGTGACGACCCAGCAAACGACTCCGATTCATACGGATGCCGATGAGATTCGTCGCATCGACTTCAGCGGAACCAGCTGGCTCGCCGCAGTGCTGATCGCCAACGCGGTCTTCGTGGCAGCGCTCATCCTTCGGGGATGGACGTACGCCGATCTGGCTCCCGACCAGGTGCTGCCGTGGTGGATCGGGGTGGGCATCGTCGCCGCGGCGACCGTTTTGCTGGCGTGGGCCGGATGTCCGGTCATCCGGAAGAACCTCGCTCGCGAGGACGCGACCAAGGCGCTGAGCATCCGGGTCGGAATCGTGGGATACCTCGTGGGCGCCGCAATCCTCGTGCTCGCCCTGCTCGCCTAGCGTGGCCTGCCTGGTTACAGCGTCTTCTCCAGGAAGACCCGACGGAATCCGTCCTCGGTTCGGCGGTCGACCTCCCGATATCCGAAGTGTGCGTAGATTTCGAGATTTTCGACCATTGCCTCGTTCGTGTACAGCCGAAGCGTCGAGATCCCCAGCTCCCGCGCACGGTCATCGGCGAACGCCATCAGGATGCGCCCGATGCCTAGACCCTGGGCCTCCGGATGAACGGCCACGTTCTCGATCAGAATGCAGTCGCCGTCCGAGATCAGCGTGATGAGCCCAGCGGCCGGCTCGCCAATGACCCAGACCCGGCCCTGGTCGATATCCGGAGCGAGGTCGTGCGACATCGGGGCGGGCGGTCGCTCCATCCGGCCGAGATAGCGGCCGTAAGCGGCATTAATGACGTCACGCAATCGCGGAAGTTCGGCACTATTAGCGGGCCGAACACCCTCCTTGCGCGTCATGTGGACAGTATGCCGCGCCGCCCACCCGCGTTTCTGCGCGCAACCGGTACTGCGCGCTCAAGAAATGTCTCGCCGGTGAACCGGGCGCTGTCTCCGAAGGCGACCAGCGCCTCACCGAATGATTCCGCGTAGCCCCAACGCATCGGATCGGTCATCCAGAGCACCTCGAATCTGCGCGGTCGCTGCCGCTCGATGTAGCCGAGGAGGCGCTCGGGCTCCGATGTATCCGAGATCCGCCATTCGGTTCGGCCGAGCCTGACCACCTCGAGGGAGGCGAACGGCGTTCGCAGGATCGAATTCACTGTGCGCTCCGAGGGATCAATTCGTGAGGTCATTCGGCGCCAACCGGTCACCCGATTGGTCGCGAACGCGGCGATGCGGCGGTCGGCCAGCTGAGTGACTTTGGATTCGCGATCACGGAGGACGCTCGGACTCGCCCCCTAGAATCGCGAGCATGACCGCACGACCCATTGCGCGAGTCTTCGCGTTGTCCGCCGCCGTCCTCATCCTCGTTCTCGGCACGCCCATCGCGGCGAGCGCGCACGTCAAGATCGCTCCGAACACGGCCGCCGCCGGCGACGACATCGAGGTCACGTTCCGGGTGCCGAACGAAGAAGAAAACGCGGGCACGGTCAAGGTCGAAATCGAGTTGCCCCGCAAGACTCCGTTCGCCGGTGCCGAGTACCAACCGGTGCCGGGATGGAGGGCGCGGATTGTCGAGGCGAAGCTGCCGCATCCGATTCGCAACGATGGCGTCGAAGTCACCGAAGCGCCCGTAGACATTATTTACACCGCTGATCCGGGCGTGGAGATCAAGGCGGGACAGTTCCAGGAATTCCCGGTCGCACTCGATCTCACACCCGACACCGGCAGCGTCGAGTTCCCGACGATCCAGACGTACTCGAACGGCGACGTAGTGAAGTGGGATGAGGCGACGCCGGCCGACGGCGATGAGCCAGACCACCCCGCCCCGACCCTCTACATCAACGACCCGCCACCCACCGACACCGAAAGCGGTGTGACGATCGCGGCGACGGATGACGCCGCCTCGACGGCATCCACTGCTCTCATCATCGGCACCGGTGGTCTAGCGCTTGGGGTCATCGCGCTCGTGCTTGCAATGTTCGCGTTCGTGCGTTCACGCTCACGGCCTCGGTAGCTCGGCCGCCAACAGGACGATCCGCTCGAGTGGCCTATTCAACAGGATGATTCGTCCTGTTGAACGCGCCTCGTCCTGTTCAATCGCGCGCTTGGTCAAGGTGGGCCAGCAGCGCTCTCGCGTAAGCGTCCTCCGCGATGCTCGCGGCGAACTCCCGGGGTTCGCCCGCTAGACGAGTGCGCACCCGGAAAGCGGTGCCGTCATAATCGAGCGCCACGAACGAATCGCCAATCCGTTCGCGCAGCTGGCTCTCGCTCGGAAGCCAAAGGGCGTCCTCGATCGCGACTGAATCGAGCGCCCACTCGGTCGTGCCGTTGAAACCGAGCTGCGTGCCCGTTGGCAGGTCGTGTGCCTCAACGGTCATGTCGCTGAGGTAGAAGACATCCGCATCCACCTCGATCCGATCGATGCGGAAGGCGTCGCCGACAGCGGGGTGCCAGACCAGCCCCGAGTCGTGAAGCGCTCTCGCGAGTTCGGTCGAGATCATTGTCGATCCGGGTCTCGATAAGCACCGCTGAGCGGTGCTACTCGACCACCGGCACGGTGTAACGGATGCCCCAGGACGCCTCCCAGGTCTCGCCCGGTTCCAGCCAGCGCAACGACTGCCCCGAGTTGAACGCGTTTGCCGGTGCCGTCATTGGTTCGAGGGCGATTGCGGTTGCCTTCGTCGTGCCGCGCGGGAACTCCCGGGTCGTAAACACCTGGACATACGGGAAACTCTCGTCCTGCCACAGCGAGACCGTGCGGCCATCCGGCGCCGTGAGCGTCGCCGTAACCTGACCATCCGGTTTCACGTCACCGAACGCGTCATCGAGCGACAGTTCGCTGACTGTGCGGCCGCCGCGGAGGTCGTAGTCGCCATCGACGGGGATCTCGGCGGACGGATTGAGGCGCGCATCCACCGGGAATCTCGTGCCCGCATGCACTGTCAGGGTCAGGTCATCCGTCGGCACATCGCCGATCGAGAAGAACGGATGCGCTCCGATCGCGACGGGTGCGGGCAGGTCGGTGTCGTTCGTGATGCGATGGGTCACGGTCATTCCATCGTCCACGAGCGCGTGGCGTACGGAAGTCTCGAGCAGGAACGGATAGCCGTGCTGGGGGAAGATCGTCGCCCCCAGCGTGACAGAGTCGTCGGTTCGGTCAACGACGCGATACTGAGCGTTACGCAGCAAGCCGTGGATCGCGTTATGGAGCGCGGGCTCGGTGATGTCGAGCTGTTGCGCGACGCCATCCAGTGTCCATACCCCGTCCTCGACCCGGTTCGGCCAGGGCACGAGCACGATGCCGCACGCAAACGGAGGCGTCGAGAATTCGCCATACGCCTCGGTGAGCTCGACTCCGCCGATCCGGAATTCGCGGATGGACGCCGCGACTTCGGTGATCGTCGCCTCGGCCGCGCCGAGCGGCGTCTCACGGGTCAAACGAAACTGTTCACCTGTAGGCGCGCGCATCCATCCACCCTACCCATCCGCCCACTCCAATCCCTCACGTGGGTGGGTTAGTGGTGGTGAGGCTGCTTGCGGTGCTCGGTGGGGAGCGGAGCCTTGAGGGCATCGAGGTAGGCGACCTCGTTGCGGATGTCTTCGAGCAGGCTTCCGGCGAGGTCCCGGCTGAGGCCGTTCCGCACGACAATGCGCTGCACGGTAACGGCGGCCAGGTCATCCGGCATCGGGTACGCGGGCACGAGCCAGCCACGCATCCGTAGGCGATCGGACAGGTCGTAGAGCGTCCAGTGTCCCGTGTGCGTGTCCTTGAGCTTCCAGGCGAATACCGGGATGTCCGATCCATCGCTGCACAGCTCGAACGGATCCATCTCGCCGATGCCGGCCGAGAGGTATTTCGCGACGTCGCGCGACGAGCCCTGCACCGACCGGTATCCCTCGAAGCCGAGCCGCAGAAACAGGTAATACTGCAGCAGAACCTGGGCTCCCGGCCGCGAGAAATTGAGCGCGAACGTGGGCATGTCACCGCCGAGGTAGCTGACGCGGAAGATGAGGTCTTCCGGCAGCAAGTCCTCGGTGCGCCAGACGACCCAGCCGAGACCCGGATAGACGAGCCCGTACTTGTGGCCGGAGGTATTGATCGAATGCACGCGCGGTAGACGGAAATCCCAGACCAGGTCGGGCTGCAGGAACGGCGCGATCATCGCACCGGATGCGCCATCCACGTGGATCGGAATATCGAGCCCGGTCTTCGCCTGCAGCGCGTCGAGGGCGGCGGCGATCTCCTCGACCGGCTCATAGACGCCGGTGTAGGTGACGCCCATGATTGCGACGACGCCGATGGTGTTCTCATCGATGTACTTCTCGAGCTGTGAGCCGTCCAAAGCCGGATGCTCGTCAGACACCGGCACGTAGCGCGCCTCGACTTCGAAATAGTTGCAGAACTTCTCCCAGCAGACCTGCACGGCCGAACTCATGACCAGGTTCGGCTTCGACGCATCCTTGCCCGCGGCTTTGCGCGCGTGCTGCCAGCGGCGCTTGAGCGCCATCCCGCCGAGCATGCAGGCCTCGGATGAACCGATCGTGGATGTGCCGATGCTCTTCTCGGAGTCGGGCGAACCCCACAGGTGCGCGAGCATCCGCCAGCAGCGCGTTTCGATCGCGGCCGTCTGCGGATACTCGTCCTTGTCGATCATGTTCTTGTCGGCGGCTTCGGCGTAGATCCGCACCGACTGGTCGTCCATCCAAGTGCCGACGAAGGTCGCGAGATTGAGGCGCGCGTTACCGTCGAGCATCGATTCGTCGTGCACGATTTGATACGCGGTCTCGGGCGCGGTCGGGCGCTGGGGCATCACGAAGCGCGGGAGTTCGGATGCCTCGCCCGGTCGCGAAAACAGCGGATTGAGGTCGATGGGTTCTGCGGTTTCGTGCTTGGACTTACCGTGTGTCGATGCCATGACGAAACACTATTCGCGCGGCCGGTCGCGCGACATAGGTACCCGTTACTTCCCTGAGGGGCGGCAAAAGGTCCTAAACCTCCGGTTTTTGGAGCCTTTTGCCGCCCCTCAGTGAAGGGAGCGTTCGGCGGCGAGGACGACGTTCTGCAAGAGCATCGCGCGAGTCATCGGGCCTACGCCACCTGGGTTGGGCGAGAGATAACCGGCGACTTCCGCGACTGCGGGATCGACGTCGCCCGCGAGCTTGGCCCTGCCACTCGCGGTCGAGCCGACCCGCGTTACGCCGACGTCGAGAACAGCGGCGCCGGGCTTCACCCAGTCGGGCTTCACCAGATGCGGGACTCCCACGGCGGCGACGACAATGTCGGCCCGCCGCACCTCGGCGGCGAGGTCGTCGGTCCGCGAGTGCGTGAGAGTGACCGTGGCATCGATGCCTTTGCGGGTGAGCAGCAGACCGAGGGGCCGGCCAACGGTAAGACCGCGGCCGATGACGACGACGTGGCGACCAGGGAACTCGACGCCGTAGCGCTCAGCGAGCTCGACGACACCGGCAGGCGTACAGGGCAGCGGCGAGGTCAGGATGCCGTCGACGCCGAGAACCAGCCGCCCAAGGTTGGTCGGATGCAGGCCATCCGCATCCTTGGCCGGGTCGACCAGCTCGAGCATCGCGCGCTCGTCGACTCCATCCGGTAACGGCAGCTGCACGATGAAGCCGGTGACTCGCGGGTCGGCGTTCAGGTCGGCGATCGCGGAGCGAACATCCGCTTCGCTCGCAGTTGCGGGCAGGTCGACGCGCACGGACTCCATGCCCACCTCGAGCGAGTCGCGGTGCTTGCCTGCGATGTAGCTGAGCGAGCCTGGGTCGTCGCCGACGAGCAGGGTCGCGAGGCCCGGGTTCAGGCCCGTCGCCTTGAGCGCGACGATTCGCTCGCGAAGCTCATCCTTGATGACGGCCGCGGTAGCGATGCCGTCGAGTCTCACTGCTGTCATCGAGACCTCCAGAATTCTTCGTGAGGGGCGGCAAAAGGCTCTAAAAACCGCAGGTTTGGAGCCTTTTGCCGCCCCTCACGGAAGGTGAATGGTTAGTTCCAGGTACCGGGGGACGTGAGGCCGTCGTAGAGCGGGAACGCCTCGGTGAGCTTGCCCACGCGCGCCTTCAGGGCGAGCACGTCCGGCTCGGGCTTCAGGGCGGTGGCGATAATGTCCGCAACCTCGGTGAACTCGGCGTCGTCGAATCCGCGCGTTGCCAGCGCGGGCGTTCCGATCCGCACTCCGGATGGCGTCATCGGCGGGCGCGGATCGAACGGCACCGCGTTGCGGTTGACCGTGATTCCCGCGGAATGCAGGATGTCTTCCGCGTTCTGCCCGTGGATCTCGGATTCGCGCAGGTCCACGAGCACGAGGTGAACATCCGTGCCGCCCGTCAACACGTCGACGCCAGCAGCCTTGGTGTCCTCCTGGGTCAGCCGGTCCGCCAGGATCTTCGCGCCGCGCAGCGTGCGCTCCTGACGGTCCTTGAATTCCGGCTCGGCTGCCAGCTTGAACGCCGTCGCCTTCGCCGCGATGACGTGCATCAGCGGGCCACCCTGCTGCCCCGGGAACACGTTCGAGTTGATCTTCTTCTGCAGCTCGAGATCGTTGGTGAGGATGAAGCCGGACCGCGGTCCGCCGATCGTCTTGTGCACGGTCGACGAGGTGACGTGGGCGTGCGGCACGGGGGACGGATGCAGCCCTGCCGCAACGAGACCGGCGAAGTGGGCCATGTCGACCCAGAGCAGCGCGCCAACCTCATCCGCGATCGTGCGGAACGCCTCGAAATCTAGCTGGCGCGGGTACGCCGACCAGCCGGCAATGAGCACCTGAGGCTTGACCTCGAGCGCCTTGTCGCGAACCTGGTCCATGTCGATGCGGAAGGTCTTCGGGTCGACCCCGTACGCGTGCGCCTCGTAAAGCTTGCCCGAGAAGTTGAGCCGCATGCCATGCGTCAAGTGGCCGCCGTGAGCGAGCTCGAGGCCGAGAATCCGGTCCCCGGGGTTCGCGATCGCACCCAGCACGGCGGCATTCGCGGATGCGCCCGAATGCGACTGCACATTGGCGTAGGCCGCGCCGAACAGGCTCTTCGCCCGCTCGATCGCCAGATTCTCGGCAACGTCGACGAACTCACAGCCACCGTAGTAGCGACGCCCCGGGTATCCCTCGGCGTACTTGTTGGTCAGGACCGAACCCTGCGATTCGAGCACGGCCCGCGGCACGAAGTTTTCGCTGGCGATCATCTCGAGGGTTCCGCGCTGGCGGCCCAGCTCGCTCGCCAGAACGGCGGCGATCTCCGGATCGACCTCGGCGAGGGGTGAATTGAACGAGTTCACTGGCGCTCCTTTTGGTTTACGAGAAACCTGACATGGCGAAACAAATCTAGTGTTTGCACTGCTAGTTGCTACGGTGGCCCAGGCGTACGGCCAATTACCCTGTCAGTCGCTCCCCGATGGTTTTCCACCTCTGGCGCCAGTTGCGACGCAGCAAGTCTACTCGCCGGGTCAGACGCTATCGCGCCATTACGCTGGAGCGGTGAGCACCGCATCCACACACTGGATCCTGACGCTGATCTGCCGCGACCAGCCCGGCATCGTGCACGCCATCAGCGGTGCCGTCGTGCAGGCGCGCGGCAACATCACCGAGTCGCAGCAGTTCTCCAGCGACGACACCGGAACGTTCTTCATGCGGCTGCAGGTCGAGTCGGCTATCGATGCCGATGGGTTCGGCGCCGCACTCGCACCGGTCGTGAAGAAATACGGCATGACCTGGGAGCTGGATGTCGTGGGCCGCCCGCTGCGCACCCTGGTTCTCGTCTCCACGGCTGGTCATTGCCTGGGCGACCTGCTCTACCGACAGCGCGCCGGACAGCTCTCCATCGACGTGCCGCTCGTGCTGAGCAACCACGCCGAGCTCGGCAAGCTCGCCGATTTCTACGGGGTGCCGTTCGAGTCGCATCCGGTCACCAGCGCCGGGCAGAAGCTGGCGTTCGAGGATCGCGTACTTGAGGTCGTCGAGGAACGCAGGATCGAACTCGTCGTGCTCGCCCGGTACATGCAGATCCTCTCGCCGGAGCTGTGCGCCGAACTGGCCGGCCGGGTCATCAACATCCACCACTCGTTCCTGCCGGGGTTCAAGGGTGCGAATCCGTACAAGCAGGCCCACGCGCGCGGCGTCAAACTCATCGGCGCGACCGCGCACTTCGTGACCAGCGATCTGGACGAGGGGCCGATCATCGAACAGAACGTCGTACGAGTCGACCACTCCCGAAGCCCCGCCGAGCTCGTGGCAATCGGCCAGGACGAGGAGTCGCGAACGCTGACGCAGGCCGTCAAATGGTTCGCCGAACACCGCGTCCTGCTCGACCAGTCCCGCACGATCATCTTCAAGTAGGCCGAACGTGACCATTGTTTTCTCGCATGCTCGAAAGCTCGACGCAGATGGCCAGGTCGATGACTTCTGGATGCTCGTCGACGGCGACACCATCACGCGGACGGGTACCAACGCCGCGCCCGAGGCGGACGAGACGGTCGATGTTGCCGGCCGCTGGCTCACTCCCGGCTTCATCGACCTGCACGGCCACGGCGGTGGCGGCTTCTCCTACGAGGACGGCGCCGACGCCATCCGGGCTGCGACCGCCGCGCATCGCGCGCACGGAACGACCCGCTCTGTCATCAGCCTCGTCGCCAACCCCATGGACCGCCTCGAAGCAACGCTGTCAGCGGTGGCCGACCTCGCGGCATCCGACCCGCTCATCCTGGGATCGCACCTCGAGGGACCGTTCCTGTCGCCCGAGAACCACGGCGCCCACAACTCCGAGTACCTGGTCGAGCCACAGCCCGCCGTGCTCGATCGGCTGCTCGACGCCGCACGCGGCACGCTGCGGCAACTCACGATCGCGCCCGAGCTCCCGAACGCCTTTGAACTCATCGACGTCCTGGTCGAGGACGAGATCGTCGTGGCGGTCGGCCACACCAAGGCGGACTTCGATCTCACGCGGCGCGCGTTCGATTCCGGCGCGCGGCTGCTCACGCACGCGTACAACGCGATGCCCGGCATCGGTCATCGGGCCCCCGGACCCGTGGTCGCCGCATTCGAGGATGACCGCGTGGCGCTGGAGCTTATCCTCGACGGCGCTCACGTGCATCCGGATGTCGCGAGCCTGACCTTCCGCTCGGCTCCCGGGCGAGTTGCCCTGGTCACGGATGCGATGGCCGCCGCAGGCGTCGGAGACGGCGACTATCCGCTCGGGTCGATGTCGGTCGAGGTCCGCGGCGGGCTCGCGCACATCGCCGGAACACACAACCTCGCGGGTTCGACGCTCACTCAGGATCGTGCGCTGAAGTTGGCGATCGAGCGAGTCGGGCTCGCCCCCGCGGATGCCGTTGCCGCGCTCACTCGGACGCCCGCGCGGGTGCTGGGGCTGGACCGCCGACACGGGCTACTCAAGTCGGGCTTCGTCGCGGACGCCGTGCAACTCGACTCGAAGTGGACTGTCGAGCACGTCTGGGCGGACGGCCGCAGGCTTAGCTAACTTCCGCGATGAACTATTTTCGCTATCCGCTCGTTGACACAGGTAGCGAGATACTCACCCTGAACCGTTCACCGCGCAACGGGGGCGGATAATCGCCATAGCCAGCACACAGCTTGCGTAAAAGCTAGTCCGTGATGCTGGAATCCCAGCAACGTCGCCGGCATCCATCATCTCTCTACCGACGAGGACCAATGACCCACCAGCACCGCATCAACCCAACGCTTCGCAAATCGGCCCTCATCGCCATTACCGGGTTCTCGGTCGTTGGTGCTCTCGCCGGGTGTAGCGCCGCGGCGGCGAGCGATCCTGCGTCCACGAGCAACGCGAAGTACAAGGACGGCACCTACACGGCGCCCGGAAGCTACGTTTCGCCCGGTGGGGAAGAACACATCAGCGTGACACTGAGTCTGAAGAAGAACATCATCACAGCCATGAACGTCGTCACCGTGCAGGCTGACCCAACCGCCACCGGCTATGAGCAGATGTTCGAGGCTGGTATCGCCGCTGCCACCATCGGCAGGAACATCAACTCGCTCGACGTCAGTGTCGTCGCCGGATCCTCGCTCACGAGCATGGGGTTCAACAAGGCGCTCGCGACGATCAAGGCAGATGCCAAAGAGTGATGTCCGAGTGCGAACGGAGGCGTTGATGCGCGACTGGGAGTTCGAGGCGATCGGTGCACCATGGCGCATCAGCACGCCCGATGAGCTTTCGTCGTCCATGACCGAGGCCGTCGCAGCGCGCATCGAGGAATTCGACAGCGTCTACTCGAGATTTCGCCCCGATTCGCTGGTTTCGCAGATCGCTGTAACGGCCGGGACGTGGGAGTTCCCGGCGGATGCTGGCCCCCTGTTCTCGCTCTATCGCATGCTCTACAACGCGACCGAGGGCGCCATGTCTCCGCTCGTCGGCGGGCGACTGGAGAACCTCGGATACGACCGCCACTACACGCTCCGGCCGCGCGATGAGGCCGTCGAGGTGCCGCGCTGGGACGAGATCATGCAGTGGGACGGCGTCCGGCTGACAACGACATCGCCGGTACTCGTGGATGTCGGCGCCGCCGGCAAGGGATACCTCGTCGACCTGGTCGCCGGCATCCTGCGGGACTCGGGCGTCGACGAATACCTCATCGACGCCAGTGGCGACCTGCTGCACCGTGGCCCCGAGCCGGTGCGGGTCGGCCTCGAGCATCCGTTCGATGCCACCAAGGCGATCGGGATCTGCAAGCTGCAGAACGCGTCCATCTGTGCGTCCGCACCCAATCGGCGCAGCTGGGGGGATGGCCTCCACCACATCCTCGACGCGACCACCGGAGAGCCGACTTCGGCGGTCGCTGCAACCTGGGCGCACGCCCCCACAGCCCTCGTTGCCGACGGTCTCGCGACCGCGTTGTTTTTTGCTTCCGCACCCGCAATGAGCGCCAGTTACACCTTCGATTACGTGAGAATGTTCCCGGATCTGCGGGTTGAGTACTCACGAACATTCCCTGGGGAGTTGTTTACGTCATGAGATGGCCAGAACTGCAATGGTTGGATCGAATCACCGGATCGTTCACGATGTACCGTCTGATCCTCTACACCCTCATCGCGCTGTTTGTGGAGACCGAATTGCTGTCGTTCCTCGGCGTGATCTCGCAGCAGCCGCTCGCGATCCTTGCCAGCGGCGTGGTGCTGGTCGGCTTCTCCTACTCGAACTTCATCTTCGCGGCAATCTTCCGGATTAAGCCGCACGGCGACTCCGCCCTGATCACCGGACTTCTGCTGCTCTTCATCTTCGAGCCGGTCAATCCTTTGGCCTCCGGAGCGTGGCTACAGCTAGTGGGCCTGGCGGTCGCATCGATCGTCGCTCAGGCCTCGAAATACCTGCTGGCCTGGCGCGGACGGCACATCTTCAACGCGGCCGCGGTGGGCGCGTTCGTGGTGAATCTGATCACGCCGTTCGGCGATTTCGCGGCCTGGTGGCTGGCATCTCCGTGGCTGCTGCCTGTCACGCTCGTGCTCGGCTTCGCTGTGCTGTACCGCACGCGGCGCCTCCTGATGGGTGGAACTTTCGTCGTCGTCGTGTTCTTCCTGACGTTCTGGATTTACGGATACGGCACCGCCGGATACTCCCTCGGTCAGGTTCTCGCGCTTCCGTTCACGTCGTTCAGCACGATCTTCTTCGCTGCCTTCATGCTCAGCGAGCCACTCACGCTTCCGCCGCGCCTGTGGCAGCAACTCGTGGAAGCCGGGATCGTCGCCGCTATCTTCACCCTGCCCTTCTCCGTCGGGCTGTTCTCGACAACGACGCCACAGTTCGCGCTGCTCGTGGGCAACCTGCTGGCGTTCTTCGCAGGACAGCGCCGCGGCATCCGGCTGGACTTCCTTGGACGCGAGAAACTCACGCCGACCAGCTGGGAGCTGAGCTTCTGGCCTCAGCGGCCGGTCAGCTTCCGAGCCGGCCAGTACATGGAGATCACCATCCCGCATCGTCGATCCGACTCGCGCGGTCTGCGTCGAATCTTCAGCATCGCGTCCTCACCCACGGAGGAGGGTGTCATCCGATTTGGCCTTAACACCGCAGAAAAGTCGAGCAGCCTGAAGACTGCCCTGCTGAAGCTGGATCCCGGCGAAATCGTCATGGCGACCTCGGTCGGAGGCGGATTCACGCTCCCGCGCGATCCCGAGCGCCGGCTCCTCTTTGTCGCTGGCGGCATTGGCATTACCCCATTCATGAGCCACCTTGAAGACCTCGGCGCGACCGGCCAGGACCGTGACATCGTGGTCGTCTACTCGGCATCCTCTACGGACGAGCTCGCGTACTCGGATCGGCTGAAGAAGCTCGGCGTGCGCGTTCTCGTCGTTGCCCCAACTGCCCCGAAGCCGCTGCCAAAGCAGTGGACCTACCTTGGTGCAGGCAACCTGGATGCCGAGTCGCTGCTGAAGGCCGTACCCGATGTCGCATCGCGTGCCGCAATGGTTTCAGGGCCGCCGCACTTTGTACACGCGCTCCGTCTCGCCTTGCGTCGTGCGGGTGTCCACAGCGTTCGCACCGACTTCTTCACCGGTTACACCCCGAAGTCGGGCGCTACCGCTTCCACGGCCCCGCGGAAACCGGCACTAGCCCACTCGGGCGGCTAGTGCCTTGTCGAGGGTATCGAGGAACTGTTCCGTGGTCTCCCAGGCCTGATCCGGCCCAACCAGCCCCGCCAGGTCCTTGGTCATGTGCCCGGCTTCGACCGACTTGATCACGACGTCTTCGAGCGTGGAGGCGAATTCCGCGAGCGCGAGGTTGTTGTCGAGCTTTGCGCGGTGCGACAGCCCACGCGTCCACGCGTAGATAGACGCGATCGGGTTGGTGGAGGTCGGTTTGCCGGCCTGGTGCATCCGGAAGTGCCGGGTGACCGTTCCGTGAGCCGCTTCGGCTTCGACGACAGATCCATCCGGGACTGTCAGAACCGAGGTCATCAGGCCGAGGGACCCGAAGCCCTGGGCAACGGTGTCGGACTGCACGTCGCCGTCGTAGTTCTTGCAGGCCCAGACATAGCCGCCCTCCCACTTGAGCGCGGATGCGACCATGTCGTCGATCAGGCGGTGCTCGTAGGTGAGGCCGACAGCGTCGAATTTCGCCTTGAACTCGGCGTCGAAGATCTCCTGGAAAATGTCCTTGAAGCGTCCGTCGTAGGCCTTCAGGATCGTGTTCTTGGTCGAGAGGTATACCGGATAGCCGCGGTCGAGGCCGTAGTTAAGGCTGGCGCGGGCGAAGTCGCGGATGGAGGCGTCCTGGTTGTACTGAACCTGGGCGATGCCATCATCCGGTGCGTCGTAGACGTCGAATTTCAGCGGCTCGCTGCCGTCATCCGGTGTGAATTGAACGGTGAGCTTGCCCTTGCCCTTGAACACGAAGTCGGTGGCGCGGTACTGGTCGCCGAATGCGTGACGGCCGATGATGATCGGCTTGTTCCAGCCGGGCACCAGTCGCGGGATGTTCGAGATGATGATCGGCTCGCGGAAGATCACGCCGCCGAGGATGTTGCGGATCGTGCCGTTGGGCGACTTCCACATCTGCTTGAGGCCGAACTCTTCGACGCGCGCCTCATCCGGTGTGATCGTTGCGCACTTCACGCCGACGCCGTACTTCTGGATGGCGTGGGCCGCGTCGACGGTGACCTGGTCGTTCGTGGCGTCACGATTTTCGATGCCGAGGTCGTAGTAGTCGAGATTGATGTCGAGGTAGGGATGGATCAGGGTGTCTTTGATTTTCTGCCAGATGATGCGGGTCATCTCGTCGCCATCGAGTTCGACGACTGTTCCTTCAACCTTGATCTTTGCCACGGTGGTGGTTCCTCTCCAGCGGCCGTTCGGACGGGCCTGAATTAGCATACTCGTTTTTCCAAAAGTATCTCGACGTCAAGATACTTAGCGCCTCGTGGAGTTGTAGGTTGGGGGCATGCTCTCCACCCCGATCGTCGTGCGCTGGGGCGACATGGACTCGTACGGACACGTCAATAACGTGTTCTTCATCCGGTATCTCGAAGACAGTCGATTTGCCCTGTTCACGCCGCCGCTCGACGACCGTGCACCCGCGGAAGTCCCGGGTGAGCTTTCGGTCTTCGACCTGTTCCCGGATGGTGCGAATGGTCTGATGGCCGGTCACCGGATCGAGTACCGCGCGCCGCTCTCGTACTCGGACGGCCCGATCACGTCGCGGCTCTGGATCACCCGCATCGGCACGACGAGTTTCGACATCGGGTACGAGCTCGGGTCATCCGACCGGTCCGTCGTCTATGCGATCGCCTCGACGACGCTCGTGCTCGTCAACACCCAGTCCTCCAAGCCCGTCGAACTCTCCCAACGCCTCCGCGCCACTCTCACCCAGTGGCTGGCCGATCCCGTCCCCTTCCGTACCCGATGAAGTGGTTTACGTGCGAGTGGGCGCGGGGAACTCTCCGATGAAGAGTGGAAACGAATCCCCAGCCTTTACGCCGCGCACCCCGACGAGATCTCTCCCGGCTTGCCTCCGGCGCTCTCGATCTGGGGAGACCACGCCATCCGACCGCTCGCCGGTGCTCCCAACAGGATGAGGCCCGTAAAACAGGAGGGATGCTCCTGTCGAAGGGACGAACCGACCAAATTCTCCTGTTGGCCACGCCGCGCCACTACTCGATCGCGTCGAGGAACACTTTCTGGTACGCCGCGCTGCGCACTGACCCCAGCACGGCCCCGTCCATCCGGTTCATCACGTAAGCAAACGTGAAGCCGCGATCGACGTCATTGAGCACGATCGAGCCGCCCCAGCCGCCCCAGTAGGCGATGCGGCGATCCGGTAATTGAGCCTCCTGCTGCGACGGTAGGCCGTAGCCGATACCGAATCTGAGCGGCTGCAACAGCACGAGGTCCAGGCCGTCGGACTGCGCCTCGAAGATGCGGTCGATCGTCTTTTGGTGCAGCAGGCGCACGCCATCCACCTCGCCGCCGTTCGTAATCACCGACTGGATGCGGGTTACCGACCGCGCGTTGCCGAAGCCGTTCGCCGCGCCGATCTCGGCGTCGCGCCAGGCATCCGTGTAGGTGACAGTCGCATCCATCGGCACTGGCGCGAACGTGCGAAGCGCCGGATGTCCGGGAGGCAGTTGCGACAGGTCAAGGTTCGCGGGCGGTGGCGGAACCACGTTGCTGACTCGGTCGTACTCGCTCCGCGGGACACCGATCGTGAAGTCCGCGCCGAGCGGGCCGGCAATCTCCTCGGCGACAAACGACTTCAGCGTCTTGCCGGAGACGCGGCGAACAATTTCGCCGACGACATGTCCGTAGTTGAGCAGCGAATAGCCGGATGCCGTGCCCGGCTCCCACCAGGGAGCCTGCGCCGCGAGGTGCGCAACAGCGCCCTCATAGTCGTAGAGCTGCTCGATGCTGAACGGCAGATCCCAGCCGCTGACTCCCGCGGTGTGCGACATGACCTGCTTCACGGTGATCGCAGCCTTGCCGTTCTGCGTAAACTCCGGCCAGTAGCCGGCGACGGGCGCATCGAGGTCGAGGAGTCCGCGATCCGAAAGCATGAGGGCAGCCAGCGTGGTCATCGTCTTCGTGATCGACCAGACGTTGACGATCGTGTCACGCTGCCAGCGGGATGTGCGCTGGGGCTCCCGGAATCCACCCCAGAGATCAACCACCGGCTTGCCATGATCGACAACCGCGATCGACGCGCCCAGTTCTTCCCCCGAGTCCAGTTGCCGCTGAAACTCGGCGCGGAGGCCGTCGAACCGGTCATCCGTTTCCCCCTCGACGATGGCCTTCGGGTCGGTCGTTTCGGCATCCGGCATGTACGACTCCTTCGAGCGGGGCGCTGCGTCTAGGATGAACATACCAACCGGTCGGGACGTTCGCCAGAGCCGTCTCCCGGTCGCGACGACAAGCATCCGAAGGAGCATCCGTGGGCCGATTCGACGGCGAAACCGCGCTCGTGACCGGAGCCAGCCGAGGCATCGGTCTCGCGATTGCCGAGAGACTAGTCGCGGACGGTGCGCGCGTCGTGATCACCGCGCGCGGCCAGGAGACGCTGGACGCCGCCGTTGCCAGCCTCGGAGGCCCGAAGTCTGCGATCGGCATCGCGGGCAAGGCCGACAGCGCGGAGCACCGCGCCGAGGTGTTCGAGAGGATCGCGACCGAATTCGGCGGACTGGATTTTCTGGTAAACAACGCCGGAATCAATCCGGCATATGGCCCACTCGCCGACGTGAGCGAGGACGCCGTGCGCAAGATCTTCGAGGTCAATGTGCTCGGCACGCTCGCGTGGAGTCGAGAAGCCGTCGCCGCCGGGCTGACGACATCCATCGTCACCATCGCGTCGATCGCGGGGGTCACGGCTGCTCCGGGCATCGGCATCTACGGCGTCTCCAAGGCGGCGCTGATCAACCTGACCACCCAGCTGGCGTTCGAACTCGCGCCCGGCATCCGCGTGAATGCGGTCGCGCCGGCGGTCATCAAGACCGACTTCGCGAGGGCGCTCTACGAAGGTCGCGAGGAGAAGGTCGCGGCGGCGTATCCGCTCAAGCGTCTCGGCACACCGACGGATGTGGCGGGCCCGGTCTGTTTTCTGCTCTCTGACGACGCCGCCTGGATCACCGGTCAGACGATGATCATCGACGGCGGCGGCACCCTGGCGACGGTGTTGTAGCGATGGCAGACAGCACGAGCGTCGCGCTCGTCGAGATGCCGATCCCCGAGCGACTCATGCGCGTCTCCGTCGAGCTCTTCGCGGAGCAGGGCTACGCGCAGACGAGCGTGCAGCAGATCGTGGATGCCGCGGGCGTGACCAAGGGCGCGCTGTACCACTACTTCAAGTCGAAGGACGACCTGCTCTTCGACATCTACGACCGGCTTCTGTCGCTGCAGAGCGAGCATCTGGCTGCGATTGTGGCTCGGGGGCTCGATCCGGTCGAGACCGTGCGCCTCATCTGCGAGGACGTGATCGTTACCTCGATCGACTGGCTGCACGAGGCGACGGTGTTCTTCGGGTCGCAGCACATGCTGAGCCCTGAGAGGCAGCGCGAGGTCAAGCGGCGGCGGCGCGAATACAACGATGCTTTCGAGGCGGTCCTCGAGCGCGGTCGGGCGGATGGCGTGTTCCGCAAGGACATCCCGCCGGCCATCCTGATCGCGCACTTCTTCTCGGACCCGCACTACCTCGCGCAGTGGTACTCGCCGGGCGGGCCGCTCTCGAAGCAGCAGGTAGCCGGCGAGCTCACCGACCTCTACGTCGCTGGGCTCACTGCCCCAGCGACCTCGCCGCATCCCAAAGTCGGAATCTGACCGTTTGGTGGGCGTGTTGAGACTGGCGTGTCCCACCAGACTCCGACTTTGCGATGAGGGCGGCGGAAGGATACGGGCTCACGCGGTAAGCCGCTGGCGAGCTTGGGTACTTACAATCGAGGCATGACTGACGAGACTCCGATCGCGTACGAAGCACTGAACAAGGGCACGCCCGTGCTGACGACGACGGGAACCGAGATCGGGATCGTCGAGCACGTGCTCGCCGACTCGGGGCTCGACCTGTTTGATGGCCTCGTCGTGAAGACGCACGCTGGCCTCCGGTTCGTGACCGCCGACCAGGTCGGCCTCATCACAACCACGGCGGTACACAGCAAAGTCGCGGACGCGGATGTCGCGAGCCTTCAGATGCCGCACACTGGGGACGCCGTGTTCCACGACGACCCCAACGAGTATGGTCGCGACGGGCTAACCAAGTGGTTCGGCAAGATGTTTATGCGCGAACACTGGATGCGCGACAAGGACGGCGAGTAGCGCAGCCGCTCCAGGACGCCCGCTACTTCCCCAGCACGAACAGCGCGATCGACTCCGCTACCAGCGCCGGCCGGTCGTTCCCCTCGATTTCAATCGTGACCGTCGTGTGCACGCGCACCCCCTGCTCGACGGCCGTCACGGCGGTGAGCTGAGCCGACGCGCGGATGCGGCTGCCGACCGGCACCACGCTCAGGAACCGAACGCGATCGAGCCCGTAGTTGATCACCATCGGGCTTCCCTCGACCGTCGTCAACCCGAACAGCAGTTCCGAAATCAGCGACAGCGTCAGGAATCCGTGCGCGATCGTCGTGCCGAAGGGCCCATCAGCCGCACGTTTGGGATCGACGTGAATCCACTGGTGGTCATCCGTCGCATCCGCGAACAGGTTGATCCGTTCCTGGGTAATCTCCGTCCAGTCGCTGACCTCCGCCGGCGATCCGACTGCCGCCTCGAGCGCGGCCACCGACGCGTAGTGCGTCATGCCTTCGGCCCGCCGGCGACATACAGCACCTGGCCGGACACGAACGACGCCTCGTCACTGACGAAGAAGGATGCTGCCGCCGCGATGTCTTCCGGCTGTCCGTAACGGCCGACCGGGATGTCCTTCACCGCTTCGTTCATGAAGTCCTCGAACGGAACACCGATGCGCTCGGCAGTCGCGCGCAGCATGTCGGTCGCGATCATCCCGGGCGCGATCGCGTTGGCCGTCACGTTGTACCGCCCGAGTTCGATCGCAAGCGTCTTCGTGAACCCCTGGATGCCGGCCTTCGCCGCGGAGTAGTTGGCCTGCCCGCGGTTTCCGAGCGCCGACGTGCTCGACAGGCTCACGATTCGGCCCCACTTCGCCTCGACCATGAACGACTGCACGGCCCTGGTCATCAGGAAGGCGCCGCGCAGGTGCACGCCGATCACGGCATCCCAGTCGTCCTCGGTCATCTTGAAGATGAGATTGTCGCGCAGGATGCCGGCGTTGTTGATCAGGATCGTGGGCTTCCCGAGGTCTGCCGCCACGCGCGAAACCGCTGCGGCCACCTGTTCGGTGTTGGCGACATCCGCTCCGATGCCGACGGCCTTTCCGCCGGACTTCTCGATCGCGGCAACGGTCGCGGCGGTGTCCGCTTCGCGCAGGTCGATGACGGCGACCTGGTTGCCATCCTTCGCGAGCCGCAGCGCGATTGCGGCACCGATGCCGCGACCGGCGCCCGTGACAATTGCGGTGTGCCCGGTGTTTCCTGCCATGGAATGTTTCTCCTGTTCGTGCGGTGAGGTTTGTGACCCGGTTCAGTCGCGCCTGTTCAGTTGCCTCGGCCGAGCTCGGCGCGCCCGAGCGAGTTCAGGTGCACCTCGTCCGGTCCGTCGGCGAGCCGGAGCGCACGCGCGCCTGCGGCGAATTCGGCAAGCGGGAAATCGCTGGAAACTCCCGCGGCACCGAATACCTGCATCATACGATCGAGGATTCGCTCCGCCATCCGTGGTACCGCGATCTTGATCGCCTGGATCTCGGTGTGCGCCAAACGGTTGCCGACCGTGTCCATCAGCCAGGCAGTCTTCAACACAAGCAGGCGGTTTGCTTCGATCTCGACGCGGGCCTCCGCAAACCATTCGCGAATCACGCCCTGCTCGGCGAGCGGTCGACCGAACGCAACACGGTCATTCGCCCTGTCGCGACCAAGGTCGAGCGCGCGCTCGACCATCCCGATCAGCCGCATGCAGTGATGGATGCGGCCCGGCCCGAGCCGCGCCTGCGCCATCGCGAAACCTTCGCCCTCGGCGCCGAGCACATTCGCGACCGGGACGCGCGCGCCGTCAAACCGCACCTCGGCATGGCCGCCGTGGTCACGATCGGTGTACCCGAAAACGCTCAGGGGCCGCACGATCGTCACGCCCGGGGTATCGCGGGGCACGAGCACCATGCTCTGCTGCCGATGACGATCGGCCGTCGGATCCGTCTTGCCCATCACGATTAGCAGGCGTGCGTTCGGGTTCATCGCGCCGGTCGACCACCACTTGCTGCCGGTGATGATGTACTCGTCGCCATCGCGCTCGATGCGGGCCTGGATGTTTGTCGCATCGGACGATGCCACATCCGGCTCGGTCATACAGAACGCGGAGCGGATGCTGCCGTCCAGGAGCGGTGCCAGCCACTGCTCCTTCTGCGCCGCGGTGCCAAATTCGCTGAGCAGTTCCATGTTGCCGGTGTCCGGCGCCGCGCAGTTTGTCGCCACCGGCGCCAGCTTCGGACTGTGACCGAGCAGCTCGCATAGCGGCGCGTACTGCAGGTTGGTCAGGCCCGCGCCATCCACGCCCGGCAAAAACAGATTCCACAGCCCCCGCGCACGCGCTTCTGCCGTGAGTTCGGCGACGATTGGCTGCTGGCCCCAGTCATCGGGATGCGCAGCGAGTTGCTCCTCGAGCGCCGGCTCCACCGGGTAGATCCGTTCGTCCATGAACGACTGAAGCGTGCCGAGCAGCTCGGTCGTCTTCGCATCCGGTGAGAAATCCATGGGTCAGGCTCCTGCCAGATAACGCTGGCCGGCTCGCGCCAACGGCGTGACCAGACGCCCGATCTGGTCGAATCCCGGCCCAACGGTCTGCCCCGCCTGGTACCTGAAGTGGATGCCCTCGAGGATCACCGCCAGTTTGAACGCCGCTAGCGCGAGATACCACGGCAGTTCCGGCACGCTCACGCCCGCCGTTTCGGAGTACTCGTCCACGAGCTCTTCGAAACTCGGGTAGCCATCCTCGGGCGAAACCGAAGACGGCACCGCATCCCCGGGCACGTCCTCGAGACCGTTGATGTTCCAGTACAGCCCAAGCAGCCCGAGGTCGGTGAGCGAGTCACCGAGGGTCGCCATCTCCCAGTCGAGGATCGCACTCAGCTGAGGAGCACCCGCGATGTCGCGCACCAGTGCATTGTCGAGGCGGTAATCGCCGTGCAGGATGGACGATCGCCTGGTCTCGGGGATGTTCGCGTGCAGCTGCTCCTGCAGGGCATCCAGCTCGGGTAGTTTGCGGCTGCGCGATCCGTCGTACTGTTTGCCCCAGCGCGCGACCTGCCTCACCAGGAAACCGTCGGGCCTGCCGAAGTCCTCGAGCCCGACATCGGCTGGAACGATCGAGTGCAGGTGCGCGAGCGTTCTGGCGAGGTCCAGGCTGAGCTCGCGGAGTTGCGACGGGTTATAGCCCGCGTTGTCGGCGCGCGACGAGATCGTGCGGCCCTTCACTCGCTCCATGAGGTAAAACGGGGCATCCACTCCGGCGCTGGCGTCGTCGACGTATCGAATCGCGCGCGGCACGGGAACCCGGCTGCCGCGCAGGGCCGAGATCACGCGAAATTCGCGCTCCATGTCATGTGCGGTGGCCTGCACGTGACCGAGTGGCGGGCGTCGGAGCACCAGCGGCTCCGCGGCACCGCGAATCGCGTACGTGAGGTTGCTGCGACCTCCGGCGATCAGGTTCGCGCTCAACGGGACCGCACCGAGCAACTCGGGTTGATTGACCAGCAGCCACTCCTGCAGGGACGCGACGTCGAGCCCCGGCAGCGGACGCCGTTGGGCGGTGTCCTGATTCGTGTTGCTCGAGGTCATCGCCCGCTCCAGTGCCGATTCGGTCTGCCAGTCTCGATAATACCGACCAGCCGGTATGTTCCTAAAACTCGATGAGCTGGCGAATCTCCCTGCCCTCGGCCAGCTCATCCAGTGCGCCATTGATGTCGTCGAGCGTGATGCGCGAGGAGATCAGTTTCTCGACCGGCAGTCGCCCCGCGCGCCACAGTTCGACGTAGCGCGGGATGTCGCGCTCGGGAACAGCGGACCCGAGGTAGCTGCCCACGATCGATCGTGCACCTGCCACCAGGGCCAACGGCGAGATGCTCGCCATCGCGGTCGCAGCTGGCAGCCCGACAGTCACTGTAGTGCCGCCAATGGATGTCGCTGACACGGCGGTCTCCAGCGCGCGCGGGTTGCCCGCGGCCTCGATCACCACGGATGCCGTCACGCCGGATTCCGCGAGCTCGGCCGGCGTGAACACCTCACTCGCTCCGAGCGCCAGTGCCTCTTCGAGCTTCGCGGGCAGAGCATCCACCCCCACTACCGGATGCCCCTCCGCGATCGCCGTCAGGAGCGCCGCCATCCCGACGCCGCCGAGCCCGACGACGAGCACCGGTTCGCCGAGCGCAGGCCTGCCGGTGTTGAGGACGGCGCCACCGCCGGTCAGCACGGCACAGCCCAACAGGGCGGCCACCTCGGGTGGCACGTCGTCGTCCACTCGCACCACCGAGGTGCGATTGACCACCGCGTGAGTCGCGAAGGCCGAGACTCCGAGATGGTGCGACACTGGCTGCCCGTCGCGGGTCAGGCGCCGAAAGCCGCCGACCAGAGTCCCCTCGTTATTCGCGGCGGTTCCAACCTCGCACGGCAATCGGCCATCCGTAGCGCAGCCCGCGCATCGACCGCATCGCGGCAGGAAGGTCATGACAACCCGATCGCCGACCGAAATGTCGGACACGCCCTTGCCCACCGCCTCCACGATGCCGGCCGCTTCGTGACCGAGGAGCATCGGGACCGGTCGGGGTCGATTCCCATCCACTACCGACAGGTCAGAATGGCAAACTCCCGCCGCCTCGATGCGCACCAGCAGTTCGCCAGCAGCGGGATCAGCGAGTTCGAGCTCGCCAAGGCTGAGCGGTCGGGAGTCGGCAAACGGTCGCGCGCGGCCGGACTCCTCGAGAACCGCGCCGACGATGTTCACTTGCCCATCCTCGCGCAGTTTGCTTCGCCGGGAGTGAATCGGTCTCACGGAATACAGAGGCGAAACAAACAACGGTTACCCTGTGAAGATGGGTGAGCTGAGACTCGAAGAACTTTCGGCCAAGACGATTGTGGCCGCGAACCGACTCACCCTTCGTCCCCGGCAGGAGCAGTTCGTTACGCCGACCTCCTACGCGATCGCCGATGCGTACATCAACCCGGCAACATCCTGGCCGCGCGTCGTTCTCGACGGCGACGAGGTGGTCGGGTTTATTCGCGGAAACTTCGATCCGGATGCGCAGCAGGAAGAATTCCGCAGCTGCATCTGGCGAATCAACGTCGCGGCATCCGCCCAGGGCGAGGGCGTCGGAAAGTTCGCGGCTCACGCTCTCGCGGATGAGGCACGCGCCCGAGGATTCGATAGGTTGTATGTCATTTGGGAGCCCGGCGAGGACGGCCCCGAACAGTTTTTCCTGCACATCGGTTTCGTTGTGATCGGGCAAACCCAGTACGGCGAAAACATTGGAGCACTTGAACTATGAGCGACTGGAATGTTCAGCTTCTCGGTAAGAAGGAGGCGGCCGGGCTGGCCGACGAGATTCGTGCCCTGTACCGCACCGCGTTTTCGGCGTCTCACTGGGACAAGTCGGAGCTGGGCATCCAGGCTTTCGAGGACGACATCTTCCCCCGCCACCTCA
The DNA here is from genome assembly GCA_036266835.1 of Galbitalea sp. Lineage (GTDB taxonomy): Bacteria > Actinomycetota > Actinomycetes > Actinomycetales > Microbacteriaceae > Galbitalea. Next base: position 37,017 of record DATAXD010000016.1, on the reverse strand, counting down.
AGCGCGAGGGCTTCGGCATGACCGCCGCCCGCAACGACACAGGCGAGCTCATCGGCTTCTGTTATGGCTACATCGGCGAGCACGGGCAATACTGGACCGACTATGTGGCGGCCCGCATTCATCCGTCGCTGGAGAAGGCGTGGCTCGGCGGACACTTCGAGGTCGCGGAGCTCGCCGTCGCCTCCGAGGACCGCGGCAAGGGGCTCGGGCGGGCACTGCTAACGACTCTGCTCGACTCGCGTGGCGACGACCGAGTGCTACTTCAGACGCTCGAGCGGGATTCCGCGGCACGCCCCCTATACGAGTCGCTCGGATTCACCCCGTTCGGAGAGTTCGAGAACTACGTCGTGCTGGGACAGCGCAGGGCTTAGGCGACGTGCCGGGGCCCGGCGAGGACTTCGTCTCTCGCGTCCTTGAGGTGGTCGATCAGATCCCGCCTGGCAAGGTCATGAGCTACGGCGATGTCGCCGCCGCTATCGGATCGCGAGCTGCGCGCGGAGTTGGCCAGGTCATGGCGTACTACGGCAGCGATGTTCCGTGGTGGCGGGTGGTTCGGGCGAGTGGGCATCCGGTGCGCGACCACGAGGCGCGGGCGCTCGAGTATTACCGGGCCGAGTCGACCCCACTGCTGTGGGCCTCGAACAATGTGTTTCGCGTCAATCTCGCGTTGGCGAGGTGGGCACCGTGAGCGGCGAGAGAAGGTCGAGTAGCGCGCCGAAGGCACGCGTATCGAGACCAGTTCTCCTCCTAGTGGCAATCGCGGCAATGCTCACCCTCGCGAGCTGTTCAGCGCCGCAGTCGCCCGCATCCACACCCACACCCACCCCCGCATTCCAAACCACCGGCTACGCCGACTCCACGGCGACCACCACGGCGCAGTTGGCTGCCAGCGCACAGGCGATGACGGAGGTCGGTGTCGACGGCGTCAGTCTCACATCCGACGGTGCGGGAATCTCGGCTCCGGATGCGGGCGCCCTTCAGCTTCTCGCGGAAGCGCACTCGAAGCACCTTCGCGCATCGCTTCTGGTGAGCAATTGGTCGAACACTATTAACGACTTCAGCGAGCCGCTCGCCGAGAAGATGTTCGATTCGCCCGCCAACATCCACTCTGTGGTCGCCGCACTCGTGCGCGAGGTCGACAAGCATCACTGGGACGGCATCACGATCGACCTCGAGGCGCTCAATGACTGGGGTGACCAGAGTCACCTGGGCGACGACAACCCCGGCCTCGATTCCTTCGTCACTCACCTGCGCGCAGCCCTTGGTTCGCACACCCTGTCGATCTGCCTGACTGCAACGACCGGCAGCTACTCCGATCTCGGCTATGACCTGCATACTCTTGCGGGGCACGTCGACTACATCGCGTTGATGGCATACGACGAGCACGGGCCGGGATGGTCAGCGGCCGGACCGGTCGGTGGGATGCCGTGGGTGAAGAAGAGCGTCGCCAGCCTCATGAAGAGCGTGCCGGCATCCAAGATCCAACTCGGAGTCGGCGAATACGGCTACAGCTGGCCAACTCACGGCACCGGGACGACCTACTCGGACCCGGACATGCGCGCGTTTGTGAAGAGTCACTCCGCGAACGCCGTGTGGAGCTCAACCCAGCAGGAGTGGTACGCGACGTTCAGCGACGGCGAAAAGGTGTGGTGGTCGGACGCCCGCTCATACCGCGCCCGCGTCGCCCTGGCTCACTCGCTGCACCTCGGCGGTGTCGCCGTCTGGAGCCTCGGCGAGGGCGACCCCCTCTAGGGTCGCCGATGTTCCCGTTTGGGACGCTTGTTGCACGGTGCCGCGGAACTTTCGTCCCAAATGGGAACTAACATTTTGCGGGTGACAAGTGCATCGTTTTCACGTGTTGCCAACGCGTTGGTCGAATCGGCTGAGTCGAGCACTGCGTCGTCGGACAAGCGTGCCGCGACCGAGTCGCCTCAATTGGCCAGGTCTCTCGGCGACTTCGAGCAACAGTCACCCGGCTTGTGGGTCGGTGGCCGCCTACTGATTTCGGACAGCGACGTAACTTTCACACCCAATACCATCAATCGCGCCGCGTACGCCGCCCTTGGCGGAGCGGTTGGCGCAATAACCCTTCCGTTCTCGTCAATTCACTCAGTCGAGGTAGAGCGCGGCTTAATTACAAACATCATCAGGATCCACACAGCGTCCTTCGTACTCAGCGCACGCTGCTTCGGCGCCAGATCCGTGGCCTCTCGAATTGGACTCGCGGCAACGCGCGGATGACCGGACACCACCACGCGTTTGCCCCCGTGCGGGCTGTCTGCGCCCGCGCGCGCGGGGGCAAACCGCCCGCACGGGGGCAGAACCGGGGTTGAGGGCTGGATTACACGAGCGAGTCGCGCCAGGCCGCGTGCAGTTGCGCGAAGCGACCGGTACCGGCGATGAGCTCGTTCGGCGGGCCGTCCTCGACGATCACGCCGTGCTCCATCACGAGTACCCGGTCGGCGATCGCGACTGTCGACAACCGGTGCGCGATGATGATCGCGGTGCGGTCGGCGAGCAGCGTCTGCAGACCTTCCTGCACCAGGCGCTCGCTCGGGATGTCGAGCGACGCGGTCGCCTCATCCAGAATCAGCACCACCGGGTCCGCGATAAACGCGCGCGCAAACGACAGCAGCTGGCGCTGACCAGCCGACACCCGACCCCCGCGCTTGTTCACATCGGTGTCGTAGGCATCCGGGAGGGACTGGATGAACTCGTGTGCGCCAACCGCCTTCGCGGCCGCAACGATCTCGGCACGCGAAGCATCCGGCTTTCCGAGCGCGATGTTATCGGCGACGCTTCCGGAGAACAGGTAGGCCTCCTGTGTGACCATGACGATTGCTCGCCGTAAGTCCTTCGGATGCAGCCTGCGCAGATCCACTCCGTCGAGTTCGACTTCACCCTTCGTCGGGTCGTAGAACCGCGAGATGAGCTTCGCGAGCGTCGACTTGCCGGCGCCGGTCGAGCCCACCAGCGCGATGGTCTGCCCCGCCGGGATGTCGAGCTCGAATTCCGGGAGCACGACTCGATCGCTCTTGTACGCGAACTCCACGTGATCGAAGGTGATTCGGCCCTTGGCCTTCCAGAGATCGATCGGATCAACCGGATCCGGAACGCTCGGCTCCTCTTCCAGCACGCCGGAGATCTTCTCCAGAGCAGCGGATGCGGACTGGTACGAGTTGTAGAACATCGCCATTTCCTCGGCGGGCGCGAAGAACTGCCGCGTGTAGAGCAGCACGGCCAGCAGTGTTCCAATCTCGACACCGCCCGTGGCGACGCGAAGTCCGCCGACCAGCAGCACCGCGGCGAGCGTGATGTTGCCAATCAGGATCAACCCGGGATCGAAGATGCCGAACAGCTGGATGGTCCTGCCGTTCGCGGCGCGGTAATCCTCGACCAGCTGGCCGAATTCGTCCTCGTTGCGCTTCTCCTTGCGGAAAGCTTTGACCGCGCGGATGCCCGTCATCGTCTCGACGAAGTGCACGATCACGCGCGCCGACGTGACTCGCGTCAGCCGGAACAGGTTCTGCGAACTCTTCTGGAACCACCGAGCCAGGAACCACAGCGGGATCAGACCGATGAACAGCACGACGCCGCTCTCCCAGTCCAGCGAGAACATCGCGATCGCGATGAACCCCATGTACAGCACACCCTGGATGAGCTGATTGATTCCCGAATCCAGCAGCTCCCGAATCGTGTCGAGGTCACTCGTCTGGCGCGCGATGATGCGGCCGGACGTATAGGTCTCGTGGAACTCGAGGCTGAGCAGCTGGGTGTGACGGAAGACCCGCTTGCGCAGATCGATCAGGATCGCCTGACTGATGCGTGCGGTCAGAATCGTGTACGACGAGATCAGCCAGGCACCCACGACCGCGGCAACCAGGTAGGCGGCCACCGTCAACGACAGCGGTGCCCAGTTCTTGTCCTTCACCAGCGACGGCAGGCCGACGTTGATCCCGTAGGCGATCAGGGCCGGTCCGGCGATCTGCGCTGTGGTGGAGATCACCACGACCACGATCGTCCAGGCCACCTTTCCGCGAAGCGGGCGCAGCAGCGATCCGAGCAGCCTCACCGATCGCTGGCGCAGCTGGCGAGACTCGATCTTGCTTAGATCGTTGCGCTCTTCTCCTTCAACTCCGGCGACGCTCATTTCGCCACCCCCTCTCGGTCTTGCTCGGTACTGTCGTTCTTCTGTCTCTCGCGTTCGGTCGCTTCGCGTGCCTCTTCGTCCTCGAGACTCGAGATCACGAACCGGTAGTGGTCGCTGGTCGCGAGCAGCTCGGAGTGGCGGCCGACGGCCGTGATCTTGCCGCCCTGGAGCAGCGCGACCCGGTCAGCCAGCATCACGGTCGATGGCCGGTGCGCCACGATCAGCGCGGTCGTGGATGCGAGCACCCTGCGCAACGCGGCCTCCACGAGTGCCTCCGTGTCGACGTCCAGTGCGGACAACGGATCGTCGAGGACGAGCACTTCCGGCTTTGCCGCGACCGCGCGTGCGAGCGCGAGCCGCTGGCGCTGGCCACCGGACAAGCTCAAACCCTCCTCGCCGACCTTCGTGTCCAGCCCATCCGGAAGCTCATAGACGAAGTCCGACTGGGCGATGTCGAGTGCTTCTTTCAGATCGGCCTCGGTTGCTTCCGGCCGACCGAGCAGCACGTTGTCGCGAACCGATGCCGAGAACAGGGTCGCGTCCTCGAACGCCATCGCGATGTGCTTGCGCAGGTCGTAACGGGTCAGGTCGCGGATGTCGACGCCGTCGAGGGTGATCGAACCGCCAGTCACGTCGTACAGCCGAGTCGTCAACGCGGTCACGGTCGACTTGCCCGATCCGGTCAAGCCGACGAGAGCCATGGTCTCGCCGGGCTCGAGCGTCAGGCTGAGACCATCGACGAGGTCCGGGTACTGCGCGGGCGAGTCCTCGTACCGGAAGTGGACGTCGTCGAACTTCAGGCGACCTTCCGGTTTCGCGATCTTCTTCGGATGTTCCGGGTCCTGGATCGCGTTGGGTGAGTCCATGACCTCGAAGAATCGGTCCACTGCCGTGCGGGTATCGAACGTCATCGACAGCAGGAAGCCGATCGACTCGACCGGGAACCGCAGCACGGTTGCCGTCGCGAAGAACGCGACGAGTTCACCCGCCGTGATCTGGCCGGTGGCGGCAAGCCACACCCCGGCCATCAGGCAGATCGCGAAGGTCACATCCGGAACTAGCAGCAGCCAGAACCAGATGCCGGCGATCGCCTTGGCCTTCTCGATCTCGGTGCCGCGAAGCTCTTCGGCCTGCCGCGAGAAGCGGTCGAGCTGGTGTGAGCCGCGTCCGAACGCCTTCAACACGCGGATACCGTGCACCGACTCCTCGACGGCCGTCGCGAGGTCGCCGGCCTGGTCCTGGCTGCGACGGGCAACGACCGAGTACTTGCTCTCGAATACGTAGCCGTAGATCCACAGCGGGATCGAGCAGACCACGAAGATCACCCCGAGAATCCAGGAAATTCCGACCAGGAAGATGAATCCGATGATGATCGTCAGCACGTTCACGACGAGCAGCACGATGCCGAACGACAGCCAGCGGCGGATCAGGTTCAGGTCGCTGATCGCGCGCGACAGCAACTGGCCGGACGGCCAGCGGTCGTGAAAGCTCACGGGCAGATCCTGCAGCTGGGAGTACAGGGCGTTGCGCAGCGATGCCTCGACGCGCGTGCCCGGCTGCAGCACGAAGAAGCGCCTGAGCGCAATCAGCACGGCCTCGAGCACGCCAAGGACCAGAACGATGCCGACGGCCGGCCAGATCTGGCTGGAATCACCATCCTTCAGCGGCCCGTCAACCAGCGACCGCAGCACCTGGGGTATCAGGAGCGCGACGATGCCCGCCAGAAGAGCCGCGACCATCCCGAGAAAGATGCGCCGAGATGCTGCTCGTGCGAACGGGAAGATTCGCACGATCGAACGGTAGGTTCCGAGACGTGCGGTTGAGCGACCGGAGTCGTTCGTTTTAGACATGGTTTCCTTGATTACTTTTGGCGCGCGCGACAAAGAAGCGGTCGCGAAAGACTGTGAACTTGAGGTTGCTGGAAGCGGATCGCCTCGTCAGGGCGCCGCGTACGAAAGGCTGCGGGTTATTGGCTACGGGTTACGGCACAAGTCGGGCGTAGATGCGCCCTCCGAAGGCGACACCGAAGACCGTGCCGGTTCCCGCGAGAATGCTTGCCGTCGCAGTTGGCGTCTTCTTCATGATGTCCTCCTCGTGTGTGACTGTGTGTAAGCCGAGCGGAAAGTGAGGCGTTGTGCACCTCACGCTCCCCGAGCAGCCTTTCAGACTATAGGCGCAATGGGAGCGCGCGCAACACCGAATTTCCGCATCCGCGCGCACGCTATCGGCAGCTGGAGGGATGCGTGCCGGTTAGACGTCCGCGGTTACCCACCCAGCTGCGACACGATGTACGCAGCGGCCGCCTTCGCAACGGTGAGAGGAACGGGCCTGCCTGCCGCGCCATCCGTTCCGACTTCAACCGTGTACAGGTTCTCGCCAACGATGCCGACGATGGCGACCTCGTTGGGCTCGGGATCGCTCAGGCCGTACATGAAGGCCTTAGTGCCGAGTCCGGTCAGCTCGGTGTACAGCGGCTTACCGGTCGAAGCGGCCTGAAGCGCCGAGTATGCCCACGCGCCGGAAGGAAGGATCTGGTTCGACAGGTTGTAAGCCTTGGCGCCAACGTTGCCGCCGCCATCGGCGTGGTAGCCGAGTGGGAGGACCTCTGCTTCGAACGAGGTGCCGATGTTCGTGCCGTTTACCGGGCCCCATCCCGCGGCATTGAAGGTGAATGGTATTCCAATCGCCGACGACATCCCGCTGAGTGACACCGCGCCGCCGCCTGCCGGGAAGGTTACTGCGGTTGCCTGCGGATCACTCCAGGCCGGCTCGGTGACGGTGACTGCCTTGACGGTGGCGATGCTCGCCTGGAAGAGCGGCTCGAGCCGGGTGAAGACCTGAGCAAGGGTTGGAATCGTCCCGTACTGGTCGGTGTATGCGCCCATCCACAGCCAGGTTGAGCCGATCAGGACGTCGAATCCGCAGTTCTCGTCCTTGCCGGCTGACGCGAGGGTCTCCACCCAGCACGCGGACCAGGAGTTCGGACCGAGCGGATTCTTCACGCTGTAGTACTGGTGGATTTTGGCAATGTCCGCGTTCCAGGCGGCGGTCGCATCGGGGATGACCATCATGTCGAAGGTCGCCGAGGGGTTCCCATTCGATTCGAGCGGCGAAGTCCAACTGCAGTTGAGCGCGCCCTCCTGCAGGGCGATGTACGAGCTGAGGTCGGGGTCAATGCCTGTCGAAACGGGGTTCTCGTTTGGTGTTGTCGGAGACAACGTGGCCGACAGCACTGTCTTCAGCTGCGTCGTCGACGCCAGTTGCGCACAGCTGAGCGGGATTCGCACCTGCGGCAGCGTCACTGCGGCAGCAGTCGGCGTTGGCGTGGTAGTCGGTACTGCGGAATGCACGACGTGATGGGGCGCGTTCGTGTGGTGGATGGGGGCAATCGATGGTGCACACGCCGTGAGCGCCAATGCGACAGCGGCGATCACCGACACCGCGGCAACGGGCCGAGGTACGAAGTGGCGGGCGGGAGTGGTTGAGGTAGTCAACGGGCACGACTTTCTGACTCGAAATAAACGAAGTCCTATCGCATGGCCGCGACTTTAGATGAAATCGTAACCGCACCCGACCGCGGTCGCGATAAGTAGCACATACTCAAATCGGACGCGCAGGCGGCATGTTTCAGCGAATCCGCACGGATAGACAGGTGACGCAGCCCTCGAGTTTCTCGAACTCGCCGATTTCGACCGTGGTCACTCGGTAGCCGAGACCGCCGATGAGCGCGGCGGTCTTCGGCGCGGACGCCGACATCAGCACGGAGTTGTTCGTGAGCACGACGATGGCAACGCCCTCGACCTCTGGTACTTCAAGGTAACGCTCGAAGATCGACGGGGCGTCGACCAGCGACGGATGCCCAATCACCGTGCCATCCGGCAGTGCGGTCACCGCGCTCTTCAGATGCAGTACGCGGGTCACCGGCACTCCGACTACCAGGTAGCCGAGCTCGCCGGCGATCGCTCGGAACTGGCGCAACCCCTCGGCGTTGGTCCTGCTTCCACGCCCGACATAGATGGTTTTCCCCACCTTCAGCACGTCGCCGCCATCAAGGGTGCCCGGCAGGCGAATGTGGCGGGTCTCGAGCCCCAGATCCAGCACGGCCGCTTCGACGGCATCGCGTTCGCCCTTCCGGGACTCGGCGCCGGGACTGGTCATGACCGCGACCTGGCCCAGCATGACCAGCACATCCTCGATGAATACGCAGTCGGGAAAGTCGTCGTCGCCATCCACTCGCCGGATGCGGAAGCCCTCGGCCTCGAGAGCGGCCACATACGCTTCCCACTGCGACTTCGCTTTGCCGAGCTTGATCGGCTTGCGCTTGAGGTGCGTGAGTTCGCCCTTGGCGAGCGTTGCGGCCGGCTCTCGCACCATCGCAACGCGGTGAACCTGTGGCGGCGCAACCACCCGCAGACCGAACGCCCAGTTGTAGACCCTGCGGGCGAGGGTAAGCGCGGCCACGACCGTCGCGACGAAGAACACCAGGTTGAAGGTGAGTAGATCCTGGAATGCGGCGTCCGAGGCCGACGTGAACTCGTCGCCCTGCAGCGTGAGCAGGATCACGACACCGAAGTACGGCGCGACGATCCCCACTGCGACTCCGGAAATCAGGGCGGCTCGCCAGTTTGCGGTGCCTCCAAGCAGGCTCGTACCGACCAGAGCGACGATCGCTACCACCGCCGAGGGCCCGAAGTGCTCGACGAGCTGGATGACCGAGGTGAGCACGGCCTTACCGGTGACGTAGTCGGCGATGTAGTACGCGAGCGCTACGCCAAGAAACACCACGAGACCGGTCGCAAGCGCGGCGGCCAGTGAGGCCAGCAGACGGCGCGCAAGCGTGGGCTGGGTCATGACTGACAACCTATCGGCAGCACCCTATGAACCCGCTTCGAGCCATCCGCCCGCTGCGCCCCTCGTCCGCCCCTCGTCCGCCCCTCGGCGCCCGCATCCACCTCCTCTCGTAACTCATGCAGTTTCTCGTAACTCATGCATTCCTCGCGGGGAGCGGCACACGGTCGCGTCACTCCGCGGGAGTCGGCGCGCGGCTTCACATTCCGCATGAGTTACGAGAGATTGCATGAGTTGCGGATGTAGGGATCGGCGATCAGTGGAAGAAGTGACGCTCGCCGGTGAAGTACATGGTGACGCCCGCGGCCTTGGCGGCCTCGATCACCAGCTCGTCACGGATCGAACCGCCGGGCTGCACGATCGCGCGCACGCCCGCATCGATCAGGATCTGCGCGCCGTCCGGGAACGGGAAGTAAGCGTCCGACGCCGCCACGCTGCCGCGCGCCCGATCCCCGGCGCGCTTGACGGCGAGTTCACATGAGTCGACCCGATTGACCTGCCCCATTCCGACCCCGACGGATGCGCCGTCGTTCGCCAGCAGGATGGCGTTCGACTTGACTGCGCGGCATGCCGTCCAGGCGAACTCGAGGTCGGCCCTGGTCGCGGCATCCGCCGGCTCACCCGAGACCAGCTGCCACTCCTCGAAAGGCGCGAAGTGCGCGTCGGCATCCTGCACTAGCATCCCGCCCGACAAGTGACGGAACTCGGATGTCTCGCGCGCGAAGTCAGCCGGCAACTGCAGGATGCGCAAGTCCTTCTTCGTCTGCAGCAGGCGAAGCGCGTCCGGTTCGTACCCCGGCGCGATGACAACCTCGGTGAAGATCGGCTTGATCGACTCTGCCACGGCGAGCGTGACCACCCGATTGGCGGCGATGAGTCCCCCGTAGGCCGAAACCGGATCGCAGGCGTGCGCCCGCACGTGAGCCGCTGCGATGTCATCGGCCACCGCGATGCCGCAGGGATTCGCGTGCTTGACCACCGCGACGGCCGGCGACGCGAAGTCGTAGGCGGCGCGCAGGGCGGCATCCGCGTCGACATAGTTGTTGTACGACATCTCTTTGCCGCCCAGCTGCACGGCCTGGGCGATACCGGTGCCGCCGTGCCGCACGTACAAGGCGGCGGTCTGGTGCGAGTTCTCGCCGTAGCGCAGGGTTGCGGCCCGCGTGCCGCTCACCTCGAACTGGTCACCACCGGTGAACCAGTCGGCGACCGCCCGATCGTACGCGGCGGTGTGGGCGAACGCCTCGCGTGCGAGCCTCCGTCGCTGCGCGAGCGTGGTGCCGCCAAGCTCGAGCGCCTTGACGATGAGCGGATAGCTCACGGGCGACGTAACGATCGCCACGTTCGCATGGTTCTTCGCCGAGGCGCGAGTCAGCGCGGGACCGCCGATATCGATCTGTTCGATGATCGCATCATCCGACGCGCCCGACGCCACCGTCTCGGCAAACGGATACAGATTCGACACGACCAGCTCGAACGGCCGGATGCCCTGCGCCTCGAGCTCAGCCTCGTGCGACTCGAGACGAAGATCGGCGAGCAGACCCGAATGGATGGCGGGGTGCAGGGTGCGAACGCGACCATCGAGAGACTCCGGGTAACCGGTGACCTCCGCGACCTGGGTTACCGGGATGCCAGCCGCCGCGATCGTTGCCGCGGTCGAGCCGGTCGACACGATCTCAACACCGGCGGCGTCAAGCTTCGTGGCGAGCTCAACGAGGCTCGTTTTGTCGCTGACCGACACGAGCGCACGGCGAATCCGAATCACATCACGCGGACGGTAACGGGCTGGATCGATCGATGGGCCGCTCACACGGACTCCTCACGTTGACGTCAGAGGCACGACCGCACAGCAATCGTGTTCGACGGGAGCCCAGGCGAACGGCTACCAACCGTGGTGGTCGCTCCCCGACGGTTACCCGTCTCAACGCCAGTCGCGACTCACTGAGTCTACCGAACCATGCATCGCGCGGGCGCGGCTCTCGCCCGTTGCTCCACCCGCGCCGCACGGCACTCGCTAGGGGAGTGGGGCGGCGTTCGCCTGGTCGAGGATGGCTTGGAGGAGGAGGGCACGCTCGACGGGTTTGATGCGAGCGTGGAGAGTTGACTCGGTGTCGGTGGGCAGGATGGGGACGCGACGCTGGGCGAGGATTGGGCCGGTGTCGATGCCATTGTCGACGACGATCACGGAGGCACCGGTTTCGGTGGCACCGGACTCGAGGGCATCACGAACGGCGTGGGCGCCGGGGAACTCCGGCAGGTAGGCCGGATGAGTGTTGATGAGGCGGGGACTAAGAGCAGCAACCACTGCGGGCGGGAGCAGCTTCATGAAACCGCTGAGGATCACCAGGTCGGGTTGCCAGACCTGCAGTTGTTCGAGGAGAGCGTCGCCCCACGCGTCGCGGTCGGGAAAGTTCGAGAGCGCGACCGAGAAGGTCGGGATGCCGAACTCCTCGGCGTGGGTGAATCCTTCAGCATCGCGGTCGGCGCCGACAGCGACGACGCGCGCGGGGAATTCGGCATCCTGGGCAGTCTCGAGCAGTGCACGCAGGTTCGATCCGCCGCCCGAAATGAGGACGACCAGCGACAACATCCACTCAGCCTAACGGCGCGACGCGAGCATCCCGGCGACGGCGGCTACGCCGATCTCGAGCGCGGCAAACAGCCCGACTGTCAGCGGATCCGGTCCCGCCTGCTGGAGCCTGCCCGGGCCGATCGCGCCAGCGGCTGCCCACGCCAGGAGTCCGAGAATGGCGCCGCCGACGACCCCGATCCCAAGGCCGGCACCAACGACCCGGGTGACTGCCCCGGTTGCGCGAAGCTTCGCGGCGAGGGCCGGGGCAAGCACGGCCCCAGCCAGGAACCCGGCGATGATGGGCACGAGCAGCCCCGCGAACGCGAACGCGGCGTCTCCCTGCGGAATCGCGCCCAGGATCGGGATGGAAGGCAGCGGCCCGACGGTCGTGCCGAGCGGGCTGATCTGCGACCCGGTGCCCACCGAGAAGCCGGGCCCGATGAACCATGCGGCGGCCCAAATGACCAGGTTCGGAAGAAACAGGAGTTGCGCAATGGTAAGTGTCAGGCCGCCAAGCGCGCCGGAGTGGAGATCCTCATAGAGCGTGATGATCTGCGCGTAATTCGCGAGCAACAAGATCGCAACCGCGAGACCGGCGATCGCGAGCACGGTTGCTGCGGCAGCAGCCCCACCCCGCAGAGCCGTCCCCACAATGGCGCGGGTATCCGGGCGCCAGGCCGTCCACTTCGGAAACGCGCCGAACCGGGCGATCAGCAGACCCAGCACGAATACGAGCGTTGGCAACAGGGTTCCCTGCCAGACGGACGGACGAGCCGCCGCGTCACCGGAGCTAACCGCAACCCCGAACGACGCGAGCGCAAACACGATTACCGCAACGACCTCGCCCAGCAGCCGACGGTTGGTCTCCGCGATCCGTCGGCCCGCGCGTCGGGCCAGCAGCAGAGTGATCAGCGAAAACCCGAGAACCGCGATGGTGAGAGTGAACGGTTGCGCGGCACCGGTGAGGCCAGCGCTCTTGAGCGTTGCTGCGCTCAGCAAGATGCGGATGTCCGTGCCGTGACCCAGCAGCCAGGCATCCGCGGCCAGGCGCCAGAATCCGGTCCAGTTCGGTGCGAATCCGTACTGCGCCGCCCACATCGCAGTGAGGGGCGCAAGGGGGATCGCCAGCCCCACCGCGGCCACGATGACGGCCTCGAGCGCCGAGAACAGGGCGGAGAGGGTGCGGTTCATACCGCGTTGACCCTAGCAAGGGAGCGACAATGTGAGGATGACCGACTCGGCGCGAGCGCAGAGCGTCTACCAGCGGGTGCTCGGCAAGACGATCAATGAGTTGCGGCCCGAGCTGCGCACCTACTTCGCCGGCGGCGCGAAGGTGGGAATCGGTTCGGGGATCTTCGAGGTCGCGGGATCCCGGCGGCGGATACTGCGGCCGGTGCTGAGCCTGATGGCCAGGCGCCGCATCCTGTTTCCCGAGTTTGCGCGCGAAGTGCCCTTTGACATCGTGAACCGCCCGACCGAAGACGGCGGTCTGGACGCGCTGCGCACATTCCACCTGCCCGGCAGGGACCGTCCCCTGGAAGACACGATGCGGGTTGTCGGCGGCGAGCTTCACGACTTCTTGGGCGCGCGTCGGGGCTTCGAAATCCGCCTTGCACTGACGGTCCGGGACGGCATGCTCACCATGCGGTCGACCCGGCAGTGGCTGCACGTCGGCCGTGCGCGCATCCGGCTCCCGCGGTTGGCGCGGGTCACGGTGGATGAGTCCTGGGTGGATGGTCGACAGCACGTCGACGTGCGGCTGCGCAGCCCGCTACTGGGCGAGTGGTTTCAATACTCGGGGTCGTTCAGCTACCGATACGAAGAGCAGTAGCCGCGGCGGCCCGCGCCTCCGGCGCCGTCGGTGCGCTCACGGCACTCGTCGCCGCGGACCTGCACTCTTCCAGCGTCACACCGCGCAGGAGAGCGCTCACGTGTCCCAGTGCGCGCGGGGACATCGACAGGCTCGACGCGCCCATCCCGACAAGTACGGCGGCGAGCATCGGATCGGCCGCGGCCTCGCCGCAGACGCTGACCGGCTTGCCAGCCGCCACCCCGGCGTCGAAGGCGAGGCGAATCATCCGCAGCACCGCGGGCTGCCAGGGGTCGTTGAGCAGTGCGAGCTCGGCGACCTCGCGGTCCGCGGCCATCGTGTACTGGGCGAGGTCGTTCGTGCCCAGGCTCACGAAATCCACGTGCGCGAGGATCTCCGGCGCCGTGATGGCGGCCGCCGGCGTCTCGATCATGACCCCAACGCTCGTCAACCCGTGCGCGGCGCAGCGAGTCGCGAAATCCGCGGCCTCATCCGGAGTACCGATCATCGGAGCCATCACCTCGACGATCGCGGAACTGCCGGATGCCGCCGCCGAAATCGCGGCGAGTTGGTCGTCGATCAGCTCAGGGCGTCGCCACGTCGTGCGGTAGCCGCGGATGCCGAGCGCCGGATTCGCCTCCGTCGCGACTCGCACAAACGCGAGCGGCTTGTCCGCGCCGGCATCCAGGGTCCGGACGATGACTTTCTTGCCACCGAAGGCGGCAAAGACCTGGCCGTACGCGGCGGCCTGTTCCTCGATGCTGGGCGCTTCGGGACGATCCAGAAAGAGAAACTCCGTGCGAAACAGCCCGACGCCCTCGGCCGAAGCCTCGACCGCGTTTGCCACGCTCGCGGGCGAGCCGACATTAGCGAGAAGTTGCACGCGATGCCCGTCGGCGGTGGCTCCGACGCCGTCAAACGCGACGATGGCATGTGACTCGGCCCTGACCTCGGCGACCTGATCGTCGGTGGGGTCGATTGTCAGGGTTCCCACGGTGCCGTCGACAAGAACGACGACGCCGTCTGCGAGGTCGAGCGCGTTCTCGACCGAAACGATCGCCGGCAGCCCCAGCGAACGGGACAGGATGGCCGTGTGCGAGGTTGGGCCGCCCTCGACGGTGACAATCGCGACACAGACTGCCGGATCGAGCAGTGCGGTATCGGCCGGCGCGAGGTCACGGGCGACGAGCACAAACGGCTCGGTTCGTACCGGCACGCCGGGAGCCGGTCGCCCCATCAGTTCCGCGACGACACGATTCCGGATGTCGTGGAGGTCCGCCGCCCGATCGGCCGTCCGCCCGCCCTGGCTGGCGAGCCCGTCGGCAATCGCATCGATAGTCGACCAGATTGCGAATTCCGGCGAATCGCCGTCGTCGATCACGGCGGATCGGGCACCGTCCAGCGTTGCGGGATCCTCGGCCAATGTTGCGGCGCCTTCCAGAACCGCCCGCGAGTCGCCGGTGACTCGCTCCGCCCGGGCACGCAGTGTTGTCGCAACCGTGGCGCACGCGACAGCGATGCGTTCAGCGGCGGCAGGACGCTCCGATGGCGGAAGCGCAGACGAACGCGTGGGCGCTAAGAGCGGCTCAGGCATCCGCACGACTGGTCCGACGGCGCGCCCCGGGCTCACGCCGAGCGGGCCACCACGGACCGGTCCAACCGGTAACGGTTCTGGCTCGCGATCGAGTTCGCCGAACCCGTTCGTCACGAGGTCGCGCACGGTGTCCAGCGCCGCCCGGGCCTGGGCACCCGACGCCGAAACGCGCACCACGTCTCCTCGCTGGGCGGCCAGCGTGAGCAGCTTGGTTGGGCTGTTCGCCTGACGAGGGCCGGACCCGGTCCGCAGATTTGCGATTGTGACAGTCGCATCCAACGGCGCCAGCGCCAGGACGATCATTGACGCGGGACGGATGTGGAGTCCGCTGGGATTGCGCAGCCGCAGGTCGACGCTGAGTTCGCCGGCGGCTGGCTCAACGGACGGCGCATCCGCAGGATCGCCGAGCTGGGCGCGCTTGCTCGCCAGCGAATTGCGCGCCTCGCGTTCGACCTCATCGAGGCTGGCATTCGCCGCGGCGAGAACCAGCCCGGCCATGAGGCCTTCGACGAACGGAGCGCTGGAGACCCGGATGTCGATGTCGGGCAGGTCGACGAGTTCCAGCGCCAGGCTCGCGCTAAGGACTGCGGAACCAAGGTCGACCAGGACCAGTACGCCGTCGGGCGACGCGACCTCCCGGATCGCCTCGGCGATGCGCGTCGCATCCGTTCCGGTGGATCCGTCGAACACTCCGGCCGCGATGGCGACACTCGGGCCATCGCCGTGCACCATCTCGAGAGCCAGATCGACCGTCGCCCGCGCGAGCTGCGGACTGTGCGAGACGACGACGACGCCGATCATGCCGGCCGCCTAGGCAAGAGCCTCCGCGAGGGCCGCAAAAAGCAGCGCAGCGGATGCCGCGCCCGGGTCGACATGGCCAAGGCTCCGTTCGCCGAGGTAGCTGGCGCGACCCTTGCGAGCGACGAAATCGGCCGTCGCATCCCGCCCGTGGGCTGCCGCGTCGGACGCGCGATTCGCCGCGACCGCGACGCCGTTCTTGTGGAGATCGTGGCGGAACGCCCGGACTGCAGGCTCCATCGCGTCGTACATCGTCTTGTCCCCGAGCTCCGGCTTGCCACGCTCGACAACGCCAGCGACCCCCGCATCGAGGGCATCCGCGAGTTCATCGGCCGACAGCTCCTGTTGGTGCCCGGCGGAAGCAGCGAATCGCAGGAAGAACGTCCCATACAGCGGACCGCTCGCGCCGCCGACGGAGCTGATCAGCGTCATCCCGACCAGCTTGAAAAGCTCGTCGATGTACTCGGGTTGTTCCGAATCCACCTTCGACGAGGCCGCCGCCGCCCCGCGCGCGAGGTTGGTGCCGTGGTCGCCGTCGCCAATCGCCGAGTCCAGCTCGGTCAGGTGGACGCGCTGTTCCATGAGGCCCTCGTCGACCAGCCTCAGCCAGTCGAGGAGCTGCTCATAGCGGACCGCCATCACATCCCCCAGCGCAGCGCCGGCGTCGAGACCGGCGCGTCCCACAGTGCGAGCAGTTCGTCATCCGCTCGCACGACAGTGACCGAGGCGCCGGCCATATCGAGCGAGGTGATGTAGTTGCCGACCAGACTGCGAGCGACGGTCACCCCGGCGCGTTCGAGCACCCGCTTCGCCTCGCCGAACAGCAGATAGAGCTCGATCAGTGGCGTCCCACCCATGCCGTTCAGCATAACTATCGCCGGCCCGCTGCCGAATTCGTGGTCGGCGAGGATGGGCTCGATGAGCATCCCCGCGATCTCGGTCGCGCCCGCGAGCGGAACGCGTCTTCGGCCGGGTTCGCCATGGATGCCGACGCCCACCTCCATGTCGGACTCGGCCAGGTCGAAGTTCGGCTTGCCCGAGGCGGGCAGGGTCGCGCTGGTGAGTGCGATGCCCATCGACCGGCCGGATGCGGTAACGCGCCGCGCGAGGGTCGCGACCTCTGCCAGATCGCGGCCCTGCTCGGCGGCCGCCCCGACGATCTTCTCGACCAGTACGGTGACGCCTGTTCCGCGTCGACCCGCCGTGTAGGTCGAGTCCTCGACCGCCACATCGTCGGCAATGATGACCGTTTCGACCGGAACCGCGCCCGCGAGCTCGTTCGCCATCTCGAAGTTCATGACGTCCCCCGTGTAGTTCTTGACGAGGTGGAGCACGCCGGCGCCGGTGTCGATGCTCGTCGTCGCCTCGAGGATCTGGTCGGGCGTCGGCGAGGTGAAAATCTCCCCGCAGACGGCGGCATCCAGCATCCCGAATCCGACATAGCCGGTGTGGAGTGGTTCGTGCCCGCTACCGCCGCCGCTCAGCAGCGCGACGGTTCCGCGGGGCTTGGGTTCGGCGCGATAGACGATTCGATGCTCGTGGTCCACCCGCAGCTCCGGATGCGCGCCGGCCAGCCCGATCAGCGACTCGGCCAGCACATCCGCTGGGGCGTTGATGAGCTTCTTCACCCCACCAGAATCCCACACCCCCACGCGCTGCAGAACCCGTTGTGGGCGGAGTTATCGCGTTGGGGCGGGGTCACAGCGCCGCCCACAGCGGATAACTCCGCCCACGACTGCCGTGTGGGGAGCTAGGACGCGACCGACTTGCCTTTTCCGCGACGGGCGCTACCAGCGGGAAACCACGACGAGATCGCCATCCACGCCGCGATACCGATGAGCAGCACAGCGAGCGGGACATGGAGCTGCGTCAGTTTCGCGTATCCGGCGGCGGCCTCGCCCGCCGTCACGACAAGCAGGCCAATCGCTCGTGGAAGCACCGTGCGCGGTCCGCCGCCCGGCTTGATCCACAGGATTGCCGCTACCACCAGCAGCAACACAACAACGCTGGCGACAGTCGCGTTCTCGCGGTGCAGCATGAACGCCAACTTGTCGTGCTTATCGGCGATGAACTCTCCGGCAAAGATCGACTGGATGAACAGCAGCACGGCGGCGAGCGTCGCAACAATTCGGTAGGTCCAAAGGGGCCAGGTCGGGTGGACGGATGGGACAGGATTTTTTGTTGAGGTCGAAGTCATACCTCCAGCCTGCCTCGTAACCGACGCGGCAATGTACTCCCGTGGGAGTCATCCACCCTTGTGGGCGGAGTTGGTCAGCTAGAGCGCGGCGATGTGCTTGCCGTTTCGCCGCCTACAGGGCGGCGAACAACTCGCGCATCAGGGACGCGGTCTCGGATGGGGTCTTGCCGACCTTGACCCCGGCCGCCTCGAGCGCTTCCTTCTTGCCCTGCGCGGTGCCGGCACCGGATGACACGATCGCACCAGCGTGACCCATGGTCTTGCCCTCGGGCGCGGTGAATCCCGCGACGTACGCCACAACCGGCTTGGTCACGTTCGCCTTGATGAAGTCCGCCGCGCGCTCCTCGGCGTCGCCGCCGATCTCACCGATCATCACGATCGCCTTGGTCTCCGGGTCATCCTGGAACGCAGCGAGCGCATCGATGTGGGTCGTGCCGATGATGGGGTCGCCGCCGATTCCGATGGCCGTGGAGAATCCGAGATCCCGCAGCTCGAACATCATCTGGTACGTCAGGGTTCCCGACTTCGAAACCAGGCCGATCGGCCCTTTGCCCGTGATGTTCGCGGGCGTGATGCCGACGAGCGACTCTCCGGGCGTGATGATTCCCGGGCAATTAGGCCCAATGATGCGCGTCAGGTTTCCCTTGGCCTGCGCGAGCGCCCAGAACTCGGCCGAGTCCTGCACAGGAATCCCCTCGGTGATCACGACAACCATCGGGATCTCCGCCTCGATGGCCTCGACCACCGCATCCTTCGCGAAGGCCGGGGGCACGAACACGATCGAGACGTCGGCATCCGTTTCGCGCATCGCCTCGTCCACGGTTGCGAAAACGGGAAGCGAGACGCTCTGCCCATCGGCTCCGACGTGCGTTACGGTCTCGCCCGCCTTGCGCGCGTTGACGCCGCCGACGACCTGCGTTCCCGCCTTGAGCATCAGGGCGGTGTGCTTTGTGCCCTCGGAGCCCGTGATGCCCTGGACGATGACCTTGGAGTTCCTGTTGAGGAAGATCGACATTTTTGTGTGTCCTTTGAAGTCTTGGGTTGATGGGATCTCGATACGCGCTTCGCGCTACTCGATCACCGGCTCGCCAGCTCGGCCGCTTTGTCGGCGCCGTCGTCCATGTTGAGTGCCAGCGTCACGAGCGGGTTGTTCGCGTCGGTCAGGATCTTGCGTCCTTCATCCACCTTGTTGCCATCGAGTCTCACGACGAGCGGCTTGGATGCCTCCGCGCCGAGCGTCTCGAGCGCGCCCACAATTCCGTTGGCCACCGCATCGCACGAGGTGATGCCGCCAAACACATTGACGAACACGCTCTTCACCTGCGGGTCACCGAGGATCACGCTCAAACCGTTCGCCATCACCTCCGCGGATGCTCCGCCGCCGATGTCGAGGAAGTTGGCCGGCTTCACGCCTCCGTGCCGCTCACCGGCGTAGGCGACGACATCCAGCGTCGACATGACGAGTCCCGCACCATTGCCGATGATGCCGACTTCACCGTCGAGCTTCACGTAGTTCAGGTGCAACTTCTTGGCCTTGGCCTCGAGCGGGTCAGCGGCGGCGGCATCCTCGAGCTCCGCGTGCTCCGGGTGACGGAAGTCCGCGTTCTCGTCGAGGCTCACCTTGCCGTCGAGCGCCAGGATCGAGCCATCCTCGGTGAGGACGAGCGGGTTGACCTCGACCAGCGTCGCATCCTCGCCGGTGTACACCTCGTACAGCTTGACGATGACGGGCGCGACCTTGGCGGCGAGGTCTTCCGCGAAGTGTCCGGCCTTGGCGATCTCGAGCGCCTTCTCCAGGTCGATTCCGACGCCGGGGATGACCTCGACCTTCGCGAGCGCATCCGGACGCTCGACCGCGAGCTCCTCGATCTCCATGCCACCCTCGACCGCACACAGCGACAGGTAGGAGCGATTGGCCCGGTCGAGAAGCACCGAGAAGTAGAACTCCTTGTCGATTTTCGCGCCAGCCGTGACCATGACCTTGTGGACCGGCAGGCCCTTGATCGTGAGCTTGAGGATGGCCTCGGCCGCTGTCGCCGCGTCATCCGGATTGTGCACCACCTTGACGCCGCCGGCCTTGCCCCGGCCTCCGGCCTTGACCTGCGCCTTCACGACGACGGTCCCGCCGAGCTTTGCGGCCGCGGCTTTCGCTTCTTCCGGGGTGCTCGCGACGATGCCGGGTAGTACCGGCACTCCGTGCTGCTCGAAGAGGTCACGGGCCTGGTACTCGAATAGATCCACGCTGCTTTATCCAATCGCGCGCTGGTTTAGTTGCAAGGAGTCGTTATCTCGATGTCGAGATAGCTCGACTTCAAGAGATTTTGACCGAGAGAACTCTACTCGCTTGAGTCTGACCGCTAGCCCACCTCCAATCCCGCCCATCACTTTCGTAACTCATGCACTCTTCCGCAACTCATGCTTTTGGGGTCGGCTTTGCGTTCTCGCCGCGCGTTTACTGGGCACGGATGGCACCGCGGCGAGAAATGCATGAGTTACGCAAGTAGGAGGATGGGGACATGGCGTCGCGAGCGGTCGAACGTTGGGCATCCGACGGGGTGTTGATCGCCGGGGGTGCGCGTGCGATCCTGCTGCAGGTTGCCGACCCGGTGGTTGCGGCGGGCGTCGCGCGGCACAGCGACTTTGCTCACCGCCCCGTCGAACGTCTGCGCAACACCCTGACGTTTGCCTACGCGGTGGTGCTCGGCACTGCCGAGGACGCGGTGGCAGTCGCAGCGAGCGTCACGCGCAGGCACGCGCCAGTGAACCGCGCGGCGGATGAGCACCTGCAACTCTGGGTCGCCGCGACGCTCTACGACACCGCTGTTCGGGTACACGAACGCGTGTACGGCGTGACACCGGATGCGCTCGCCGACGAACTGTACGCGGATTACGCGAGACTCGGCACCACATTGGATATGCCCGCGGAGTTATGGCCGCCGACGCGCGCCGCCTTCGCTTCGTATGTTGACCAGCGGATGACCGAGCTGGAGGTCACCGACGACGCCCGACAGATCGCGTACGACCTCTTCGCCCCGATCACGGCTCCCGCGTGGTTGCGAGCCGGGCTGCCGCTCGGGCGACGCCTCACGCTGGAACTGCTCCCGCCCCAGCTTCGCTCCGCCTACGGATTCGACTGGACCGAACGGGACCAGCGGCGTGCCGCGCGCGCCTGGGGCGTCATCCGTTTCCTGGCACGAATCACCCCGCAGCGACTGAGATCATGGCCCTACCGCCACTGTCTGAAGCGCCTGCGCGCAGAAAACTCAGGCTGACGCGGTCGCAAACCCGTCATGCGTATCGGCGACAAGCGTGGCCTGAGTTTTCGGGACAGTCGCTGCCTACAGCTTCTCGATCGGCGCGATTTTGACGAGCAGGCGCTTGCGGCCGGCCGTGTCGAACTGCACCTCGGCAACGGACTTCGGCGCGACCCCCGTCACAGCGGTCACGCTTCCAAGCCCAAAATCTGCATGACGGATGCGGTCCCCGACCGCCAGAGTCAAGTCGCCGTTGTCGCGCACCCTGTTCGTAACAGCGCTGGTCCACTCCGTCTTCTGGCGCGGCGCGGGCGGAATCGCGCCTACCGACTCGCGGAAGCTGAAGCCGCCCTCGCGCTTCGCATTGAGCGCGCGCGGCTGCGGCCCTCCGCGACTCGTCGCGTCCCCGGGCGACTGCTTCCAGTCGATTAGCTCGGAGGGGATCTCCTGCAGGTAGCGACTCGGCATCGCCACACCGACCTCGCCGAACTGAGCGCGCGTCATCGCCAGCGACAGGTAGAGCCGCCGTTTCGCGCGCGTTATGCCGACGTAGAACAGGCGCCGCTCCTCGGCCGGTCCGCCGATCTCGCCCGCCGACATCTGGTGCGGCAGCAGGCCCTCCTCCACGCCGGTCACGAATACCGCATCGAACTCGAGCCCCTTCGCCGTATGCAGGGTCATCAGCGAAACCGTGCCGGACGAGTCATCCAGCTCGTCGGCGGCCGCTACCAGCGAGACCTCGGTCAGGAAGTCGAGCAGGGTGCCGTCCGGATTGTTCTTCTGGAACTCCTTGGTCACCGAAATGAGTTCCTCGACGTTCTCTGCACGCGCCTCGTCCTGCGGGTCGCCCGTGGTGCGCAGCGCTTCGACGAAACGGGTTCGCTGAAGCACCGTGATGAGGACATCCGCCGGTCCGGCAGGTCGTACCTGGTCAAGCGCGGCGGCGGCGCTGGCTTGCTCAAGGATCTCGGCGAGCTCGAGGATGGATGCCGTGAGCTTCGGCCCCAGCCCGAGTTCGCCAGCGCTCGACAGCGCCTCGCGCAGGGTGATGTCGTTGGCGTCCGCGAATGCCTGCAGCGCCGACTCGGTGACCTGCCCGACGCCGCGTTTCGGCACGTTGATCACGCGACGCAAAGCGAGCGGATCCCGCGGATTGGCAACCGTCACCAGATAGGCCATCGCGTCCTTGATCTCGGCCCGCTCATAGAACTTCGTCCCGCCGAGCACCCGATACGGCAGCGCCGAACGGATGAAGATCTCCTCGAGCGCACGAGTCTGCGCGTTCGTGCGATAGAACACGGCGATGTCTTTGTAGGCGACGCCTTCGTCGCGCAGCTTCTGGATCTCATCCGCCACGAACTGCGCCTCGTCGTGGCCCGAATAGCCGGTGAATCCGACAATCTGGTCGCCCGCGCCGACGGTCGTGAACAGCTTCTTGTCTTTGCGATCGAAGTTGTTCGAGATGACCCCGTTGGCGGCATCGAGGATGTTCTGGGTCGAGCGATAGTTCTGTTCGAGCAGGATGACCTTCGAGTTCGGGAAGTCGTGCTCGAACTCGACGATGTTGCGGATGTCTGCTCCGCGGAACGCGTAGATCGACTGGTCGGAGTCGCCGACGACGGTCAGCGACGCGCTGGGTATCTCTCCGCGCGGCCCACGCCGTGACTTCGAGAAGCCGTTCTCGACCTCCAGATCGTTGGCCGTCGCGTTGTCTACCTCTCGGGTGAGCTCGCGGATGAGTGCGTACTGCGCGTGATTTGTGTCCTGGTACTCGTCGACGAGGACGTGCCTGAACCTGCGCCGGTAGAGCGCCGCAACCGACGGATACGCCCGGAACAGGTACACGGTCTGGGCGATCAGATCATCGAAGTCGAAAGCGTTCGCGCTCGCCAACGCGTAGGTGTACCGACGGAAGATCTCGACGAAGCCCGACTCGTTCGGGTCGCTGAGATTCGCGGATCGGGCGTACGACTCGACATCCGCCAGCTCGTTTTTGGCCTTCGAAATTCGCGCGAGTACGCCGCCGACCGTGAAGCCGAGCGAGTCGGCATCCAGCTCCTTGATGATCCGCTTCACCAACGCTCGCGAATCCGCCGAGTCGTAGATCGTGAAGCTTCGGGTGAAACCGAAACTCTCCGCCTCGCGACGCAGGATGCGCACGCAGGCCGAGTGGAACGTCGAGATCCACATCCCCTCGGCACCCTCGCGCCCGACCAGGGCCCCGACGCGATCGCGCATCTCGGCCGCGGCCTTGTTTGTGAACGTGATGGCGAGAATCTGGCTCGGCCATGCCTCATGAGTCTGCAGGAGCCCCGCAATCCGGCGGGTCAGGACGCTCGTTTTGCCCGAGCCCGCGCCCGCCACAATTAGCAGCGACTGCCCGCGGTACAGCACCGCCTCGCGTTGCCGTGGATTCAGGCCGGCAAGCAGGGCGTCATCCGGATGCGGCGTCGCGCCCGGCCCGGCCCCGCCACCCTCACCCGATGGCTGGCCCGCACCGGGGTCGAATCCATCGAGGACAATCGTCATAACGGCCCAAGTCTAGGCCGCACCGGCGACGCCGGATTGGGCTCGTCACACCCCGCACAACAGACGGTCACCGAACTCCGCCAACGCGTCCTACAGAGTCTCCCGCACCTGGATCGCCAGGTCGGGCTGATCGGCGAAGACACCGTCTACACCCGTGCGCATTATGAGCGCGAACTCCCCGCGCCAGTCGCCGACGTCGCGTTTTCCGGCACCCTGCCGGAAGCTCTTGGCCAGGAACCGGTTCTCGCTGCGCAACGTCCAGGTGAAGACTTCAAGACCAGCGGAGCGGGCCCGATCAACGAGGTCGGTGGTTCCGGTCACGCTTCCCGCGTCATCCGTCTGCAGAAGCAACGCCTTGTCCACGCTCACGCCGTCGACTTCGGCGGCAAGGCGCGCGAGACCGCCATCGGTGAGATAGTCGGCGAACGGTCGCGCGCCGTCACCGAAGTGTGCGACCTGATCGGCGGGTGCCCCCTCGACATCGGCCAGAAATGTGACCCGGCCCGGCACATCGAGCTCCTGCACCCGAGCAAGCGCCGTCGGCTCGAACGACTCGACGATGAGATTGTCGGGTTTCGCCCATCCGGCGATCGTCTCGGCGAACCTGGCCTCAAGCGGCAACCCGACCGAATCGAAATAGGTCGAGTGTTTCAGCTCGGCGACCATGACAACCGGACGATCCGCGGCGCGAAGGATGCCGATGAGATCCTCGAGCCGAAGGATGGGCTGACGCCCATCGAACTGTGTGTTGTCGGGTCTCGTCTTCGCGAGCCGTTCTCGGCAGCGCAGCGTCGCCAGCTCCGCCCAGGTGAAGTCCTCGGTGAACCAGCCCTTCTGGCTGACGCCGTCGACCACCTTGATCGTCTGCCGGTCGGCGAATTCCGGATGCGCGGCGACATCCGTCGTGCCCGAGATCTGGTTTTCGTGGCGAATGACGAGGACCCCGTCGCGCGTACAGACGAGGTCGGGTTCGACAGCATCCGCCCCCATGCTGATCGCGAGCTGATATGCGTCTGCCGTGTGCTCGGGACGATAGCCACTCGCACCGCGATGGGCGATTACCACGGGACGACTGGTCACCCGCGAAACGCTACCGCAATAGAATCCATCTATATGGAGACGTGTTCTGGCTGCGGGGCGCCCATCGCCCCCACCTGGAAGTACTGTGTCCACTGCGGGATTGCGATCGAGCGTCCAGAGGTTCCCGCTGCCATCCGTCCGGATGGGCCTGCCGTTCCCGATCACCGCAAGCGAAACCGAGCACTGCTCTTCGGGGGGCTCGGCATTTTCCTCGTCGGCGTCGCGCTTCTGGTGATGGCGGTCGTTTTCTTCGCGACCACGATGCGCTGATCGTGACGAGCTTCGTCGAGCCGACCCGACGGCTGCAGCTTCGCTGGGGAACGTACACCGGCCGTTATCTCGCCGGCCTGCTCTACATCACGGCAGGGGTCGTCATCCTGCTAAGCACCAACATCTACGCAATCGGATTCCTGCTACTGGGAACTCTGGCGCAGACGACCGGATGGTTCATCCTTCCCGCGACCGGCGCCAGAAGACTGTGGGCCTTCGGACCCAGCCTTGTCGCGAGCTTCCTGCTGCTCACCGGACCGCAGATCCTGTACGCGATGGCCGCAACCCTGCTCGGTTGGCTGCTCGTTCGGGAACGTCCGCTCCGCAGCTATATCGTTTTACTTTTCCCCGTCGTATCGGGGGTCATCATGGCGAACGAGTTCCATGCCAGTACCTGGGAACCGCTCGCGTTCGGCATCGAATGCCTCGTCGTTGCCGGCTCAGCCTGGCTCGCTCGTTTCCTGGCCACCACGCGACGCCCCTAGACGTTCCGGGCGGGGCTGTACCGACCGCCGAGACGCCGGCCGGAGTGAGCCGGGAAAAGGCCAGAAATGGCCTTTCCCTGAGCGGAACCCTGCCGACCGCCGAGACGGCGGCCGGAGTGAGCCGGGAAAAGGCCAGAAATGGCCTTTTCCTGAGCGGCTCACTCCCACTCAATGGTGCCGGGCGGCTTACTCGTCACGTCGAGGACTACTCGGTTGACACCGGGTACCTCGTTGGTGATCCGGGTTGAGATGCGCGCCAGCACGTCGTACGGCAGTCGCGTCCAGTCGGCCGTCATCGCATCCTCGGATGACACCGGCCGCAGCACAATCGGGTGGCCGTAGGTGCGTCCGTCGCCTTGCACCCCGACGGAGCGAACATCCGCCAGCAGCACGACGGGGCACTGCCAGATCTCCGCATCCAACCCGGCGGCAGTCAGTTCGGCCCGCACGATGGCATCCGCGGATCTCAGCAGCTCGAGCCGCTCTCGCGTGATTGCCCCGACGATTCGGATGCCGAGCCCCGGCCCCGGAAACGGCTGCCTCCCGACGATCGCGTGCGGCAACCCAAGCTCACGACCGATCGCGCGTACCTCGTCTTTGAACAGGGTTCGCAGTGGTTCGACCAGCGTGAACTGCAGGTCCTCCGGCAAGCCGCCGACGTTGTGGTGGCTCTTGATGTTCGCCGTTCCGGTTCCGCCGCCGGATTCGACGACATCCGGATAGAGCGTGCCCTGCACCAGGAAGTCGATCGAGGCTCCGTCACCGCGTGCCTCCAGTACCAGCGCTTCGGCGGCCGATTCGAAGGAGCGGATGAATTCGCGCCCGATGATCTTGCGCTTGGTCTCCGGATCTGTGACCTCGGAGAGCGCATCCAGAAACTGGTCGACGGCATCGACGGTCACCAGTCGGACGCCGGTCGACGCGACGAAGTCCTCTTCGACCTGGCGACGTTCATCCTGCCGCAGCAGGCCGTGATCGACGAAGATGCAGGTGAGCTGGTCGCCGACTGCCCGATGAACCAGCGCCGCGGCGACAGCCGAATCGACTCCGCCAGATAGCCCACAGATGACCCGCGCTGTGCCAACCTGAGCGCGAATGGCCTCCACCTGCTCGGCAATCACGTTGCCGCTGTTCCAGTCAGCGGGGATTCCGGCGGCGCGAAGCAGGAAGTTCTCGAGCACGGCCTGCCCGTACGCGGTGTGCCTCACCTCCGGATGCCACTGCACCCCGTACAGCTTGCGGTCATCCGAGGCGAACGCGGCGACCGGAGTGGACGCCGACGACGCGAGCACCTCGAATCCGTCCGGCGCCTTTGAGACCGAGTCGCCGTGGCTCATCCAGGTCGTCTGATCCGCGGGCTGGTCGCCGAGCAGTGTGCTCGTGGATGTCGCAAGGTGCACATCCGTGGCGCCGTATTCGCGAGCGCCGGTCCGCTCGACTTCGCCACCGAGCTGCTGCGCCATCACCTGGAACCCGTAGCAGATGCCGAGCACGGGTATGCCGAGCTCGAGGATGCGCGGATCGAGCGAGGGCGAACCGACCTCGTACACGCTGGAAGGTCCGCCCGAGAGCACAATCCCGCTCGGATGGCGCGCCTCGACTTCGCTCGCGGTGATCGTGTGCGGCACGATTTCGCTGTAGACGCCGACCTCCCGAACCCGCCGCGCGATCAGCTGCGCGTACTGCGCCCCGAAATCGACGACGAGGACGACCTGATCCTGCTTCGAAGAACCGCTCCCGCTAATTCGCTGCCTCCACACCACCGACGTTCATGCTGTCCATTGTGGCAGCAGTCTGGGGTGTGGGAGTGGCAGCCTGAAGCTCCGCGAGTTCGCGGCGTGCTCGCTTCGCAACGAAGTGCTCGGCGATGAACGACAGGAACGGCACGACGCCACCGAGGGCGATCAGGACGAACATCGCGAACGGCCAGCGCATCCGCGACCAGAGCGTGAAGTCCGCCAGCAGGTAGACGACGTAGAACCAGCCGTGGACGATCAGGATGCCGATGCTGAGATTGACACCGGTCAGTCCGGGTGCCTTGCCCAGACTCGGGAAGTAGTTGACCAGAGTGACAATTCCGCCGGGTCCGCCGAGCTCGACCTCGTACAGGAAGATGTACTTCAGGATCATCTCGACGACCAGCAGCAGCAGGAACGTTCCGGTCACGTAAGCGCACACTTTGTAGATCTTCAGCGCGCTCCGGATGAGCGGAATCGTCTCGGACGTCGGCTTGTACTGCGTCGCGATGAGAGAAGACAGTGATGGCATGGCGTCAGTGTACGTCCGCGTGCTTTGAAGCCGCTGTGGCAGGGGAATCGACCGCTTCGCGGTCCTCTTCTTCGCGCTCCCACGCATCCCGGACCAGCCGGTACCAGAGGTAGATCGCGAAGCCGGCAAAGACGGCCCACTCGATGGCATAGAAGAGATTGAGCCAGTCGAGAGTGACGTTGTCGAGGGGGCGCACGGACTGGATTGTCGAGAGCCCAGGAGGCGCCGTTTTGTCGACGATGTAGCCGCCGTAGGCGACCGGGGTGACGACCTTCCACTCGTTGATGAGCCACGGGATAGACACCACACTCACGACGTTGTGCTCGAAGTCATCCTGATCCGGAGGCTCGGTCGGCTGGTAGCGACCCACGATGGTCGCCGTGGGTGCACCGGCCCTCAAGACCGCGGCGGCCGCATCCGCCTCTGCGCGCGTTTTTGCCCAGCCGAGCGCAAGGGCAACGCTCGCGCCATTGGCGGCGACCACGTGCCCGATCACCCAGTACCCCGTCACGCCGAAGTTCGGACGATCACTTACCACGTAGGTGTCGCCCGCGACTCGGCGGCCAACAAGACTCACCATCTGGCCGGCGGCGCGATCGGTGACTTCCTTCTGCGGCGTCGCGACCCTCGCCAGCGGCACGACCTTCTCGGTCGGATATTTGACGACCGTGGCGTTCTGCACCGCGCGACCGATCTGCCACTGGCCGAGGAGCGCGAATCCCGCCGCGACCGCGAGCGCGAGCAGGAGCGCGATGATCCAGCGCGGACGCCTCGCTACACTCCACACGGGCTCGGACTCCTGTTCACGATCGGCCTCGGTTCGAGGCCCCGCTCGCCTGCCGCGTGTACCGCTTAGTACTCCGGATCGCGCTTGCGGTGGGCCTGCTGGTCAGATTGTTCCATGGCTTGCTGGACGGTCGCGTCCAGAATCAGGTCGTCATCGTCGTCCGCTTCCAGATCTGCGGGATCGGATGCGGTGGACACCGGCACTTCTGGCGCCAGCAGCGAGCTGTCGTCTTCGTCCTCGCCGGTGTCTGGCTCGGCCGGCACCTGCCCGTCGATCGCGCCCTCCATCAGCGCGATGGCCTCGTCGGCCGCGGTATCCGAGGGCTGGGCCGCGGCAGCGGCATCCGCTTTCGCACGCCGGCCACGGAAGAACAGACCGGAGATCCGCTCGGAATTGACGGTCAGGACCGGCCCGATGATCGCCATCACCAGCACGTAGAGCCCCGCAAAGGGAGTCAGTCGCGGGTCGAGCCCCGCGCCCGTCGCCAGGGTAGCGAGGATGAGGGCG
Organism: Galbitalea sp.; assembly: GCA_036266835.1. Taxonomy (GTDB): domain Bacteria; phylum Actinomycetota; class Actinomycetes; order Actinomycetales; family Microbacteriaceae; genus Galbitalea. The sequence goes on along the minus strand of DATAXD010000016.1, from coordinate 7,868 downwards.
AACTCGCCGCGGTTCTGCAAAATGAGACCGATCCCGAGCCCGTACCGGGGCGGCAGCCTGTTGATCCAGGCGATAAGCCATCCACCGCCGGCGTTGACGACGAGTGTCATCAGCACCGCGCCGCCCACCGGCAGCAGCACGCCACCGAAGCTCGAGGGGTTGAGCGCGAGACCGAAATTCAGGAAGAAGAAGGCACCGAAGACGTCGCGCAGCGGCAGCGCGAAGCTCTCGATCCGCGATCGGAAGCGGGTCGCGCCGACGACCAGCCCAATCAGGAACGCGCCGATCGCATCCGAAACCCCGAGCAGGTCTCCGATGCCGCCGAATGCGACCGCGAGCCCGAAGAACAGGATCGTGAACAGTTCGTCGTCGCGGGCGCCGAGCAACCGACCGACGTGCTTGCCGCCCCAGCGAGCCAGGGCGAACATCGCCACCAGGAAGGCGAACGAGACCGAGAGCTGCAGCACGATGGCCCAGATGTTTCGCTGGCCTCCGATCACGACCGCCACAATCGCGAGATAGAAGGCGATGAATACGTCCTCGACCACCGCGATACCCAGGATCACCGGCGTCTCGGGATTCGCCAGGCGACGCAGCTCGATCAGCAGCTTGGTCACGATCGCGCTCGAGGAGGTCGCGGTCATCCCCGCAATGATCAGCGCCTCTCGTGCTCCCCAGCCGACCCAGAATCCGAAGGCTATTCCGAGCCCAAAGTTAATGATCAGCCGGGATCCACCGGAGAGCAGGAGCCCCTTTGCATTCCCGAAAAACTCGTCCTGGTCGAATTCGAGACCGAGGTTGAACAGCAGGAAGATGAGGCCGAGAACGGCAACGAGCTCGACGTTCGCCGCGTGAAAGCCGCCGGGGATCAGGTGCATGTGCGGGCTCGCGAGCAGTCCGACCAGCATGTAGATCGGGATCGAGGGCAGGCCTACGAGCTTGCCGAGCCTCCCGAGACCGTAGGCGATGACGAAGAGGATGCCGAGGACGAGGAGTTCACTACCCACCCTCTAGACCTCAGCGGATGCGTCGACGGTGCCTTTCGCTTTGGTCTCCCCCGTGCGATAGAACGTGAACGCCTTCGCAACCTTCTCGGGCGAGCCTGCTGCGACAAGGGTGTCGCCGGGGAACACCTTGAAGTGCTCGTCCGGCGCCGGATTTGTGGATTCGCCGCGCACTACGGCCACGATCGTCACGCCGACGACTCCCTGGGCTCCCAGATCGCCGAGTTCCTGGCCGGCGATGTGATCCTCGTAGTCGACGTGGAACCAGTCGATGGTGAGGCCCGGAATCGAGTCGAGATTGGTGAGTGACTCGGTGATGCGTGTGCCTCCGAGCAACTCAGCCAGAGTGTGTGCCTCGTCGTCGTCGAGGCGAAGCGCGACCTTCATCGCCTTCGACCCTTCCGATGCAGCATCCGAGAAGGTGATCAGGTCGCTGTGGCCGGATCGATGTGTGATCACGCCCACCTTGCCACCGCCGTCGGTGACGAACGTGTGCAGCACGCCGACACCCGGCAGCTTCACTCGCTTGACGTCAACCATTCCTAAACTCCCTTTGCCGACGCCGACACGATATCAGGCGCTTCGAGGCGCACCCGATCCGCGGAGGCGTCATCCGGCTCTTCCTGGCTCGCGCGTTCGGCGGCGACGCGCTTCAGGTACGTGTTGGTTTCGAGGTCGATGCGCGCCTCGTCCCAGCCGAGCGTTTCGCCCATGAGCCGCGCCGAGATCGGAGCGGCCGACACTCCGCGGTCCCACGCCTCGATGCTGATGCGGGTGCGGCGGGCCAAAACGTCGTCGAGATGCAGGGCGCCCTCGTGCGTCGCCGCGTAGACGACCTCGGCCGCGATGTAGTCGTCGGCGCCGGGCAGCGGATCCATGAGTTCCGGGCGCGAACGGATGAGGTCGAGCAGTTCATCCGTCATCACGCCATAGCGGTTGAGCAGATGTTCGATGCGCACGCGGTGAACGCCGAAGTGGCGGGCGATCTTGTAGCGGCGGTTCCAGGCGGCGTGGTAGCCCTCGGCTCCGAGCAGCGACAGGTCATCGGTGATCGAACCCGCGACGACGCCGTCGAGCCCGCGGACGGCCTCGTCGACCGCATCCTTCGCCATGATCCGATAGGTCGTGAATTTGCCTCCGGCGACGACCACGAGCCCCGGCACGCTGTGCGCGACGACGTGTTCGCGGCTGAGTTTGGAGGTCTCCTCGGACTCGCCGGCGAGCAGTGGACGCAGCCCCGCATAGACGCCCTCGACATCGTCGCGAGTGAGTGGGACAGCGAGAACCTCGTTGACCTTAGCGAGCAGGTAGTCGATATCTGCGGCCGTCGCGGCCGGGTGCGCCTTGTCGAGCTGCCAGTCGGTGTCGGTCGTTCCGATCAGCCAGTGCCGACCCCACGGGATCACGAACAGCACACTCTTCTCAGTGCGCAGCAGCAGGCCGAGCTTCGACTGAAAGCGATCGCGCGGAACGACTAGGTGGATGCCCTTCGACGCGCGCACCTTGAACTGGCCGCGCTCGCCGACCATGGCCTGAGTGTCATCCGTCCAAACTCCGGTCGCGTTCACGACTTGTCGGGCACGGATGTCGAAACGCTCGCCAGTCTCGAGGTCGTGCGCCTTCACGCCCACGACCCGCTCACCGACCTTGAGGAATCCCTCGACCCGCACCCGGCTGGCGACGTGCGCGCCGTAGAAAGATGCTGTTCGCGCGACCGTGCTCACGAAACGAGCATCGTCGACCTGGGCGTCCCAGTAGGTGAGGCCGCCGACGAACGCGTCGCGCCTAAGGCTCGGCATGGCTCGCAGGACCTGGCTGCGCGTGAGGTGACGGTGATGCGGTACCCCGGGCGGGCGACCGCCCGACCAGCTGAACGCGTCGTACAGGGTCATGCCTGCGCCGATGTAGGCGCGCTCGACCAGCGGAAGAGTCAGCGGATACAGGAACCGCACGGGCCTCACGAGGTGAGGTGCGATGCGCTGCAGCAGCAGCCCGCGCTCGATGAGCGCTTCCCGCACAAGTCGAAAATCGAGCTGCTCGAGGTAGCGAATGCCACCGTGGATGAGCTTCGACGAGCGGCTCGACGTGCCGCTCGCCCAGTCCCGCGCCTCGACGAGACCGACGCTGAGGCCGCGGGTGACGGCATCCAGCGCGGAACCGGTACCCACAACGCCGCCGCCGATGACGAGGATGTCCAACTCGCGGTTTTTGAGTGCCGTGATGGCCAGCGAGCGCTCTGCGGGCCCGAGTTTCGATGATCGTGAGACTGTTTTCGGCATCCGATTTCCCCGATTGCTACAACGTTTTGCCGGGCTTCTTTATGCCTGGCTGTAGGGGGCCACGACGACCTCGACGCGCTGGAATTCCTTGAGATCGGAGTAGCCGGTCGTCGCCATCGATCGCCGCAGCGCGCCGATGAGATTGACCCGCCCGTTCGCGACCGTCGACGGGCCGAACAGGATCTGTTCGAGGGTTCCGATCGATCCGACTTCGACCCGGTTGCCGCGCGGCAGCTCCGGATGGTGCGATTCAGCGCCCCAGTGCCAGCCGCCGCCGGGAGCCTCGGTCGCACGAGCGAGAGTGCTGCCGAGCATGACCGCATCCGCGCCGACCGAGATCGCCTTGACGATGTCGCCACTGGTACCGAGGCCACCGTCGGCGATCACGTGGACGTAGCGACCGCCCGACTCGTCCAGGTAATCACGGCGCGCGCCGGCGACATCCGCCACGGCCGTTGCCATCGGTGCGTGGATGCCGAGGCTCGCCCTGGTCGTGCTGGCGGCGCCGCCGCCGAAGCCGACGAGCACGCCGGCCGCACCGGTGCGCATCAGGTGAAGGGCTGCGGTGTAGGTGGCGGCTCCGCCGACGATAACCGGGACATCGAGCTCGTAGATGAACTTCTTGAGGTTCAGCGGCTCCACGGTTTTGCTGACGTGTTCGGCGCTCACTGTCGTGCCGCGGATGACGAAGAGATCGACGCCGGCATCCACCACTGTCTGGTACAGCTCCTGCGTGCGCTGGGGGCTCAGCGCCCCCGCGACGGGCACTCCGGCGGCGCGGATCTCGGCAAGGCGGGCGGTGACGAGCTCGGGCTTGATGGGTGTCGAGTAGATCGCCTGCATCCGTGCCGTCGCCTTGTCGGGCGCGAGCTCGCGGATCTCCTTGAGGATCGGTTCTGGATCGTCGTACCGCGTCCAGACGCCCTCGAGGTCGAGCACGCCGAGGCCTCCCAGCTTGCCGATCTGGATGGCCGTGGTCGGGCTGACGACCGAGTCCATCGGCGCTGCGAGCACCGGAATTTCGAATGTGAAGGCGTCGATCGTCCAGGCGACGCTCACATCCTGCGGGTCGCGGGTACGGCGACTGGGGACGATCGCGATGTCGTCGAATGCGTACGCTCGGCGGGCTCGTTTGGCGCGCCCGATCTCGATGTCACTCACATTCCCAAGCCTACCGGCGCCCTGATTTCCTCGCGGAGGGTGAAATCGCGTCGCGGACCCCCGCGCGCGACCCTCCGTGAGCGCACAACCCCCTCCGCGAGGTGTCGACCGGGTCAGCGGGCGCGAGCTACGCGGGTTTCGGACCAGACGGGAGTGTCGGCCTCGTAGACCTGGCCATCGCCGCCGAACACGAGGAACCGATCGAACGAGCGGGCGAACCAGCGGTCGTGCGTGACGGCGAGCACGGTCCCCTCAAACCGCTCCAGGGCATCCTCAAGAGACTCGGCGGAGACGAGGTCGAGGTTGTCGGTCGGCTCATCCAGCAGGAGCAGAGTCGCGCCGCTCAACTCCAGCAGCAGGATCTGGAGACGAGCCTGCTGCCCGCCGCTCAGCGACTCGAAGACCTGGTCGGCGCCATCCACGAGTCCGTAGCGATCAAGCGCTCGCGAAGCGGCCTCACGGGCGAGGCCGTCTCGATTGTCGTCGCCGCGATGCAGGATCTCAAGCAGCGTGCGCCCGAGGAGAGACGGATGCTCGTGAGCCTGCGCAAACCAGCCCGGAACCACCCGCGCGCCAAGCTTCGCGATGCCCGTGTGCGGAACCGGATCGAGGGTCGCGCCGACGCTCGTAATGTGCCCGGCCCGAGGATCCGGATCGGAACCGCCGAGCGCGAGAAGCCGCAAGAAGTGCGACTTGCCGGACCCGTTGCTGCCGAGCACCGCGACCCGCTCACCGAACCAGACCTCCAGGTCGAATGGCTTCATCAGCCCGGTAAGTTCAAGCTGCTCGCAGACGATCACCCGGTTTCCGGTGCGAGCTCCGCGCAGCCGCATCTTGAGATCCTGATCCTTGGGTCGCTCCTGCGGCGGGCCGATTTCCTCAAACCGCCTCAGCTTGGTTAGTGCGGCCTGATATTTGGGCGCGAAGGCGTCATTCGCCGTCGCCTTGACCTTCATGTTGTACACGAAGAGCTTGATTCGCGCGTGCTCCTCGTCCCACCGCCGGCGCAGTTCGTCGAGGCGGTCCATGCGATCCTGGCGAGCCTGGGCGTAGGACGCGAAGCCGCCGCCGTGGGTCCACGTGGTGTTCCCGGCGACACCTACCTCGAGCGTGATGATGCGATCCGCCGCGCGCGCCAGGAGCTCGCGATCGTGGCTCACCAGCAGGACCGTCTTCGGGGATGCGACGAGTTCGTCCTCGAGCCAGCGCTTCGTCGGAACGTCGAGATAGTTGTCCGGCTCGTCGAGCAGCAGCACCTGCTCGGGTCCGCGAAGCAGCGCCTCGAGCGCGAGCCGCTTCTGCTCGCCGCCACTGAGGGTCGTCAACTCGCGATACTTCGCGCGCTCGAAGGGCACGCTCATCGCGCCCATCGTGCACTTATCCCAGACCGTTTCCTGCTCGTAGCCGCCGGCATCCGAATAGTCGGATATCGCGGTCGCGTAGGCGAGCTGGTTGGGTGTCGTGTCGTCCTCGATGATCGCTAGCTCGGCGGCATCCAGCGCGAGCGCGGCCGCCCTGACGGCTGCGGGCGCCACCTCGATCAGCAGGTCGCGGACGGTCGACGAATCGCGGATGTGACCGATGAACTGGTCCATGACGCCGAGGCCGCCGTCGAGGGTGATCGCGCCGTCATCCGGCCGCAGCTCACCACGGATGATCCGCAGCAGCGTCGACTTGCCCGCTCCGTTTGCGCCGATCAGAGCGGATGTCTTGCCGTCGCCGACCCTGAACGACACCCCGCTCAGAAGCGGGCGGCCATCGGCGAGGGAATAGGAGACGCCGTTGACGTCGATGAATCCCATCTCGCCCTCCCGGCCGCTCGTTCATCCGAACCGCATCGCCGACGCACGAAAAGCGGACGATGGCCGCCGAAGGGCAGCCGACCAGATTACACGCAACCGAGGCGAAATCCACCATGCTAGGTAAATGGATGAGGTACGTGCAGACTCTCTCGAGTTGCTGCGGCAGCGCACGAGCGAGAAGTGGGTTGCGCACCCACCGGACGTGCTGCCGCTCTTCGTCGCCGAGATGGACTACCCGCTCGCGCCAGTCATCGCCGAAACGCTGGCGGACCGCATCCGACTCTCCGACACCGGATACGTCGCCTCGCCGCTGCCGGCGGGGAAGGCGCTCGCGGCTTTCGCCGCGCGCCGTTGGGGGTGGGAGATTGAGCCTCAGAACGTCCGGACGACGACAGACGTGAGCGTCGGCATCGTCGAGACACTCCGCAAGGTCACCCGGCCAGGCGATAGGGTCATCATCAATCCACCGGTGTATCCGCCGTTCAGTTTCATGGTTCCGGAGTCTGGCTGCGAGATCGTGCCGGTGGCATTGCTGGATGACGGCACCGAGTATGAGCTAGACCTCGACGGCATCGAGCGCGCGTTCGCAGCTGGTGCGCGCGCCCTGCTGTTGTGCAACCCGCACAACCCGGTTGGGTATGTACCATCGCGTGAGTCGCTTGCGGCGATCGCTGCACTCGCGGCGAAGTACGACGCGACCGTCGTCAGTGACGAGATCCACTCGATGCTGACGCACTCATCCGCCACTTTCACGCCGTTCCTGTCGGTGTCGGATGCCGCCCGCGAGCACGGTGTCACCATCACGTCGGCGAGCAAGGCCTTCGACCTCGCCGGGATCAAGTGCTCGATGATGGTCGCGGCATCCGATCGCTCGCTTGCAGTGCTAGATGCGATGTCGGTCGAGGTCGGTTGGCGGACGAGCATCCTCGGGTTGCACGCGACGATCGCGGCACTTACCGACGGCGACGCGTGGCTCGACGGAACCATTCGCGCTCTCGAAGCCTCGAAGGCGCTGCTTGGTTCACTCCTGGCCTCGAGCCTGCCCGGCGTCGGCTTTCGGCCACCGGATGCAACGTACCTCGCCTGGCTGGACTTCCGTTCGCTCGGCTGGGGCGAGGATCCGAGCATCCGCGCTCTCGCCGCGAAGGTAGCTCTGAACCCTGGGCCTGATTTCGGCCCCGGGGGAAGCGGTTTCGCCCGCCTCAACTTCGCCTGCTCGCCCGAGGTACTGACCGAGGCCATCGAGCGCCTGGCTGCCGCCCCTACCCCCTGAATCCGTCGCGGAGGGTGAAACCCGCTCACGGAGGGGCGGGTCCGGGGGTCCGCGAGGAATCATCCGCCTCCGCGAGGGATGCCAGCGTCGAGAAGCAGACGTTTCAGGCGCTCCGGGCGCACGACATCGGCTCGGACAATTCGAACAACTTTGCTCACATGCCGACGGAGTCGATCCTCGCGGAGCTTCTCCCGCCAGACGACTTCAGCGGGATTTCCGCCCGAGTATTCGTGAGAGAGGTACTTGACCTTGCCGTCGAATTCGGCAGCGACGTCCGCATGGGGCCAACAGAAGTCCACGACGATGAGCCCCTCCCGGTCTCTGAACTCGACCTGCTGCTGCGGGCGAG
>DATAXD010000044.1:0-33343 GCA_036266835.1 Galbitalea sp. | reverse complement strand
CCCTGAGTCTCACGAGCGCGGTGCGCGGGGGTCAGCTGATCCGCGCGCGCCGCGATCACTACTTGCTGCCTGATGCCGACCGGCATCTGGTTGAGGCTGTTCGAATCGGAGGTCGACTCGCATGCGTTTCGGCTCTCGCCGCGGTAGACGTCTTTGCGGGGGAGAACGCGAAGACCCATGTGCACATGAATCGAACAATGTCGCGTTCGCGAAGCCCCAAGGATCGCTTCATTCCTCTCACCAAGTCAAACCGCGATGGCGTAAGACTGCACTGGAGGCCGTTGATGGCCGACGACGGGACCGAGTTCATGGTAGGCATCCGCGATGCGCTTGTTCAGGTGCTCCGGTGTCAGCAAACCGTGCACGCGCTCGCCTCAATCGATAGCGCGCTGCATCTCGGCTTTATCGAAGCCGGTGACCTAACGTCGATCTTTGCCGCCGCTCCCGGGCGCGTGGCCCATCTCCGCACACAGGTCGACGGGCGCGCCGAATCCGGCCAAGAAACAATGCTTCGCCGAATCATCGCCGATGCGGGACTGCAGTACGACGTACAGGTTCTATTCGAAAGTATTGGACGGGTCGATTTTGTGGTTGAGGGATGCCTCGTCGTCGAGGCCGACAGCCGCATGGCACACGATGGGTGGGAGAAACATGTGCGCGATCGAGGTCGCGATCTCGCGTTGGCACGAGTCGGATACATGTCGCTTCGCCCGGCCTATCAGCACACGATGGCGAACCCGGGGCTAGTACGTGAGGCGATCCTGAATCTAGTCGCGACCCGTCGACCGTCGTAACTCATGCAATTCGGGTGAGTTAGGGCTGTCGCCCTTGTGATTCCGGCGGCGTTTCCCTGCGGGGACCTGCATTGCATGAGTTACGGGGAATTGCATGAGTTACGGGAGTAACCGGTATGAGGGGTTACCTGAGCAGGGGCGGTAGGTCGTCAAGGGTGGTGATGACCGGAATGTGTGCACGCTCGGCCTCGGCCAGGGCGGATGGGAGTGCACCATCGCGGGTCAGCCAGATGCCACGCAGTCCGGCATCCGCGGCACCGATTGCATCTGTGTGAAGTCGGTCGCCGACATACGCTGCGTCGGACGGCGCGACTCCGAACCTGTCGCAGGCGACCTGGAAGATCCGCGCATTGGGTTTGGTAATTCCAATCTCGCCGGACGCAACGATGTGCTCGAAGAATGGAGTCAGCCCGGTCGCATCCATTTTGGCGAGTTGGAAGCCCAGTTCGCCGTTCGTAATAACGCCGAGCCGACGGTCGGCGAGGAGGCGAAGAGTTCGTATCGTGTCCGGATAGACGTCCCAGGCGTCTCGATAGTGAGTCAGGTAGTACTCGAACCAGTTCTCGGCCTCACCATCTGTGTCGAACACGATGCCATACGGCTCAAGGAAGTCGCGCGCTCTCGCTCGACGCTGGCCCAGATAGTCGAGGTCGCCCATCAGGTAGCGCGTGTAGTGCAACTCTTCGAGGTCGCTCCAACGAACGACCTCGGCCGCTTCACGCTCCGGCGCCGGGGGCGCCTCGAGGTTGCGCAGTACCGCCCGAGCGCCGGCGTCTACGGCAAGCCGGTGAGCGAAGATGGTCTCGTCGAGATCGAAGAGTACGACGGAGATCACCGCACCATCCTGCCCGTTTTCGCGACCGCTATGTAATCGCCCCAGGATGCGCCGCGAAGAACGCCCAGATTGTCTCGGTGGCGTTCAGCGCCTGCGACGGCGGGTCCGTGCCGAGCACTTTCTCGAGCACCGGCCGCTCCGCGCTCCCAGGCCACTGGTGTCCAGCACCGGCGATCGTGATCAGTTCGACCGCGTTGCCCGATGGGCACAGCGCAATTGAAGTGGTCACGACGCCCGCCAGCGTGGATGTGGGTGGAGAGCAGGAATCGATCGTGCGCCACTGCGCGATCGTCGTCTGGACGGGTGGCCCGTCGATCTTCGCGTAACCGTCGCCCTCGCCGCCGGCGAATGGGATGTTCTGGTCCGCGAGCCCGTGAATGTGAATCACGGAGAGCGGATGCGGCGACTCGCAGTCGCCGAGGAGCGTCGCGGAGTCTGGTCCGATCGCCGCGAACAACGAGGTATCGCAGGCGAGTCGGTATGCCATCATCCCGCCATTGGAGATTCCCGTCGCGAACACGCGCGATGGGTCGATTGACGTGCGCGCCTCAATCTGGGCGACGACCGCGGCGATGAACGCGACGTCGTTCACGCCCTTCGCGGCCGGCTGGCCGCAGCATCCACCGCCCGCGTTCCACGCCCGATCGACGCCGTTGGGGTACGCGACCACGAACTGGTCCGCGGTCGCCTGGGCATCCCATCCGTAACTTGACTCGGCCTGCTGGGCATCGCCGAACCCGCCGTGGAGCATGATCACCAGCGGAGCATCGGGCGACAGCTGCGCCGGGATGAAGATCCGATAGTCGCGTGCCACACCATCGACTTCGATGTGCTGGTCGGATGATCCTGCCGGATATGCGGCCGTCGTCGACAGCGGCGACGGCGATACCGACGAGGCCGCGGGCGCGGCCACCCCACGACCACAACCGGCGAGCGAGAGCGCGAGAGTGACGGCCGCGAGAAAGGCGACGAGTGTGCGGCGCAGCTGCATTTGCGGCTCCCAACGTAACGAATGTGAGGTCTCGCATAGCTTCGTGTCACGATGTCAGCAGGAAATCAGTGCGATGTTCGAGCAGCGTAAAGCCTGTGAGACGAAGAAAGCGGGCGGATGAGCGACGGACGTTCACACAGCGATGGCAGCGCGGGCGATGCCGACTACGGCAGGATCGGTCCCGGCTACACCAACTATCGCCAGCCGGACCCGCGAATCGAGGACGCCATCCTCGACGCACTCGGTCCGGGGCGAAGTGTCATCAACGTCGGCGCGGGTGCGGGCTCGTACGAGCCGACCGATCGCGAGGTCACGGCTGTCGAACCGTCGGCGTCGATGCGGGCTAATCGTCCGGCCGCTCGACCTGCAATCGATGCGACCGCCGACGCGATCCCGTTCGCCGACGACAGCTTCGACGCGGCGATGTCGACCTTCTCGGTACACCAGTGGCCGGATCTGGCGGCGGGTCTCGGCGAGCTTCGTCGCGTCGCTCGCGGGCCCGTTGTGATCATGACCGTGGATCCCGACTTCGACGCCGGTTTCTGGCTCGACGACTACGCGCCCGAAGTCCTGGAGACCGAGTCGGGACGGTTCCCGGCGCTGAAACGGATCGAGGATGCGCTCGGCGGTCACGTCGAGGTGCGTACCGTGCCGATTCCGCTCGACTGCACCGATGGCTTCAATCAGGCTTTCTACGGGCGGCCCGAGATTCTGCTCGAGCCGGGTGCGCGCACCGCCAACTCCGCGTGGAGCTTCGTAAGCCCGGATGTTCAGGAGCGCTTCGTGCGCGACCTGGCCGCCGACCTCGCATCGGGTGCCTGGGATGAAAAGTACGGAGCGCTGCGGACACAGCCGACCTTCGACGGTGGGCTCCGGCTCGTTATCGGGCGGCCGTAGGGCGCCTGCCGTGGTCTCGATACGTGTGCCCTTCTGGCGCACTACTCGACCGCCGGAGTGCGGTAGCTACTCGACCGCCGGAGTGCGACGGCTACGTCGGCCAGCCCGGCTTCGGATCGCGCGAATCCGACTTTGAAATCGCGCCCTGCCAGGCGACCAGGTGGCCTCGATCGCGGTGCGCGTACAGCGAGGTGCCTTCGCCTGTGTAACGAAAGCCCGCCTTGCGGGCGACCGCGGCCGACGCGGCGTTGCCGGGGACGCACTCCCAGATGACGTCACCGTCGTCCAGCCCGAAGACCCAGTCGAGCACCGCCCCGACGGCTTCCGGCATGTAGCCCCGACCGCGGTGTGGCCGACCGACCCAGTAGCCGATGTCGCGTGCCGCCGCGCGGAAGCCGACCATCCCCACGAACTCACCGTCGTGCCGAACTGCCCAGGTGAACTCCTCGTCGTTCGCCCACCATCCGGGCACCCGGGTGCCGATGAATTCCTCCGCGTGGTGGCGTTCGTACGGCCACGGTGTGAGCATGAACTCCTCGAATAGCGGATCCTGGCAGTACTCGACGGCCAGGTCGACATCGGCGAGCGTTGGCTGGTCAAGAACCAGGCGCTTCGTTTGAAGGATGACGGGTTTCACGGTCGTCGCAACAAGCCGATGCGATCGTAGGCGAGCTGGAGTTTCGGCTGGGCGATCGCGTTCGCTCGATCCGCGTTCGCGCCGAGGATGCGGTCGAGCTCCGCCGGGTCGTCCAGCAGTTCCAGGGCGCGGTTACGCATCGGCTCGAAGGTCGCGACCACGGCATCCGCCACCGTCGACTTCAGGTCGCCGTAACCCTTGCCCCGGAACGACGCCTCGAGATCTGCCACCGAGGTGTCCGTAAAAGCCGAAAGAATCGTCAGCAGGTTCGAGACACCGGGCTTGGTTTTGCGATCGAAACGGATGTCACGGTCGTCGTCGGTCACCGCCGACCGGATCTTCTTCGCGGTCTTCGAGGGCTCGTCCAGCATCCAGATCACCCCGGCATCCGACGCCGACGACTTGCTCATCTTCGCGGTCGGATTCTGCAGGTCATAGATGCGCGCGGTTTCCTTCATGATCAGCGGCTCGGGCAGCACGAACGTCTCGCCGAAACGCGAGTTGAAGCGCGCCGCGAGGTCACGAGTGAGCTCCACGTGCTGCTTCTGGTCGTCGCCGACGGGCACGGCCTTCGTGTCGTACAGCAGGATGTCCGCGGCCATCAGCATCGGGTAAGCGAGAAGAGCAACGGATGCCGAGTCGGTGCCCTGTTTCGACGCCTTGTCCTTGAACTGCGTCATGCGAGCGGCTTCGCCGTGACCGGTTATCGTGTCGATGATCCAGGCGAGTTCGGCGTGTGCAGGCACGTGTGACTGCACGAACAGGATCGAACTCACGGGGTCGATGCCGGCCGCAATGTACTGGGCCGCGGTCTTGCGAGTCTGTTCGGCGAGCAGTTTCGGATCCTGCGGCACCGTGAGTGCGTGCAGGTCGACCACGCAGAACACGGCGTCGTAACTCGTCTGCATGTCCACCCACTGCAGCAGCGCACCGATGTAGTTGCCGATTTGAAGCGAATCGGCCGACGGTTGCATGCCGGAGAACAGGCGGGGTTGGGAACTCATGGTCTAAGTCTCTCAGCTTCACGGCCTCACCTTTTTCAGGAGTCCGCTCTCCTTTTTCAGGAGTTCGGGTGGGTAAGCGAGCTCTCTGCCGTCCGCCATCAGGACTTTTGTCGATCTCGGGCCGAGAACTCCTGAATACGGAGAGCCCGGCTCCTGAATTAGGAGAGCCCGGCTCCTGAATACGGAGAGCGGACTCCTGAAAAGCGAGAGTGTTAGAGGGCGTAGTCGGCTACTACGGGGGTGTGGTCGCTGAAGCGGGCCTCGTAGGTTGGGGCTTTGTCGACGGCGTAGTTCGTGAGCGTCGCGGCGAGAGCCGGAGTGGCGAGCTGGTAGTCGATGCGCCATCCGGTGTCGTTCGGGAACGCCTGCCCGCGCCAGCTCCACCAGGTGTACGGGCCGTCGACCTCGCCCGCCCACTTGCGACCGATGTCCACCCAACCCAGTCCCGCGCCAGCGTTGTACCTCGGGTCGTCTTGCGCGCCAACGAACCGGTCCCAGTAGGCGCGCTCCGCCGGCAGGAATCCCGCCGCTTTCACGTTGCCCTTCCAGTTGCGGATGTCGAGAGTGCGATGACCGACATTCAGATCGCCGAGGATGACCGCGTACTTGCTGTGCTTTTCGAGCTGCGGCATCCGCGCCTCCATCGCGTCGAGAAACTTGTACTTCTCGACCTGCTTCGGGGTGTCGGCTTCACCGGAATGGACGTACGCCGACACGACCGTGATGACGCTGTCCCCGACCTCATAGTCGACCTCGAGCCAGCGTCCTGCGCTGTCGAAGTCCGCAGCGCCGAATTCCACCCGGTGAATGCTCGGCCCCCGATGCTTCAGGGTGCCGGAGCGTGACGCCAGAGCCACGCCGGCGCGACCCTTAGCGGTCGCCGGATCATGCAGGATGTCCCAGTCATCTCCGAGAAGCGCCTGGATGTCGTCGCTCGACGCTCGTACCTCCTGGATCGCGAGGATGTCGACGTCTCGCCCGTTCAACCACTCGCCCATGCCGCGCCGGAAGGCGGCTCGAATGCCGTTCGTGTTGATACTCGCAATGCGCAGGGGACTGGCCACCGCAAAAGTCTACGGAGCGGCGCCGACGTCCGCGGTCGCGCCCCGACGCGACTTCGGCCCGCCACCGGGATCGACGGCGATCCCGCGATCCTCCAGCCCCACTTTGATCCAGGCCGCGGCGACCAGGATGACCTGGCAGACGATGTTGAAGAAGATCAGCAGCCCGAGGATGACCGCGAACGACGCCAGCAACGGATTGTTCTTCGACACCCCGAGCAGACTGCCGCCGAGCACCTTCAACGCGCCAAGCCCGATCGCGCCGAGGAGCACTCCGCCCACCATCCGTCGGAACGGAATCCGCACGCCAGCCATCACGGTGAAGAACGCGGCTAGCGTGACCGCATCCAGGAGGAACATCACCGCAAGCGTGACGAGCCGCCCGAGCACGGCTCCCGCAAACGAATGAGACGACACTCCGATGAACGGCAGGAGTGCGGTGGTCAGTGCCGACCCTGCGACCGAGAGGGCAGCCGAGACGATCAGCGCGATGGCGAGTCCCAGGCCCACGGCGAGATCCCGCAGCTTCAGCAAGACGAAGTTGGTCTTCGCCTGCGGGAGCGCAAACAGCAGGCGGATGCCCGTTCGTGCGGACGCCAGCCATCCGAGCGCGGTAACCAGGACTCCGACCAGCGCAATCACTCCAGAAATCGTGAACGCGCCGGCGTTGAGCAGGGTCTTCGGGTCGATCGCACCGGATGCCGAGCCGGGCGCCTTAATGAGACCGGGCACCGCGGTGGACAGGATGTCGATGAGCGGCTCCTGCAGCTGGCGATCGTTCGCGACAACGAGCCCGACCACCGAGAACCCGACCCAGACTGCGGCGAAAACGGCGAAAATCGCCTGGTACGCAAGTCCGCTCGCAATGAGCGGCCCCTGTGCGCTCGAGTAGTAGACGACGACGCGCACCACAAAGAGCTTCCGAACCCACGCGATGAGGGGCGCAAAACGAGTCGGTTTCTTGGGAGCGGGCGTCCGTTTTGGCGTGACCGGCACCGGTTCAAGCCTTTTGATTCGTTCCGACGTTGCCACGCTCCCACCCTAACCAGCGCCACAAATCACGGGCGCGGGCTTCCACAACCCGCCCGGAAGCGAATAAGAAAAATTCAGAAATTACGGCAATTCGCGTCATAACCAGCGTTTTTCGTGGTCTCTCCCCTCGAAGATGGCTATTGCCATCGGCATCCCAAGAGGGACAATGAATAGGTCCTAAAAATTGGATCAGGGGGATGAGCGAAACTGACACGGGGCTAACCACCTCAGACGAAGAGCTAATTGCGAACGCGCGGTCGGGGGACCAGGGCGCGTTTGCGGAGCTTTGGCGCCGTCATTACCGCTCCGGGGCACGCGTTGCTCGCCAGTTCACCTCGTCGATTGATGCCGACGACCTTGTATCTGAGGCCTACACGCGCATCTACCAGCGGGTCCTGGCGGGCGGCGGCCCTTCGGGCGCGTTCCGCCCGTACCTCTACACGACCATCCGAAATCTTGCATCCACGTGGGGCGCAAAGTCCCGCGACATCCAGGTGGATGACATCGCCGACTACGAAGACCCGTCGAGCCTCGATGACCCGGTGGCAATTGCGCTCGATCGCACCCTGACCGCTCGGGCATTCCGCTCGCTTCCAGAGCGCTGGCAATCCGTGCTGTGGTACACCGAGGTGGAGGGAATGGACCCACACGAGGTTGCACCCATCCTCGGGATGAGCGCCAACGGCGTCGCCGCGCTGAGCTATCGGGCTCGCGAGGGACTGCGCAAGGCATGGCTTCAAGCACATGTTTCCGAACCAGGCACCTCAGAGACCTGCAAATGGACAATGTCCAGGCTCGGCGATCACGCGCGTCACAGCCTCACCACGCGTGAACTCGAGAAGATCAACGACCACCTGCTCGACTGCGCAAAGTGCGCGATCATCAGCGAGGAGGTTGACGAGGTCGGATCGCATCTCGCGATGGTAATGCTTCCCATATTGCTCGGTGCGGGCGTCGGCGGAATCCTGCTCGCCAGCCTCACACACGCGACGGCCGCATCCGCTGCAACGGTTGCCGCCAGCGCACTTCCCGCCGTTCCCGCCTCCTTCACAGTCCTTGCGGCGCCGGCGGCCTTTGCGCCCGCCGTGACCGCCGGGCTGTCGATGGGGGCCGCAACCGGGATGAGCGCGGTCGTGGGATCACTCGCAGTGGCAGCCGCGATCGGCGGAGCGGTCGCGCTGGGACTCGGATCCTCGAATGCGACGCCACCCGATCCCCAGGCGGGCTCGTCCTCGCAATCGACTCCGTCAGCGTCATCCAACTCGGCGGCAATCGCGGCGCTGACTGCGCCGCGCGGATCCGGTACCAACCACGGATTGGTGGGCGGCTTGCTGTCCGGTGGGGTGCTGGGTGATGGGGTGCTGGGTGGCGGCGTGCTGGGTGGCGGCGTGCTCGGCGGGTCATCGGATGGTGATGGCAGCCTGGGCGGTGTGGTCAGCGGGGTGACCAACTCCCTCGGCGGCACAACGTCCGCTCTCGGCAACACCGTGAACAACATCGTCGGTGGAGTGACGACGAATATCGTTTCGCCACTCGTCGGTGCAGTGACTCCCGGAGCATCGCCCACGGGGCAAGCTGCCCCCGGCGGTGCCCCGGTGACCACGAACATCAGTCTTTCGGGCAAAGGCACTCCCGGAGCGACTGTCGCGGCTCAGGCCGGCGGCATTGTTTACGCCACCGCGAAAGTGAACTCGCAAGGTAAATTCACGCTTCTCGTCACCGCGCTACCCTCCGGCAGCGCACTGCAGCTCAGCCAGACGCTGACTCTTCTCGGAATCACGCTGCCGCTCACGATTCCGCTCTCGCTGGACACCGGGCCGGTGGGTACTGTCATCAAACTGCTCAATTAGTCAACCCCGGTAGCTGCGCGTCATAGGACGGGCGCGCCTGCGTCTCTTCGGGTGGGAGTCGATTCTCCCCGCTCCGGGGCGCCCCGGAGCGAGTACGATCCCCGTCGCGGCCGCCCAGGACCGCGGCGGGGCTCCGCCCGCGCACGTCAAACCGCGCAGTCATACTTGAGCGATGGGCATGGCGGTGAGTGATCGCGGCAAGAGGCGTGTGCTCCTCGTGCTCCTAATCACCGTTGTATTGACGATCGCGATCGGCGGCCCGCTCTGGACGAACTACAACGACGCCCAGGCCGCTCCCGTCGCGGTTCAGGGGACGATCCGCAGTCAGGATGGCGTCATCCTCAAGGGCATCAACGTTCAGGTGTACCGCTGGCAGCGGCACCAGTGGGATGCCGTCAAGGCCATGGACACCGATGCGCACGGTCGCTACCGCTTCGAAGGGCTCGAGTCGGGGCGCTACACGGTCGCGTTCGAGGACGACTCCGGCGTCGGCTACCTGGAGAGCTGGTGGGGTGGCGGGCTCACGGCGTCATCCGCTCGCTACCGCGAGGTGGCACCGGGGACAACTGCGACCATGAATGATCGCGTGGTCCTCGGCGCCGCGATAACCGGGCACGCCACTCTCACCGATCCTGATCTCGGCGAGCTGGATGCCACCCAGTTTTCAATCGTCGCGTGTCCGTTGATCCCGGCGAAAGACGGCAGTGGATTTTCTGGTGTGCGCTGGACGCGGTCCATCTCGAGCCTCGATCCGGTCTCGGCCGGCAACTGGCGCATCCAAAATCTGCGCACCGGCTCCTACGTGCTGCAGGCGGTCGACAACGACGAATATCCCGCTCTCCGGGGAGAGCTCGGTTCCCGTTGGGTCGGGGTGCCGGCGACAACCCCATACAGCCTCGGGCAATGGCGGCAGGCGGAGGTGTTCACAGTCGTGAATGGTCACGTGTACTCGGCGCCGTCCGTGAACCTTACCTACGCTTCGTCGAACCCGACTCCGGCCCTGGTGCTGACGATCGCCGACCCTTCAGGGAGTCCCATCGCAGGTGCCGCGGTTCACCTGGAGCTGACCGGACCAACCCAGTTCAATTTCCAATCGGGAATGCACGGGGCACCGTTCAGCGGCCCGCACGGCACGATCCCGGTGTATCGCCCGACGCCAGGCACGTACACGCTCACGGTGAGCGCACCCGGATTTGTGACCCGTAGGATCACCTTCAAGTTCACCCCGGACGAACGCGGCGAAAGCTCGTCGACCGTGACCCTGCAGCCCGAAAGCTAGTCGACGACGATATCGACCTTGTCGGGATTCCCGACCAGGATCGCCCGCTTGACCTCGGAGATCGCCTTGGTGACCTCGATGCCCCGGGGGCAGGCATCCGTGCAGTTGAAGGTCGTTCGGCACCGCCAAACTCCCTCGCGGTCGTTGAGGATGTCTAGTCGCACCTTGGCACCCTCGTCGCGCGAGTCGAAGATGAAGCGGTGCGCGTTCACGATCGCAGCGGGCCCGAAGTACTGGCCGTCGGTCCAGAACACCGGGCAGCTCGACGTGCACGCGGCACACAGGATGCACTTGGTCGTGTCATCGAAGCGCTCGCGCTGCACCGGAGACTGCAGCCGCTCCTTCTCGGGCTTCGAGGTTGCCATCAGGAACGGCTGAACGGCCTTGAAGGATTCGAAGAAGGGATCCATATCGACGATGAGATCCTTCTCCAGCGGCAGGCCCTTGATCGCCTCCACGTAGATCGGCTTCGTGACATCGAGGTCCTTGAGCAGGGTCTTGCACGCCAGGCGGTTGCGACCGTTGATGCGCATCGCATCCGATCCGCAGACGCCGTGCGCGCAGCTGCGACGGAATGACAGCGAGCCGTCGATCTCCCATTTGATCTTGTGGAGCGCGTCGAGCACTCGGTCGGTGCCGTGCATCACCAGGTCGAAGTCCTGCCAGTACGGCTCGGCATCCACATCCGGGTCGAACCGACGGATGATCAGCGTAACGTCGAAGCTCGGGACCTCCGGCGGCGCCTGCTCGCTCTGCGCGGTTGCTGTGCTCATGCCCTCAGTACTTTCTTTCCATCGGTGGGTAATTCGTGATCACGACGGGTTTCCAGTCGAGCGTGATGTGATCGCCGGGGTCGGACGACTCCGGGTCGCCGGTGCGGTAGGCCATCGTGTGCACGAGGAACTTCTTATCGTCGCGCTTGGGGTAGTCCTCGCGCATGTGGCCGCCGCGCGACTCGTGCCGAGACCGCGCCGAGTAGACCAGCACCTCGGCGAGGTCCAGCAGGAAGCCGAGCTCGACCGCCTCGAGCAGGTCGGTGTTGTAGCGCTTGCCCTTGTCCTGGATGCGGATGTTCTTGTACCGCTTACGCAGGTTCTCGATGAGTTCGGTCACCTCTTTGAGGCTCTCCTCGGTGCGGAAAATCTGTGCGTTGCGGTCCATCGAATCCTGCAGCTCCTTGCGGATGACCGCGATCCGCTCGGATCCGTCGCCCGCACGAACGTTGTCGAGCAGCGCACGGATACCCTTTGTCGGGTCTTTCGGCAGTGGAATCCAATCCGCCGTCTTCACATACTTGACCGCGTTCTGTCCCGCACGCTTGCCGAACACGTTGATGTCGAGCAGCGAGTTGGTGCCGAGCCGGTTCGATCCGTGGACGCTGACGCAGGCGCACTCGCCCGCCGCATACAGGCCGGGGACGACATCCGTGTTGTTGCGCAGTACTTCGGCGTCATTGGTGGTGGGGATGCCGCCCATCGCGTAGTGCGCGGTCGGCAGCACCGGCACCGGCTCGGTGTACGGCTCGACGCCGAGATAGGTACGTGCGAACTCGGTGATGTCGGGGAGCTTCTCGTCGATCACCGCCGGCTCGAGGTGGGTGATATCGAGGTAGAGGTAATCGTGATTCGGGCCCGCACCGCGACCCTCGCGAATCTCGAGGGCCATCGACCGGGCGACGATGTCGCGGGGTGCCAGGTCTTTCAGCGTCGGCGTGTACCGCTCCATGAAGCGCTCGCCGCTGGCGTTGCGCAGGATCGCACCCTCGCCGCGTGCCGCTTCGGACAGCAGGATGCCGAGGCCGGCCAGCCCGGTCGGGTGGAACTGGAAGAACTCCATGTCCTCGAGCGGCAGGCCCTTGCGCCAGATGATGCCGACGCCGTCGCCGGTCAGCGTGTGCGCGTTCGATGTCGTCTTGAAGATCTTGCCGAACCCGCCCGTGGCGAAGATGATCGCCTTGCCCTGGAAGACGTGCAGTTCGCCGGTCGCCAGCTCGTAGGCGACGACGCCCGACGGGACATCCTTGCCCTTGACCTTCGACATCACCATGTCGAGCACGTAGTACTCGTTGAAGAAGTTGATGCCGAGTTTCACGCAGTTTTGGAACAGCGTCTGCAGGATCATGTGGCCGGTGCGGTCAGCGGCGTAGCAGGCGCGACGAACCGGCGCTGCGCCGTGCTCGCGGGTGTGACCGCCGAACCGGCGCTGGTCGATCTTGCCCTCCGGCGTGCGGTTGAACGGCAGGCCCATGTTCTCGAGATCGAGGACGGCGTCGATCGCCTCCTTGGCCAGGATCTCGGCCGCATCCTGGTCGACCAGGTAGTCGCCGCCCTTGACCGTGTCGTAGGTGTGCCACTCCCAGTTGTCTTCCTCGACGTTGGCGAGAGCCGCCGCCATGCCGCCTTGCGCCGCACCCGTGTGCGAGCGGGTCGGGTAGAGCTTCGAGATAACTGCGGTATTGGCGTGCGGACTGGCCTCGATCGCAGCACGCATCCCTGCCCCACCTGCGCCGACGATCACGATGTCGTGCTGGTGGTAGTGGACTCCGTCTATGACCTCGCCGTCGGCGATCATGCCGGGCGTAGCTTTGGGCGCCGCCATTACTTAGCCGGGCAGAAGTCGGGCAGGGTACCTGCGATGGCGTTTGCCGGGCACGGGTCAAAGGTGTAGATCACGAGGGTCCCCAGAACCAGGAGTACGACGGTGGACGCAAGGATGCCGAACAGCAGGAGTCGACGGAGGTTGCGGTTGTGCGCATAGTCATTGACGAGGGTGCGCATTCCGTTCGCGCCATGGATGAGCGCGAGCCACAGCAGCAGCGTGTCCCAGACGATCCAGAACGGGTCCGCGAACTTGCCCGCGACGAACGCGAAGTCGATCGCGCGGACGCCATTGCCCGCGACCAGGTTCACGAACAGGTGACCGAAGATGAGCACGACCAGGAACAGGCCGCTGATGCGCATGTAGAGCCAGCCCCACTTCTCCCAGTTGACTCGACGCTTCTTGCGCGGGGCGTATGAAGACCGCGGTGCCGGAATGGTTTCTGTGCTCATGATGCTGATGCGTGCCCCTGCGCCTCGAGGATGATGTTGTGGATCTGCGTCGGAGCGAAACCCGCGATGAGCACGACCCAGAGCAGGATCACGATCACGAACAGCAGGCGCTGGTGCCGGGCTCCCACACTCCAGAAGTCGATGAGGATGATGCGCAGGCCGTTGAGCGCGTGGTACCCGATCGCGATGACCAGTGCGAGCTCACCGAGCCCCATGATCGGCGTCTTGTACTCGTTGATCACGCCGTTGTACGCCTGCGGCGAGATACGCACGATCGACGTGTCGAGGATATGGACCAGCAGGAAGAAGTAGATCGCTACGCCGGTGATCCGATGCAGAACCCAGGACCACATCCCCTCGCGACCCCGATAAACGGTCCCGCCCAGCCTTGGTGGTTTTATCTTGAGGGTCGCGACCTTGGTCGCCAGCGCACCGGCCGAATTC
This sequence comes from Galbitalea sp., assembly GCA_036266835.1. Classification (GTDB taxonomy): domain Bacteria; phylum Actinomycetota; class Actinomycetes; order Actinomycetales; family Microbacteriaceae; genus Galbitalea. The sequence goes on along the minus strand of DATAXD010000044.1, from coordinate 19,469 downwards.
TCTGGCACGAACAGCACTCCTTGGCTGTGATCCGAACCGTGAAATTGCGGTTCTTAGGTGGAGTCTCAATAGAACGAGTTCCAGTGTATGTCTACCTGAATTACTCGGTGGCAGCCTCCAGTCTAATGTTGGGGCATGAGCGCGCACGGTCTCGACGGCTTCTACAGTGTGATTCCCGCAGGGGGCGTCGGGTCGCGTCTCTGGCCGCTGTCCCGAGCGGATGCCCCGAAGTTTCTGCACGATCTGACCGGTTCCGGCCACACGCTGCTGCGCGACACCTGGGACCGTCTCGTCCCGTTGTCGGGAGCGGATCGAGTCATGATCGTGACCGGGCGTGCCCACCGTGCCGCTGTCGAGGCGCAGCTGCCGGAACTCGCCGACTCGAACATCGTGCTCGAGAGCGAGCCGATGGAGTCATCCGCGGCGATCGGGCTTGCCGCTGCCATCTTGAAGACCCGCGATCCGAATGTGATTGTCGGATCGTTCGCGGCAGATCACGTCATCGAAGGGCAGGAGAAGTTTGCGGCCGCCGTGATCCAGGCCGTCGCCGTTGCTCGAGCAGGGTACATCGCGCTCATCGGGATCACTCCGACCGAACCGGCGACGGGCTTCGGCTATATCCACGTCGGCGAACCGCACCAAATCGAGGGGGCGCCCAGCGCGCGGATGGTGGATTGCTTCATGGAGAAACCGGATCTCGCGACCGCACAGGGTTATCTCGATGACGGCAATTACCTCTGGAACGCGAGCATGTTCATCGCCCGAGCCGACGTGCTCCTCGCACAGCTTGGCGAGAGCGAGCCGGAGCTGCTCGCGGGGCTGACCGAGTTGGCGTCGGTCTGGGACGGCGACGGCGCCATTCGCGGGGCGACCGTCGACCGGATCTGGCCGAAGCTGAAGAAAGTCGCTATTGACTACTCTGTTGCGGAGCCCGCGGCGGCCGCGGGACGCGTGGTCGTGATTCCGGGCGGCTTCGACTGGGACGACGTGGGCGATTTCGCTTCGATCGCGAAGCTACACGCCCGCGGACGCAAGTCGGATCTCGCGATCCTGGGCGAGGACGCGCGGGTGCTCGCGGACGCATCCACGGGCGTGGTGATCAGCGATGGCAAGCGACTCATCTCCCTCATCGGGGTAACCGACATCGTCGTCGTCGACACCGAGGACGCCCTGCTGGTGACGACCACCCAGCATGCGCAGCGGGTCAAGTCGGTCGTCGACGCACTTAAGTTGTCCGGCCGCAGTGATGTGCTCTGAGGTGCCTCTGGCGCGTTAACGTGTGGGTCGTATGATCTGACAATGAGCGACGACGGCCGGCCCGCGATCGACTGGGATGCTCTGCGTAGCGCGGCCTTCGAAGCCATGAAGCACGCCTACGCTCCCTACTCGACGTTTCCGGTAGGAGCCGCCGCCCTGGTCGACGATGGGCGCGTCGTTTCCGGATGCAACGTCGAAAACGCCTCATACGGGCTGACGCTGTGCGCGGAATGCGCGCTGATCTCGGCGCTGCACATGTCTGGCGGCGGAAGGCTCGTCGCCTTCGCCTGCGTCGATGGCACCGGCGGCATCCTCATGCCGTGCGGACGGTGCAGGCAGCTGCTCTACGAGCACTCGAGCCAGGGGATGCTGCTCGAGACCGTCTCCGGTATCCGGACCATCGACGAGGTGATCCCGGATGCGTTCGGGCCACGTCAGTTGGCCGAGTACACGGAGAGAAACGGTGCGTAAGCGCAGAAATCTTGCGCAGATGGGAGGTTTCGTCGTCGACAAACGAACGGTTTTCCAAAAATCATTTCATTTACATTTCGAGAGCAGCACGGATGTGTAACCATCTGGTGCAGCGGGTAAAGAGGGCAGTCGCGATCATGGCGACTGTCAGTAACCTGTATCAACATTCCCCGCAGGTCTCCACCGGACTGCAACTCACGTAAGGAATCACATTGCCAATCACATCAAGGAAGATCGGGCTCGGCGCTCTCGCCGTAGTCAGTGCCGTCGCACTGCTTGCCGGCTGTGCCGCCGCCCCCACCAAGAGCAACACCACCGCAAAGTCGAAGTACCTGCCCTGCATCGTTGGTGACACCGGCGGATTCAGCGACCACTCCTTCAACGAGCTGAGCCTCGACGGAGTGATCCAGGCATCGAAGGCCATCAACTCCAGCTACAAGAAGGTCGCTTCGGCAGCCTCTAGTGACCTCGCACCCGGCATCGCGAGCCTCATCGCGCAGAAATGCAACATCATCGTGACCCCAGGCTTCGACTTCGAGCAGCCGGACACCACGGCGGCCAAGGCAAACCCGAAGACCGACTTCGCGATCATCGACGACAACACCATCCAGCTTCCGAACGTCAAGGACGTGGTCTTCGAGACCGACGAGGCCGCATTCATCGGTGGCTACATCGCGGCCAGCTACTCCAAGACCGGAGTCGTTGCGACGTGGGGTGGCGCGCAGTACCCGTCCGTGACGATCTACGAAGACGGCATCGCCGACGGTATCGCGTACTACAACCAGCAGAAGGGCAAGTCAGTCAAGCTGCTCGGCTGGGACATCGCAACCCAGAAGGGCACCTTCATCGGTGACTTCAGCAACCAGGCTCTCGCCAAGACCGACACGCAGAACTTCCTGAACCAGCACGCCGACGTGATCATCCCCGTCGCCGGCTCGCTGTACCAGGGCGCTGCGGCGGCCATCCGCAGCTCGAACAGCGACGCTGTGCTTGAAGGCGTGGACGCCGACGTGTTCAAGACGGACCCGACCTATGGTGACCTGATGCTGGTGTCGATCCTGAAGAACCTCAACGCTCCGGTTGCCGCTGTCATCGAGGCATCGTCGAAGAGCAAGACGTTCGACAACTCGCTGTATGTCGGAACCTTGAAGAACGGTGGCGTCGGAATCTCGTCGTTCCACAACTTCGCATCGAAGGTCGACCCCGGTCTCGCGGCCGAGATCACCACGATCAAGAAGGGCATCATCGACGGATCCATCACGGTCACCTCTCCGTCGAGCTTCAACAAGTAGCCAGGTAGTACGCTTCACACTGATCGAACACCGGTCGGGTGAGGCTCGCGAGAGCGAGTCGCGCCCGGCCGGTGCGGTCATTCCCCCTCGTGGATTGGGACGCAACAACACGCCATGAAACTCGAACTGCGGTCGATTACAAAGACGTTCGGCGCACTGGTCGCAAACGACCACATCGACCTCACGGTCGAGCCCGGTGAGATCCACTGCCTTCTCGGTGAAAACGGCGCGGGCAAGTCGACCCTCATGAACATCCTGTACGGCCTGTATCGATCGGATTCCGGCGAGATCCTGCTCGACGATGTCGTCCAGCATTTCGCCGGCCCCGGGGATGCCGCCCGCGCCGGCATCGGCATGGTGCACCAGCACTTCATGCTCATTCCCGTCTTCACCGTTGCCGAGAATGTGATGCTGGGTCACGAGGAGTCGAAACTCGGGTTCCTCGACCTCCCCGCTGCGCGCGCGAAGGTGCGCGAAATCTCCGCACGCTTCGGCTTTGATCTGAATCCGGATGCATTGGTCGAAGATCTGCCCGTTGGCGTCCAGCAGCGGGTCGAGATCATCAAGGCGCTGTCGCGGGACGCGAAGGTTCTCGTCTTCGATGAACCGACCGCCGTGCTGACCCCGCAGGAAACCGACGAGCTCATGGCGATCATGAGGCAGCTACGCGACAACGGAACCGCGATCGTCTTCATCACACACAAGCTTCGCGAGGTCCGCGAGGTTGCCGACCGGATCACGGTCGTACGTCTCGGCAAGGTGGTTGGCGAGGCGAAGCCGACCGCATCCAACGCCGAGCTGGCCTCGATGATGGTGGGGCGCGCAGTCGAACTGACGGTGACCAAGTCCAAGGCCACGACCGGGGAGCACGCGCTCGTTGTCAGGAACCTGACCGTAATCGACGCCATCGACCAGCCCGTCGTCGACGACGTGTCGTTCGAGGTTCGCGCTGGCGAGATTCTTGCCATCGCAGGGGTTCAGGGCAACGGACAGACGGAACTGACCGAAGCTCTGCTCGGTCTCCAGGATCGCGTTATCGGCACCATCGAGCTCGACGGCAAGAGCCTGCGGCAACTCGCGATCGCGAAGGTGCTCGGCGCCGGTGTCGGATTCATTCCGGAGGATCGGCAGGAAGACGCCCTCGTGTCAGAATTCACGATCGCCGAGAACCTCATGCTAGATCGAGCGGATGGCGCCCCGTTCGTCAAGGCGGGCTCACTGCAGCTCGGTGCGCTCGCCGAGTTTGCAAAGGTCAAGACGATTCAATTCGACGTGCGCAGCCAGGGCATCGACACTCTTGTCGGGCGTCTGTCCGGTGGCAACCAGCAGAAGGTGGTCCTCGCCAGGGAACTCAGCCGCGACCTTCGGCTGTTCGTCGCAGCGCAACCCACGCGCGGCCTCGACGTGGGCTCGATCGAATTCGTGCACGAGCAGATCGTCGCGACCCGGGACGCCGGAGTTCCGGTGATCGTGGTTTCGACGGAACTCGACGAAGTCGTAGCCCTCGCGGACCGCATCGCCGTGATGTATCGCGGGCAAATCGTCGGCATCGTGAAGGGCGACACTCCGCGCGCGGTCCTCGGCCTGATGATGGCAGGCGAACTGCCCGAGGGAACGGAGCTGGCAGCGTGAGTGACGAACTCCCGGCATCGGTGCCCGTCGCCGATACCGCGCGCGTGTCTAAGAACACCGGTCTGGAAACCGATCAGATCGCCCCGTCGGCGCTCGCGACGACCGATCGCCCGGAGCCCTCGGGCAACCGCCTCAATTCTGTGCTGCGCGACGTCCTGAGCGGCAGCGCGGTGCTGACCATCCTTGCGGTGTTCTCGGCGCTCGTCATCGGCGGCATCCTGATTGCGGCGACCGATCCGAACGTACAGGCGGCGTCCGGCTACTTCCTCGCGCGACCGGGCGACACACTCGGTGCGATCTGGCAGTCGGTGTCGGGCGCGTACTCGGCGATCTTTCGCGGGGGCGTGTTCGACTACACGGCACCGAGCTTCAGTGCGGGTGCCAACTCGTTCCTGGCCGCGCTCAGCTTCTCCACGCCGCTCATCGCCGCTGGTCTCGGAGTTGCGGTCGGGTTTCGATCGGGCGTGTTCAACATCGGTGGTACAGGCATCATCATCGTGAGCGCCGCAGCTGCCGGATGGGTGGGTTTTGCCCTGACGCTGCCCCCGGGCATCCACATCATCGTTGCAATCCTTGCCGGTCTCGTCGCGGGCGGCTTTTGGGCTTTCGTCGTCGGATTCCTCAAGGCACGAACCGGGGCACACGAGGTGATCGTCACGATCATGCTCAACTACGTGGCGCTCTACCTGCTGGACTACCTGTTGAACTCCCCGGTGCTGCAGGTACCGGGATCGAACGCTCCGATTAGTCCACCCGAGAAAAGCACCGCGATCTTCTACCCGATCCTCGGGAGTCCACCGGCGGTCAACATCGGGTTTATTCTTGTCATCGGCATCGCCGTGTTCTGCTGGTGGTTGCTGTCGCGTTCGAGCCTCGGCTTCAAGTTGCGCGCGGTTGGCGAGAACCCGCGCGCGGCCCGGGTCGCCGGCATCCGGATCAACCGGATGTACATCTACGTGATGACAATCTCGGGACTGCTGATTGCATTCGCGGGAGTGTATGAGGTGCTCGGGCAGGTCACCGGAGGGTTTGACCGAGGCATCGACTCCGGCATCGGATTCACGGCCATCACGGTAGCCCTTCTCGGCCGGTCGCGTCCCGGCGGGGTCTTCGCCGCCGGCATCCTGTTCGGGGTTCTCCAGGCCGGCAGTTACACGATGCAGGCCAGCCAGGGCGTGAACGTCAACATCATTCCGGTCATCGAGGCGGTGATCGTGCTGTTCCTCGCTGCTCCGCCGTTGGTGCGCTCCATCTTCCGCACCCCGGCTCCGGGATCTAAACCCAGAGTGAAGTCGCCGAAACAGATTCAGACGGGTAAGGCGGTGACGGCGAAATGAGTGCGGTTGCAACGACTCCGGCAGAGGTGGAGCATTCGACGAGTCCGTTGGTGCGCCTTCCTTGGAAGGCCTCCATCGGCCTCGGTATTTTCGCGGTGCTCGCCGTCGTGTTGCTCATCGTGTTTGGTCGCGATGGCAAGACCGTGTTCGAGTTCACGGCAAACGGTGGGTCGGCGATCGCGCCACTGACGATCCCGGCCCGACCGGTTGACATCGTCATCGCGATTGTGGCGGTAGTTCTCGCGGTGGTCTCGGCCGTCCTCACCCGGCGCCAGATCAAGACGCCGTTCTGGTATATCGCGATCTTCGCCCTGTTCATCATCACCGGATTCCTGATCTGGGCTTCCGCCGGCAATTCGAATCCGTTCTACATCACGGCCCTCCTCGTCGGCACGGTTGGAGCCAGCACCCCGTACATCTTCGGCTCGCTGGGTGGCGTGATTTCGGAGCGGGTCGGAGTGACGAACATCGCGATCGAGGGGCAGCTGCTCGCGGGAGCGTTCGTTTCGGCGCTCACCGCGACGGCAACGCACTCTGCGATTGCCGGGATCATCGCCGCGGCTGCGGCCGGGGTGCTCGTGTCCTTCGTGCTCGGAGCGTTCACCATCAAGTACTGGGTCAACCAGGTCATCGTCGGCGTCGTGCTCAACTTCCTGGTCATCGGGCTTACGACGTTCGTGTACCAGCAAGTGCTCACGACCAACACGGCGCTCAACTCGTTCCCGGCTCTGCAGAATTTCAACATCCCGCTCCTGAGCGCGATCCCGATCATCGGCCCCGTGCTGTTCGGACAGAACGTGATTGTCTACCTCATGTATGTCGCGGTCGTGCTGGTGACCATCGGCTTGTACCGCACGCGCTGGGGACTTCGACTTCGTTCGGTGGGTGAGCATCCGCAGGCGGCCGATACCGTCGGAATCAACGTCGGGCGCACCCGCTTCTGGAACGTCGCGCTCGCTGGCGCGATCGTGGGGATCGGTGGCTCCTGGTTCACGCTCGGCGACGTGGGGCCCTTCGATGCGAACATCACCAACGGCGCCGGGTATATCGCGCTGGCCGCAGTGATCTTCGGCGGATGGCATCCGATTCGCGCGATGTTCGCTGCGCTGCTGTTCGGGTTCTGCACGGATCTGCAGAGCGCATTCAGCACCTCGGGCTCGGCGGTGCCGAACGACTTCCTGCTGATGCTGCCGTACGTCGTGACGATCCTTGCCGTCGCCGGTTTCGTCGGTCGGGTTCGTCCGCCTGCCGCCGCAGGCAAGCCGTACATCAAGTCGTAGGAAAGTCTTCGTGGTTGAACCGTTCGACGTAGTCGACCTCATTCGCGTGAAACGTGATGGCGACGAACTCACCACCGCTCAGATCAATTGGTTGATCGACGCATACACGCGCGGCTATGTCGCCGACGAGCAGATGTCCGCGATGACCATGGCGATCTTCCTGAACGGGATGGGTCGCGGAGAGATTCGTGACCTGACGTTCGCGATGGTCGACAGTGGCGAGCGGCTCGACTTCTCGCGCCTGTCGAAGAAGACGACGGACAAGCACTCGACCGGCGGCGTCGGAGACAAGATCACTCTGCCGCTCGCGCCGCTCGTGGCATCCTTCGGCGTCGCGGTGCCACAACTATCCGGCCGTGGGCTCGGGCACACCGGCGGCACACTCGACAAACTGGAGAGCATCAAGGGCTGGCGGGCGTCGCTGTCGACCGACGAGTTCTATGCGCAGCTGGATGCGGTAGGAGCCGTGGTGTGCGCCGCGGGGGCTTCGCTGGCGCCGGCCGACGGCAAGCTGTATGCCCTTCGGGACATCACCGGCACCGTCGAGGCCATCCCGCTCATCGCTTCGTCGATCATGAGTAAGAAGATCGCCGAGGGCACTGCCTCACTGGTGCTCGACGTGAAATTCGGATCCGGCGCGTTCCTGCAGGATCCGGCGCGTGGGCGCGAACTCGCGGAGACCATGGTGCGCCTGGGCGCGGATGCCAACGTCGCGACAGTTGCGCTGCTCACCAACATGAACGTCCCGCTCGGTCTGACGATCGGCAACGCCAATGAGGTTCGAGAGTCGGTCGAGGTGCTTTCGGGCGGCGGGCCAGCCGATGTCGTCGAGCTGACGGTTGCGCTGGCGCACGAGATGCTGACTCTGGCCGGGCATCCGGATGCGGACCCGGCGGCTGCTCTCGCCGACGGTCGCGCGATGGACACCTGGCGGGCAATGATCTCGGCTCAGGGCGGGGACCCCGATGCTGCGTTGCCTCAGCCGCGCGAAAGTCAGGTCGTCGTTGCGCCGCGCTCGGGCGTTCTCGTGCGACAGGAGGCGTTGCCCTTTGGGATCGGTGCCTGGCGGCTCGGTGCCGGGCGTGCCCGCCAGCAGGATCCGGTGCAGCACGCGGCGGGAATCGACCTGCACGCGAAGCCGGGGGACGCCGTGACGACTGGCCAGCCGCTGTTCACGCTGCACTCGCACGATACCGCCCGCTTCGAGCGCGCCCTCGAGGCCGTCGAGGGCGCGTGGGAAATCGGCGATGCGGGCAGCGACATCCACACCGGTGGCCCCCTGATTGCAGACCGCATCCCCGGTTAGGGGGCTAGTAGCCTTGTGACATGACCTCACCGGGTGCGGACTTCGTTCTTCCATTCGACGGCACGAGCATTACGACCCTTCCGAAAGTCTCCCTGCACGACCATCTCGACGGCGGACTGCGCACCGAAACCATCCTCGAGCTCGCGGATGCCGCCGGCGTCGAGACACCGGCGGACGACCCCGACTCCCTGCAGGACTGGTTCGACGAGAGTTGCGACTCCGGCGACCTCGTCGACTACCTCAAAACCTTCGACCTGACGATTGCCGTCATGCAGACCGCTGACAATCTCCACCGGGTTGCCCGCGAGTTCGTCCAGGATCTGGGAGCCGACGGCGTTATCTACGGTGAGATCCGCTGGGCGCCCGAACAGCACCTTACCGGTGGCCTGTCACTTGATGAGACCGTTGAGGCGGTGCAAGCCGGACTGGATGCCGGGGTCGACGATGTCGCGAAGACCGGTGGCAGCATCCGTGTTGGCCAACTCGTCAGCGCAATGCGACACCTCGACCGCGGCCTCGAAATAGCCCAGTTGGCGGTACGTCACCGCGACCAGGGCGTCGTCGGATTCGATATTGCTGGCCCGGAGAACGGTTTCCCGCCCTCGAACCTGCGCGCGGCATTCGACTATCTCGCTCGCGAGTACATGCCGCGAACGGTTCATGCCGGCGAGGCCGCGGGCCTTGCGAGCATCGAGAGTGCCCTGTTCGACGGCCGCGCGATGCGACTGGGCCACGGCGTGCGCATCGCCGAAGACATCTCACTTGAACGCGAGGACGACGAGAGCAGCTTCGTCGCGCTCGGCCCGATCGCGCAGTGGGTCAAGGATCGCGAGATCGCGCTCGAGACCTCGCCATCGTCGAACCTGCAGACCGGAACGATCGCCCAGTGGGGCGAGGACATGATCGATCACCCTTTCGACTTGCTTTATCAGCTTGGCTTCGCGGTGACCGTCAACACGGACAATCGGTTGATGAGCAACACGACGCTCAGTCGTGAGCTGTTCCTGCTCGCCGAGGCCTTCGGATACGATCTCGCCGATCTCGAAGTGTTCCAGCTAAACGCCGCCGCGGCCGCGTTCCTTTCTTACGAGGACCGCGATGATCTGGCCCGGCGGGTCCTCGACGGCTTCGGACACGCTTAGATGGCGCTTCCATCGCTGCCCGCGGAGGCCGTCGCCCTCGGCGTCCGCGTTGATGACTGGCGGGGTGCCGTGCGTGCCGCGGGTGCAGCGTTGAATGCTGCCGGGCTCGCCACACCCGAGTACGCGGATGAGATGATCCGGATGATCGATGAGCACGGACCCTACGTCGTGATCGCACCGGGTCTGGCACTCGCCCACGCCCGATCGGGTCGCGCGGTCATCCGCGACGGGATCGCGGTCGTCACCCTCTCGACGCCGGTCGACTTCGGGCATCCGTACAACGATCCGGTGAGCGTGGTTGTCGCGCTTGCGGTAGCAACGGCCGATGCCCAGATTGCGCTGGTCGCCGAGCTTGCTAACGTCTTCAACGATTCGACGGCGATCGCCGACCTGGCGGCCGCCACCTCGATCGAGGATGTTCGACACATTCTGGGAACCACGTGAAAATCGTCGCCATTTGTGGGGCTGGCATCGGCTCGAGCGGCATCCTGAAGATCAATGCCGAGCGGGTCCTCGGTCGGCTCGGCATCGAGGCGGATGTGAGCGCCGCGCACCTCGGGACGTTGGCTGCAGACGCACGAGACGCGCAGATCATCCTGACCAGTCCCGAGTTCGTCGGCGACATCGGCAAGACCAACGCCGATGTGATCGTGGTCGAAAACTACTTCGATACCGCGGAACTCACGCGGAAACTGCAGGACGCGCTGGGGTAGGTGTCGTCGGGCGCCTCACAATGCGGCTCACGCGAGCAGCTCGCGCATCCCGGCGTCGAGCATCGCCACCCGCGCCTCGGCCTCGGCGATTCTCGCCTGCGCGTCGCCCATGGTGCTCGACGAATCGATGTACACCTTGAGCTTCGGCTCAGTGCCGCTCGGTCTGACGACGATTCGTGCGCCGTCGTGCATCCAGATGCGAAGGATGTCGTTAGGGCCGAAGTCGCCGAAGCCGTGTTCGAAGTCGTCCATCGTGTCGACTTTCAGGTCGCCGATGAGCTTCGGCGGCTTCGCCCGGAGGCGCTCCATCAGCTTCGGGATCTCCGACAGGTCGGTAAACCTCAGCGCGATCTGGGACGAGGCGAAGGCGCCGAACTTTTCCGCGAATTCGCCGGCGTGGTCGGCAAGGGTCTTCCCGGTCGCCTTCAGTTCGGATGCCAGCGAGAGCAAATCGACGGCCGCGGAAATCCCGTCCTTATCGCGCACAACCTCCGGATCCACGAGGTAGCCGAGTGCTTCCTCGAAACCGTAGGCGAGATCCGGTGTGCGGGAGATCCACTTGAAACCGGTCAGCGTCTCGACATGGGTCAGGCCGCTCGCGTCCGCGATCGCCTTGAGACCCGGGCTGCTCACGATCGAGCAGGCCAGCGTCCCCTTGATAGCACCGCCAGTTGTGGCGGCCCTTGATGCCGCCCGCCAACCGAGCAGGAGCCCGACCTCGTTGCCGCTCATTCGACGCCATCCGTTGCTCGACGGCACTCCGACGGCGAGTCGATCGGCGTCCGGATCGTTTGCCAGCACCAGTTCGGCCTTCTCGTGGGTGGCCCGTTCGAACGCGAGGTCGAGCGCACCCGGCTCTTCGGGGTTCGGGAACGCGACCGTCGGGAACTGGGCATCCGGCTCGATCTGCTTCTCGACCACCCTCGGCTCGTCGAACCCGGCGCTGACAAAGACCCGGCGGGCAGTCTCCCAGCCGACGCCGTGCATCGCCGTGTACACGACTCGCGGTTGGCTTGCCGCTCTCCCGATCGCGGCCGTTGCCGCAACGTATTCGTGGACGACCGCCTCGCTCGCCTGCTCATAGTCTGTCGCTCGGGGAAGCGAACGGATGTCGCCCTTCGCTATCTTCTCGATCTCGGCGGCGATCTGCCCGTCTGCGGGTGGCACGATCTGGGATCCGTGATCGTCGGTGCCGAGGTAGACCTTGTAGCCGTTGTCGCTCGCGGGGTTGTGACTGGCGGTAACCATCACGCCGGCGCTGGTATCGAGGTGGCGCACCGCAAATGCGAGGACCGGTGTCGGCAGCAGCCTGGGGAGCAGGATGGCGCGCACGCCGGCACCCGCCATGATCTCGGCGGTGTCCGAGGCGAAGATTCTCGAATTCTTCCGGCCGTCGTATCCGATCACGACCGACTGGCCACCTCCCCGTCCGATGAGGAATGCCGCAAGCCCCGCCGCGGCCTGGGCGACGAGCACTCGGTTCATCCGGTTCGGACCGGCTCCAATCGCACCGCGCAGGCCGGCAGTGCCGAATTCGAGGCGCGAGGCGAAGCGGTCCTGAAGCTCCGCCCGCGCGGTTGCGTTACCGGCGGCGACGTCCTTCAGCAGGTCGTCGAGTTCTTTGCGCGTCTCCTCATCCGGATCCTGGTCGCGCCAGGACTGCGCGGCAGCGAGCAGAGCGTCGCTCACAGCAGTTCCACGATTTTCGCGAGGAGTGCGCTGATCACCGGCTCGGCATCGCGGCCGGCCTGCACGACCTCCTCGTGGCTCAGCGGGGTCTTCTGGATGCCCGCTGCAAGGTTTGTGATCAGTGACATGCCCAGGATCTCCATGCCGGCCTGCCTCGCGGCGATCGCCTCGAGAGCCGTCGACATGCCGACGATGTGGCCGCCCATGGTCTTTGCCATCTGCACCTCGGCGGGCGTCTCGTACTGCGGGCCGCGGAACTGCACGTACACCCCCTCGTCGAGGCTCGGCTCGAGAGTTCTCGCGAGGTCTCGCAGTCGCTTCGAGTAGAGGTCGGTGAGGTCAATGAACGTTGCGCCCTCGAGCGGCGAGCTCGCCGTGAGGTTGATGTGGTCACTGATCAGCACGGGAGTTCCCGGCGTCCACGTTTCTCGGATGCCGCCCGCGCCGTTCGTGAGGATCATCGTCTTCGCCCCGGTCGCCGCGGCGGTCCGAACACTGTGCACGACCCGCCGCACCCCATGACCCTCGTAGAAGTGAGTGCGCGCCCCGATAACAAGGGCGCGTTTGCCGTTCGGTAACTCGACTGATCGCAGCGTGCCGACATGGCCCGCCAGTGCGGGCGCGCTGAACCCGATGATTTCAGATGCCGGGAACGTCGCCGTGGTGGCGCCGATGAGATCCGCAGCCTGGGCCCATCCGCTGCCGAGCGTCAGCGCGATGTCATGGGAAGCGACGCCGCTGCGCTCGGCGATTTCGGTCGCGGCCTGCGCGGCAATTTCGAACGGATCGACCCGCGGGTCGTCGAGCACATTCTCTGGCGGCGTTGGCATCCACCCACTTTAGGGGGTCGACTCAACCCCCGTCTTTAGCGGGATCGACGGCGCACAGCCCGCGAACCGCCGCCTGAGTCGCGTTCACCCGGAATGCACCGCGTTTTGCTGGCGGTCACACCGCGGGGGACAATTGAGCCATGGCCTATGAGTTCGAGCGCAAGCAGCGAATCGCGATCGTAGGCGGGGGACCGGGCGGCTACGAGGCTGCCCTGACCGGCGCCCAGCTCGGCGCCGACGTCACCCTCGTCGAGCGCACCGGCGTGGGCGGAGCTGCCGTTCTTACGGATGTCGTGCCCTCGAAGACACTCATCGCCACGGCGGAGGCGGCCAAGAGTATCGGCGAAGCTGCCGACCTCGGGGTGCAGTTCTTTGTGCGCGGCGATGCGGGTCGACCGGTGCGTCCGGAAGTCACCGTTAACTTCGCGGCCGTCAACGAGCGCGTGTTTCGTCTGGCCAGGCAGCAGTCCGAGGACATGAAGTCGCAGCTCATCAAGGCCGGGGTGCGCATTGTGCAGGGCGAGGGCAGGCTCGATGGCCCGAACCGGGTCGTCGTCTCGACCGGCGCGGGCACGAAGGGCACCGACTTCGACGCGATCGACGCCGACACCATTGTGGTGTCGGTCGGCGCTCGTCCTCGCACGCTCAAGAGCGCGATACCCGATGGCGAACGCATCCTGACCTGGACCGAGCTGTACACGCTCGATCAGGCTCCCGAACACATCATCGTGGTCGGTTCCGGTGTCACCGGCGCGGAGTTCGCCTCCGCCTACACCAACCTCGGCAGCAAGGTGACCCTCATCTCGAGTCGGGACCAGGTGCTGCCGAATGAGGATGTCGATGCGGCCAGGGTGCTCGAGGACGTCTTCACCCGTAACGGCATGACGATCATGAACAAGTCGCGCGCGGAATCCGTCAAGCGCACCAAGACCGGTGTCGTCGCGACCCTCTCCGACGGACGAACCGTCGAGGGCAGTCACTGCCTGCTGGCTGTCGGTTCGATTCCGAACACGGAGAACATCGGACTCGAGGAGGCCGGCGTGCAGTTGACCGACAGCCGCCACATCCGCGTCAATCGGGTGGCGCGTACCTCGATGCCGTCCATTTATGCGGCGGGGGACTGCAGCGACTTCCTGCCGCTGGCATCCGTGGCATCGATGCAGGGACGCACCGCGGTTTTCCACGCGATGGGGGATGCGGTCAACCCGACCGAGCTACGCAACATCACCTCGAACATTTTCACCAACCCGGAGATCGCGACCGTCGGATGGAGCCAGAAGGAGATCGAGGACGGGATCGCGCAGGGCGAGATCTATAAGCTGCCGCTCGCGTCCAATCCGCGCGCGAAGATGATGGGTCTCAAGGACGGATTCGTGAAGCTGTTCGCGCGCACGGGATCGGGCACGGTCATCGGTGGCGTGATTGTGGCGCCTCGAGCGTCTGAACTGATTCTGCCGATCGCGCTCGCGGTCGAACACCGACTCACCGTTGACCAGCTGGCGCGCGCGTTCTCCGTCTACCCGTCGCTCACCGGCAGCATCACGGATGCCGCCCGCGCGATGCACATCGTCAACTGACCCGCCCCTCTCCTTTTTCAGGAGCCTGCTCTCTTAATTCAGGAGGGTGTGTGACTGGTGTTATGGCAAGTGGTGGATGTTGCACTTCATCGGGCAACAACGGCCTCTCGCTCACGTTGACTCCTGAATTCGGAGAGTGCACCGACCGAGTCAGACCTCGATTTCGTGCGGAGAATTCGTGCCATGGTCGCCGGATGGACGCAGCAGCGGAGATTCGGGAGTTGGGCAACATTGCCACCCGAGACCAACTAACGGCCGTCGGCGTCAGCGGCGGTGACCTCACGACAGCCGTTCGCCTTGGCGAGATTCGTCGAGTTCGTCGCGCGCATTATGCGACTCTCGGGGCAACTCCGGACGCAATTCACGCAGCACGAGTCGGAGGGAGACTCGCCGGGCCCAGCGCAGCTCGAAGCTACGGGCTATGGTCGGGATTCGACCTCCGACTTCATATCGCGCTGCCGGCAAATGCGAGCAGGCTGCGGACCAATCTTCCACCAAGCGAACTTGGCGGATCGTCGCATCCGGCTTTGACCCCGGATACCGCGACGCGGGAAGTCGTTCTCCATTGGCTCGCGACGAAGTCGAACAATCGCGAGTGCTGGAGAGTGTCGGTGTCTGAGGCTCTGGCCCAGGTCGTCAATTGGTGCGACCGCGAGACTGCCGTGGCGTGCCTCGACACAGCGAGGACTGTGCTCGGGCTGCATGATGCGGCGATCCGGGACTCGCTTGCTCTTGTGCCAGCCGCCAGCAGGATGCTGGCCACTCGATCCATGGCTGGCAGTGACTCAGGGCTCGAATCGATCGTGCGTCAGCGATTGGCAGCGCTCGGTGTGGCTGTCGACCAGCAGGTGCACTTCGACGGGATTGGTCGAGTCGACATGAGGATTCGGGACACCAACGTCCTGATCGAGCTCGACGGCCGCCAGTTTCACTCTGACAGCAGCTCGTTCGAGAACGATCGTCGTCGCCGCAGCGAGCTGGTGCAGCGCGGCTTTGTGGTCCTCGAGTTCACCTTCAAGCAGGTGTTCGAGAACTGGGCGTGGTGCGAGTCGATGATTCTCGGCGCGCTCTCTCAATTCAGGAGGGTGTGACATCCCGCATCGGTAATCGCCTCTGAATCGCCCACACTAGCTCTCATTCGTTACTCCAGTCACACACCCTCCTGAAAACGGAGAGCAGGCTCCTGAAAACGGAGAGCTAGGCGGTGATGGCCAGGAGCACGTGGCCGGACGAGACCGTCGAACCGACGGTCGCGCTGACACCCGAAACCGTGCCGTCCTTGTGTGCTGTGATCGGCTGCTCCATCTTCATGGCCTCGAGCACGAGCACCAGGTCCCCCTTGACGACCTTGTCGCCATCCTTCACCGCGAGCTTCACGACGGTCGCCTGCATCGGCGCCTTCACCGCGTCGCCGGTCGCCGAGGACACCGCTCCGGCAGCGCGCCGCTTCGGTGCGGGGGCGTTCGCCAGATTTCCGGATGCCGGAAGCAGCCGGGCAGGAAGCGAAACCGAGACCCTCTTGCCTTCAACCTCGACGACGACCTTGTGGCGTGCCGCGTGTCCGGCAGTGTCGTGTTCGCGCTCGCCCGACCACGGCTCGATGCCGCCCTCGAATTCGGTCTCGATCCAGCGCGTGTAGATCGAGAAGGGCGACGAAGTGAACGCCGGGTCGCGGACAATCTTGCGATGGAACGGAAGGACGGTGGGCAGGCCGGTAACTTCGAACTCGTCGAGCGCGCGGCGCGACCGCTCGAGCGCATCTTCGCGCGAGGAACCCGTCACGATGAGCTTCGCCAGCAGCGAGTCGAACGCGCCGGTGATGACGTCGCCCGTGGTCACGCCGCTGTCGACGCGGACGCCCGGCCCACCCGGCAGGCGAAGCGCGTTGACGGGCCCTGGCGACGGCAGGAAGTTCAGGCCGGGGTCTTCGCCGTTGATCCGGAATTCGAACGAGTGCCCGTGCGGCTCCGGGTCGTCATAGTCGAGCGTGCCACCCTCCGCGATGCGGAACTGCTCGCGCACAAGATCGATCCCGGTCACCTCCTCGGACACCGGATGCTCGACCTGCAGCCGCGTATTGACCTCGAGGAACGAAACGGTCCCGTCTTTCGCGACGAGGAACTCGCACGTCCCGGCACCGACGTAGCCGACTTCCTTGAGGATGGCCTTCGACGAGGTATAGAGCAAGGCGATTTGGGCATCCGTCAGGAACGGCGCGGGGGCCTCCTCGACGAGCTTCTGGTGCCGTCGCTGCAGGGAGCAGTCGCGCGTCGAAATCACGACGACGTTGCCGTGCGAGTCGGCGAGGCACTGGGTCTCGACGTGGCGCGGCTCGTCGAGGTACTTCTCGACGAAACACTCGCCGCGACCGAAGGCCGCGATCGCCTCGCGCGTGGCCGACTCGAACAGCTCCGGGATCTCTTCGCGCGTTCGCGCCACCTTGAGCCCGCGCCCGCCACCGCCGAACGCCGCCTTGATCGCGACCGGCAACCCGTACTCGTCGACGAACGCGAGCACCTCATCCGCGCCGGACACCGGATTCAGCGTGCCAGGGGCGAGCGGGGCACCGACCTTCTCTGCGATGTGACGAGCCGACACCTTGTCGCCGAGCTTCTCGATCGCCTCGGGCGACGGCCCGATCCAGATAATCCCCGCATCGATCACGGCGCGCGCGAACTCCGCGTTCTCCGCCAGGAATCCGTAACCGGGATGGATCGCGTCGGCTCCGGATCGGCGCGCTATCGACAGGATCTTGTCGATGACGAGATAGGTTTCCGCGGAGGTCGTGCCCTCGAGCGCATACGCCTCATCGGCCAGTTTGACGTGGCGCGCATCGCGATCCTGGTCGGCATAGACGGCGACGGAAGCGATGCCGCTGTCCCGAGCGGCACGGATGACGCGCACCGCAATCTCTCCGCGATTGGCAATCAGGACCTTGGTGATGCGAGGCATAACACAAAAGCCTATTGGCCCTCGGGTTGCTTCCTTTGGATATCGATGACAAAAAGACGTCGAGACCTTCGCGGATGGCTACAAAGGACGGTTCCAGAGCGACGTCCACTCGACGCCGAACGTCAGGAGCAGCTCCCTCACCGTCGCAAGCGACAGCCCGACAACCGCGTGAGGATCGCCGCGTACCTCGCTGATGAATGCGCCGCCAAGGCTGTCGATCGTGAACGCGCCGGCAACTTCGAGCGGCTCGCCGGTGGCAATGTAGGCGTCGATTTCGCCATCCGTGACGGATGCCGCAAACCGCACGTGCGCGCTCGAAACCTCGCCTGCCGCTCGGCCCGCGACCCCACCGCGATGGTCAATCAGCCAGTGTCCCGAGTGCAGGACACCCTCGCGGCCGCGCTGCGCTCGCCAGCGTTCGCGCGCGACCTCGGGCAGGTGCGGCTTGCCGTACACGGCGCCATCCAGTTCGAACGCCGAATCCCCGCCCAGGATGAAGCCGTCGATCGGTTCGCCGTCCACCACCCGTCCGACTACGGCCTCGGCCTTGAGGCGCGCGAGCAGCAGCACCATTTCGGATGCGGAGAGCTGGCCCGCAGCGGCAACCGCTGCCTCTTCGTGGACGCCACTGGACAGCAGTACGGGCTCGATGCCCGCGGAGCGCAGCGTTGCCAGTCTCGCGGGCGAGGTTGAGGCCAGATAGAGGCGCACCGTTCTCCTAGGCTGGGCGGGTGGCGGAATCAAGCGAGCGCCGGGGCGCAGAGCTCGAACTCGAGGTTACCAATGTCGCGCACGGCGGAATCTGTGTCGCGCGCCACGAGGGTCGCGTCGTCTTCGTCAGCGATGCGATCCCGGGCGAGACCGTGATCGCGCGAGTCAGTGAGACATCGAAGAAGTCGTTCTGGAGAGCCGAGACGATCGCGGTGTCGAGGCCAAGCGAATTCCGGCAGCCGCACATCTGGTCTGCGGCGAGCATCGATCGCGATCCCGCCGAGCGTGCCGGCGGCGCCGAGTTCGGGCACATCCGAATCGAGCACCAGCGCGAGCTGAAGCGCCAGATTCTCGCCGACGCACTGAAGCGGATGGCCGGCCTCGACACGACCGCGACCGTCGAGCCCCTGCCGGGAAACGCAGACGGTACCGGATGGCGCACCCGCGTGCGCCTGCAGGTCGCCGAAAACGGGCGGCCGGGTCCGTTCGCTGCGAGATCGCACCGGGTGATCGAAGTCACCGACCTCCCGCTTGCGACGCCCGCAGTGGCCGAGGCCGCTCCGCTGGGCGAGCTGTTTCCTGGCGAGCAGAACATCGACGTGGTTGAGCCGTCCACCGGCGGAGCGCGCCTGATAGTCGGCAGACAGAAGCCGACGGTCGTTCGCGAGCTGGTCGGCCAGCGCGAGTTTCGCGTCGACGACGCCGGGTTTTGGCAGGTTCATCGAGCGGCAGCCGAGACGCTCAGCACGGCGGTTCAGGATGCGGTCGACGACGCCCTCTTCGAGCCGCGGGCGCAGAATCTCGATCTCTATGGCGGCGTCGGCTTGCTGGCCGCGGCCATCGGCGACCGCTTCGGATCCACAACCAGGATTACCTCGGTCGAGTCCGACGCCAGGGCTACCGAGCATGCCGGAGAGAACCTGTCCGACTGGCTCGGTGCCAGGGCAGTGACCGCCCGCGTCGAGCGCTGGGTCGCCTCACTCGCGGCATCCGATGTGCGCCTGGGATCGGCAACGGTCGTGCTCGACCCGCCTCGATCAGGCGCCGGCCGCGAAGTCGTGGAGCCGCTCGCGAAGCTCGCCCCCGCGCAGATTGTGTATGTCGCCTGCGATCCGGTCGCACTGGCTCGGGATGTCGCGCTGTTCGCGGAGCGCGGTTACCAGGTAGATCACCTAAGGGCGTTCGACCTGTTCCCGAACACCCACCACGTCGAGGCGGTCGCGCGCCTCGTGAAGGCGTGAGGGGCGGCAAAAGGCTCTAAATCCGGCACGGATAGAGCC
>DATAXD010000035.1:0-47906 GCA_036266835.1 Galbitalea sp. | reverse complement strand
GACGGCTACGACGCGGCAACGGGCGGATCCGGGACTCCGGCGAGTCTCTATTCGCTTGACGGATTTCGCGTCGCGTTCCTCGTGCAGTACCTCGTGGTAGGCACCGGAGTGGTCTTTCTGATCATCGCCCGCAGGCAGACGCGCCGCCGACTTCACGAACAGGAGGGAATAGAGGTGGCACCCCTGTGGGTTGCATTGGTCAGGGCATGGCGCCGCAGACGCAGTAGCTGAGACAACTCGTCGGGCGTTATATCCATTGAGCCGTCGGTTGGCAAGAGCCTGGCGGGAAACGTGCAATAATTGCATCCACAGACCCGGTCCGGGCCCCAAGCGTCGCATTCCTCTGTGAGGAGCGCAGCGAAAGGGACTTGACAAGGGTCTTAGTTGTGCCCGAAGACGTGACGAAGTTGCTCCGCTCTCGGCGGCGCTACGAACTACTAATTGGTGCTGCGATCTGCTGAGTAAGTCCACTACTTAAGTACGTCCAGCACGTGGCACGAAAGCTACCCCAGATACCCGAAAGGTGTTCGCATGGCATTCCGGACCAAGAGCGCACCCACAGTCGACACCGCCGCATCCAAGGATGCTGCGCCCGTGCGAGGGTTGCGCGGACGTGCGGCAAGGGCTGCGGCACTGGCTGCCGCCAAGGAAACGGTCGCTGCCGCGCAGGCGGCGCCGGCCAAGACGGCACCAGTGAAGGCGGCGTCAGCGAAGGTCGCGCCGGCCAAAACTGCGCCGGCCAAAACTGCGGCCGTCAAGACTGCGCCGGCGAAGGCTGCCGCTGCCAAGGCCGCGCCGACCAAGGCCGCGCCGGCCAGCACTCCAGCGGCCAAGGCAGCGGCAGCGAAGACCGCCGCGGCGAAGGCTCCGGTCGCCAAGGCTCCGGCGGCGAAGGCCGCCGCGGGCGGCGTACCCGCGTCCAAGGGTCGCGCCTCGCGACGTGGCGCAGCCCCCGTGGATGGTGTCGACGAAACCGACGACGCTGCGTTGGACGACGAAGACATCGTGGTCGACGTCGATGACGATGACGATGTCGAACTCGACGTTGAGGCTCTCGTCGTCGAGGGCGACACCGAGGGCGATGCCGAGCCTGCGGTGGTGGTGGCGGTGGACGGCGAAGAGGTCGCCGCCGACGATGACGAAGACGACGATGACGATTCCGACAAGCCGGACGAAGAGCTGCCACAGGGCGCGCTCGTTCTGTCGCTCGTGGACGACGAGGATGAGGTCCCGGTCTACTCCAGTGCCATCACGGGAGCAACCGCCGATCCGGTCAAGGATTATCTGAAGCAGATCGGGAAGGTCGCACTTCTTAATGCGGCCGAAGAGGTCGAACTCGCGATGCGCATCGAGGCGGGGCTGTTCGCAGAAGACAAGCTGTCGCAGATGAGCGAGACGGAGCGCCGCTCAACCCTCGGGCGCGAACTCCTCTGGGTCGCCAAGGATGGACAGCGGGCGAAGAGCCACCTGCTCGGCGCCAACCTGCGGCTGGTCGTCTCACTCGCTAAGCGCTACACGGGACGTGGAATGCAGTTCCTCGACCTGATCCAGGAAGGCAACCTTGGTCTCATCCGTGCGGTCGAGAAGTTCGACTACACGAAGGGCTTCAAGTTTTCGACCTATGCGACCTGGTGGATTCGTCAGGCGATCACTCGCGCCATGGCAGACCAGGCGCGCACAATCCGCATTCCGGTGCACATGGTGGAAGTCATCAACAAGCTCGCTCGCGTGCAGCGTCAGATGCTTCAGGATCTGGGGCGCGAACCCACTCCGGAGGAGTTGAGTCGCGAGCTCGACATGACGCCGGAGAAGGTCATCGAGGTGCAGAAGTATGGCCGCGAGCCGATTTCGCTGCACACGCCGCTTGGCGAGGACGGCGACAGCGAGTTCGGTGACCTGATCGAGGACACCGAGGCCGTGGTACCTGCGGATGCAGTGGGCTTCACGATGCTGCAGAAGCAGCTGGAGAGCCTGCTGGACTCACTCTCGGAGCGCGAAGCCGGTGTGATCCGCATGCGCTTCGGGCTCGGCGACGGAATGCCGAAGACACTGGACCAGATCGGTGACACGTTCGGCGTGACGCGCGAGCGCATCCGCCAGATCGAGTCGAAGACCATGGCGAAGCTTCGCCATCCGTCTCGTTCGCAGTCGCTGCGCGACTACCTCGAGTAAGTCTGTGCGCCCACCGCGCCCGCTGCTCACACTGCGCTTGTTCATGGCGGTGGGGGCGGCCAAGCTGTCCGGTGTCGCTATCAGGATGCTCGGACGGCAGGGCACGCACGTCCCCGGGCTGATCGCACGCAAGCTTTACCCCGGCGTCATCGGTGCCATTCGGCATCCCGATCGTGTGGTCGTCGTGACTGGGACAAACGGCAAGACCACCGTTTCCAACCTGCTCACTGAAGCGCTCCAGGGCGAAGGCGTGCGGGTCGCCAGCAACCGAATCGGCTCGAATCTCGCGGCCGGAATCGCGACGACGCTCATTGGTGCGGTGACCTGGACCGGCAAACCGAAGGCAGACATCGCGGTCCTCGAAATGGATGAGCGTTCCGCGAAGCTGGTGCTGCCGGGCCTTCGTCCCGACGTACTGGTATGCATGAATCTCACCCGTGACTCGATCAAACGCAACGCGCATCCCGCTTACATCGCCTGGATTCTGTCCTCGGCGATGCCCGCCGCAACCGAGCTCGTGCTCAACGCCGACGATCTCATCACGGCGTCGCTCGGCAGCGAGACGAACCCGCGTTCGTATTTCGCGGTCGACATGTTGCCGAGCGACGGGACCACACCACGCGGGGCCGCCGTCGATGTCGCCATCTGTCCCGTTTGCGACCACTTGCTGGACTGGGACTACTGGCGGTTCAACCACATCGGCAAGGCGCACTGCCCGGCCTGCGGCTTCAGGTCGCCGGATGCCGCCTACCGGGCCCGGAACATTGACGCCGTTGGTGGCCGGGTAGCGCTCGATCTCGATGGTGACGTCAGACCCGCGCGGCTCATCAACGACAACATCGTCAACGTCTACAACGAGATCGCGGTAGCGGCGACGCTCGACCGGCTCGGCATTGGGCGCGACCGGATCGTCGCCGCCTTCGAGCACCTCGAGCTTCCGACGACGCGATTCGCGCTCGAAACGGTCGGCGGAGTGCGGCTGGTCCGCCTGCTCACCAAGGGGCTGGTCGGTGTCGCGTGTTCGCGGGCCTTCGAGTACTTCGCCTCGTTCACCGGTCGAAAGGCAGTGGTCCTCAACATCGATGAAGTGAGCGAGCGCGTCACCGAGGTCGAGAACACCGCCTGGACGTACGACGCCGACTACGAGTACCTCGCCGACGATTCGCTGCAGCAGGTGGTTGTCGGTGGGGTGCGTCGGCACGACCAGGCGCTCCGGCTCGCGATCGCCGGTGTTCCCGCAAAGAGAATCCTGACCGTCGGGTCGGAAATCGCCGGCGCCGATCGAGTCGAGCTGCAGGGAGCCGACGATGTCTTCAACCTGCACAGCGTTCACAACGCGGTGCTAACCGGAACGCCAGTCCAACTCCGCCTTCGGGCGCGACTCGAAGAAGCGACGCGGGCGAAGTCATGAAGCGCGCTCTGACAATCGAGATGTTGTTTCCGGAGATCGCGAATCTGCACGGCGACAACTTCAACATCACCTACCTGAGCCAGTGCCGCCCGGATGCCCGGATCGTTCGGACCGGGCTCACCGAGACGCCCGCTTTCGTCGAAGACTCCGTCGACCTGGTTTACCTCGGGCCGCTTACCGAACAGGGCCAGCTCAAGGCGATCGAGCGGCTCACGCCGCATCGGGCTCGAATCGAAGCGCTGATCGAGGCGGGAACGACCTTCCTGTTTACGCACAACGCGCTGGAAGTCCTGGGTACGCGCGTCCGCAACGACGAAATGAACTACGACGTCGCCGGTGTCGGCGTCTTTGAGCTGGAGTCGAGCCTCAGCATGTTCGGTCGGTACAGCGGGAAGGTGATGGGCACTGTTCCCGAGGCCGGCGTCGAGCATCCGATTGTCGGCTACAAGTCGCAGTTCTCGATGGTCGCGGCCGACGATTCACTTCCGGGGTTCATGTCCGCAGACCGGGGCATCGGCCGGAACACGGCGACCACTGTGGAGGGCGTGCGCCGCAATAACTTCATTGGCACGTCACTGCTCGGTCCGCTTCTGGTAACGAACCCCTATTTCACGCGCGGACTTCTGACTCGCATCGACCCCGACACCGAGCCGGTTCTCGCCCACGAAGATTTCGCCCTGGCAGCGTACGACGCTCGGCTTGCCGATTTTCGCGATCGGCACCGGTGGCACCCGTTCGAGACTCCACGGCTCGAGAGACCCTAAGGGATCGTTACGCGTTCAACTCGTCGAGCAGACGGTACGACTCGTCGTGCCACTCGAGAACAACCGAAGCGAGCTTGTCCTTGAACTGCGCCGCATGGTGTGCGCAGAACAGCAGGTCGCCGGTGCTCATCGTCGCACGAACGTAGGCCTGGGCGCCGCAGCTGTCGCAGCGGTCGAGTCCGTTCAGCTGGAACGTCGGATCGAGCTCGACATCGTTCTCGGTCATCTGAGACATGCGCTGCTCCTTCGGGTTCCGTCCAACTCAACTGCTTCTGTCTCTATCCAAACATGCTCATGTTACGGACGTGCGTCATTCGCGCGGTTTTCTGACTCTATTTCGCTGTGCGCGCAAACCCAGGCCCCACTCGTCCCCAATACGGGTGTCGGTATCGAGGCCTGTCGGCGTCGCTGGCTATTCTGGGGGAGTCCTGCCCTCAACTTCATTAGGAGTATTCGTGGCGAGTTCCGATTACTCCGCTCGTCACCTCTCGGTGCTCGAAGGCCTCGAGGCGGTGCGCAAACGACCCGGTATGTACGTCGGTTCGACGGACGCGCGCGGCCTCATGCATTGTCTCTGGGAGATCATCGACAACTCGGTCGACGAGGCCCTCGCGGGTTTCGGGTCGACAATCGAAGTCATTCTGCACGGTGATAACTCCGTCGAGGTTCGCGACTACGCTCGGGGAATTCCGGTCGACATCGAACCGAAAACCGGACTGACCGGCGTCGAGGTCGTCTTCACCAAGCTGCACGCCGGCGGCAAGTTCGGGTCGGGCTCCTATTCGGCCTCGGGCGGATTGCACGGAGTTGGAGCATCCGTCGTCAACGCGCTGTCCGAGCGACTGGACGTCGAAGTCGATCGCGACGGCAAGACCTACGCGATGTCGTTCCATCGTGGCGAACCGGGGACTTTTGCCGATGTCGATCCGTCGATCCCGAGCCCGGATGCGTCGTTCTCGCCGTTCCTGTCCGGCAGCGAACTGCGCATCGTCGGCAAATCAGCGAAGGGAGCCACCGGCACACGCATCCGCTACTGGGCCGACTCGCAGATCTTCACTCGGGGCGCCGACTTCCAGCTGGATGAGCTGGTTGGTCGCGCGCGCCAGACCGCGTTCCTCGTCCCCGGCATTTCGATTGACCTCGACGATCGCCGCGGCGACGAGCCCGTGAGCCAGTCGTTCCGGTTCGCGGGAGGCATTTCGGAGTTCGTGGAGTTTCTCAGCCCGGATGATCCGGTGACCGCGATCTGGCGACTACAGGGCTCCGGGGAGTTCACCGAGACCGTTCCGGTGTTGCAACCGGCCGGCGCCATGGTGCCGACCGAGCTGACCAGGCAGTGCGAGGTCGACATCGCACTGCGCTGGGGAACCGGTTACGACACCGTGCTCAAGACTTTCGTCAACATCATTTCGACACCGAAGGGTGGCACTCATCAGGCCGGATTTGAGCAGGGAATGATGAAGTTCCTCCGATCGCAGGTGGAGCAGAACGCGCGCCGCCTCAAGGTGGGCACCGACAAGTTGGAGAAGGACGACATCCTCGCCGGCCTCACCGCCGTGCTCACCGTTAGGTTGCCCGAGCCGCAGTTCGAGGGACAGACGAAGGAAGTCCTCGGGACGCCAGCGGTGCGCAACATCGTGGCCAACGTCGTTGCGACGGCGATGGGCGAGCGGTTCACCTCGTCGAAACGGGACGACAAGGCGCAGTCCGCGCTGCTGCTCGACAAGATCGTCGCCGAGATGAAAGCGCGCATTTCGGCGCGGGCGCATAAGGAAACCCAGCGTCGCAAGAATGCGCTTGAGAGTTCTTCCCTGCCGGCCAAACTCGTGGATTGCCGCTCGACCGATGTTCTCAACACCGAGCTGCTGATCGTCGAGGGCGACTCCGCTCTCGGTACCGCGAAACTGGCGCGAGACAGCGAGTACCAGGCGCTGTTGCCGATTCGCGGCAAGATCCTGAATGTCCAGAAGGCATCGATCGCGGACATGCTGTCGAACGCCGAGTGCGCTTCCATCCTTCAGGTCGTCGGCGCGGGCTCGGGTCGAACCTTCGATATCGAGCAGGCGCGCTACGGCAAGATCATCATGATGAGCGACGCGGATGTTGACGGGGCTCACATCCGCACCCTCCTGCTCACCCTGTTCTTCAAGTACATGCAGCCGATGATTGAAGCCGGCCGGGTCTATGCGGCTGTACCGCCGCTGCATCGAGTGATCGTGATGAACGCTGGCTCGAAACCGAACGAGACGATCTACACCTACTCGGAAGCCGAACTGAGCGGCGTGCTGGCCGGACTGAAGCGAGCCAACAAGCGGTACCAGGATCCCATCCAGCGCTACAAAGGACTCGGCGAAATGGATGCGGATCAGCTGGCAATTACGACGATGGACCGCCGCTACCGCACCCTTCGACAAGTGCGCCTGCCGGATGCCGAGAACGCTGCGAAGGTCTTCGAACTGCTGATGGGCAACGAGGTGGCACCGCGCAAGGAGTTCATCGTGGCGGGCGACGGATTCGACCGCTCGCGAATTGATGCCTAGGTAGACTGACCGCTTGTGTCCCGCGGACGACTTGCTCGGCTCGGCCTGGTTGCCGCCGCAGCGCTCGGTGTCGCCGGCGTAACGGCGGCTGTTTTCCTCATCCGCGCGGGTGGTTCCGGACCGAGCAACTGGCCGGTCAACTTCGAGCTCGGCTCGAGCGACAACGGCGTTCTGTTCCAGTTCGCCGGTGACGTGTTCCACGGGCGTCCTCTCGACTGGAGTTTCTCGCCCCAGGTGTTCGTCTTCCCCGAGATCCCGATCAGTCTGCTCGCCTACCTGCTGGCGGGCGGGGGAGTGCAGCTGTACTACCTCGTCGTGGCGATGATCAACGTAGTCATACTGTTCGTGGCCTTCTACGGAGTAATCCGAGCGATCTACTCGGAGGATGCATTCGTGTCGTGCCTGGTGCGAGCGCTTCTCGCATCGTCGGCGCTCGTTCTATTGCCCCTGGTCGGCACCGTCAGCCTCTTCGACTTTCAACTGGCTCCCACCTATTACTACGGAATGTATCTGGCGCTCGCCGCATGGCCGCTGTTGTACGTCAGCCGCCGGCGCGTCGCTCTGGTGCTCGTCGGCCTTGGGCTCGCTCTGATCGTCGCGTCGAATCCGCTGACCCTGATATTCGCTTTGCCTGCGCTTATTGTGCTTGGGCTGGTGCGTCGAATCGCGATGGGCTTACGGGCGGTCCTGTGGCCATTGATCGTGACGGTCGGCGTCTTCGCCGTTGCTGCCGGCATCCGCCTCGCGCTCTTCTCCGGTCTTCAGGGCACATCCCCACTGACCTACATCGATGCGAGCCAGTTGCCGCAGAGAGTTACTACGCTCGCGGTGAACTTTGGCATCGCCGCGCACAGCGACATCACCCTCCTGCTGTTGTTAATCGGCTTTGGCGCGGCGGTGTGGCTGTTCGTATTCGCCGCGAGACGCCTGATTCGCGTACTTCGGCATCGGGAGGTCCTCGAAAAGCGCGACTGGATACTGCTGTACTACGCTCTGGTTCCGGTCACCGGGCTGCTGGCCGCGGTTGCGTTACTCATCCTGAACTATCTGTACCTCTGGCCGATCCTCGTCGCACCGCTGGCGTTCGCGCCGCTGATGCTGCCCGCGCCACAGCTACGGAGAGTCGGCTTCGCCACGAGCGGCGTGCTGGTCGTCGCCCTGATCGTCACCTTCATCGTCGTGGCACCGGCGAGTCCGGCCCGGTATCTCGCCTATAGGGACCAGGAAACGCGCTGTCTCGATTCCGAATTGCCCACCGGGATGGATGTCGGTTACGCCGGATACTTCGACGCCCGCAGGATCGAGCTGACCTCGACGCGGTCGCTGTTGCTCATCCAGGTCGACTATCACGGTCGCTCTCCCTACCTTTGGCTGACGAATCGGGATTACCCGACGGAGCACCTGGGTCGGTTCTTTTTCGTGAACTCCGCCTCAGGTCAGCTGACGATCACCAGTCACGAGATCACAACTCTCGTCGGGGCGCCGGACAGACGAGTGGTGTGCCCCGATGGTTCCGAACTGCTCATCTACACGAAGAACGCCAAGCTCGCGAAGATCGACGCGCGGTACCACCAGACGCGCTAGCGACCACGCGGCTACAGAGACCACCCGATGGAGCCGATCACGGCCTCCAACGGCGAGCCCGAGGCATCGCGCTTCGCCCCCGGTGCCGGGAGGGTGCGTGCCGACCCATCTGCCCCGACGGGGATAGCGGGTGCTGCACCGATCCACGCCAGCGTGAGGACGTCCTCGCCTTTGAGGAAGCTGTGCGCTCGTACACCACCGGTCGCTCGACCCTTGCCGGGGAACTCACTCAGCGCCGAAACCTTCGCTCGACCGGCATCCGTACCCTGCAGGACCTCGCTCGATCCGGAGATGGTCACGACGACGGCCCCTTCTGGTGCCTCGATCGCACCGAAATACAGTGCCGTCGCCTTTGTCGACACGTTCATCCCCGCCATTCCGCCTGCCGCGGCACCCTGCGGGCGCACAGAACTCGCGGGGAAATGCAGCAGCTGCGCATCGGTCGTGATGAACGCCAGCTCGGCGCCATCCGCTGCCTGGGCCACACCAACCACCTCGTCGTCGGGCTTGAGGGCGATGATCTCAAGCTCGGGTCGCACCGGCAAACCCGGTGCAACGCGCTTGACGACCCCCTGAGCCGTGCCGAGGGCGATCGAAACTTGCGAGTCCAGGGCAACGAATCCCAGTACGCGCTCCTTCCTGTTTCCCATCGCGAGGTAGTCGGCGATCCGAGCGCCCGCGGCGAGTTGAATGGAGTTCGCCGGCACCGACGGCAAGTCGACGGCGGTGAACCGCAGTAGTCGTCCGAGCGAGGTGACAGCCCCGAGTTCCGAGCGACTCGTCGCGTCGACGGCTGAACGGATGGCATCGTGCTTGCTGCGGCGCTTGGCGGCGGGGAGTTCGGATCCGTCCTCCGGGAGATCGACGCGGATTGCGCGCCCGGTCGTCGACAAGAAGACGCGGCACGGCGCATCTGCAATTTCCAGATCCGGCGCGGCAGCCTTTGTGGAACGTGTGCTGGTGGTCGCCACCGAAGGCCGCGCTTCCGTCAGCAGCGTGCGCCTCGGGGTGCCAAACTTCTCGGCGGTCGCCTCGAGTTCGTCGGAGACGACACGACGGATGCGCGCGGGGTCGGCAAGGATCGCCTCGAGCTCCTCGATCTCGCGGTGTAGCTGATCGCGCTCGTTCTCGAGCTCGATCCGGCTGAAGCGGGTGAGGCGACGCAGTCGCAGTTCGAGGATGTATTCGGCCTGCACCTGGCTGAGGTCGAAGACTTCCATGAGGCGGGTGCGTGCGGCTTCGCTGTCGTCGGAAGTGCGGATGACCTGGATCACCTCGTCGATATCGAGAATCGCGACCAGCAGGCCCTCGACCAGGTGAAGCCGCTCCTTCCGTCGCGCCAGGCGGAACTGGCTGCGTCGGGTCACCACCGCGAGCCGATGGTCGACGTAGACCTGCAGGAGTTCCTTGAGACCCAGCGTGCGGGGTCCGCCGCCCACAAGAGCGACGTTGTTGATATTGAAGCTGTCCTCGAGGGGAGTCAGCCGGTAGAGCTGCTCCAGCACGGCATCCGGGCTGAAGCCGGTCTTGATGCCGATGACCAATCGAAGCCCGTGTTTGCGATCGGTGAGGTCCGTGACATCCGAAATGCCGTTGATGCGCTTAGCGCCGACGCCGTCCTTGATCTTCTCGATCACGCGCTCGGGGCCCACCAGATAGGGGAGCTCGGTGACAACGAGTCCGGTCTTGCGTGCCGAAATGGCTTCGACGGCGACCTTCGCGCGTGTCTTGAATGCGCCGCGTCCCGTCGCGTAGGCATCGCGGATGCCAGCGAGCCCGATGATCGTTCCGCCGGTTGGCAGGTCGGGGCCGGGCACGTACTCCATGAGCTCGTCCAGGCTGGCATCCGGGTTGTGGAGCAGATGCCTCGCGGCCCCAATCACCTCAATGAGATTGTGCGGAGCCATGTTCGTCGCCATGCCCACCGCGATTCCGCTCGCGCCGTTGACGAGCAGGTTCGGGAACGCTGCGGGAAGGACATCCGGCTGGGTGAACTGGTTGTCGTAGTTCGGGACGAAGTCGACGACGTCTTCGTCGAGGCCATCCGTCATCGCCAATGCGGCGCCGTCGAGCCTCACTTCGGTGTAACGCGGAGCCGCCGGCCCGTCGTCGAGCGAGCCGAAGTTACCGTGACCATCGATGAGCGGCACGCGTAACACGAAGTCCTGGGTCAGACGCACCATGGCGTCGTAGATCGATGCATCGCCATGTGGATGCAGCTTGCCCATTACGTCGCCGACCACCCGCGACGACTTGACATGGCCGCGGTCGGGCCGCAGTCCCATCTCCGTCATTTGATACAGGATGCGGCGCTGGACCGGCTTCAAGCCGTCGCGGGCATCCGGCAGCGCACGGGAGTAGATGACGGAGTACGCGTACTCGAGGTACGAACCCTGCATCTCGGCGGTGACATCAACCTCTTCGATGCGTTCGCCGTGAGTGCCTGCGCCAGTGCTGTCGGAGACGGAGTTTTCAGGAGTAGCCATAAGATTGCCCCCATGTTACCGGGGCCGAATCACGACCGGATCAGCCTTGCCGATGTGTTGACGAGTTGTCTCTCTGCACTGGGGGCGCAGGCCAACGCGCTCGGACTTCCCGTGGCGCACAGGATGGTCGTCATCCTCGTCGACGGCCTCGGAACCGCCAGCCTGAGGGCTCGCGCCGGGCACGCCAGATTCATGGCAACGGCACCGGGCTCCTCGTCGTCGATCGACTCGGTCTTCCCGACGACGACGGCGGCCGCGCTGGCCAGCCTGGCCACGGGGGCCATGCCGGGCACGCATGGCCTCGTCGGCTATACAGTCGTGGACCGCAGCAACGATCGCGTCATCAACCAGCTGACGGGCTGGGATGATCGCCTTGACCCGGACACCTGGCAGCGCGAGCCGACCGTGTTCGAGCGAGTCTCGGCCTCGGGATTGTCGGCGGTCGCGGTCGCGCCCGCGCGGTACGCGAACAGCGGGTTCACCCGAGCCGTGCTCCGCGGAAGCGAGTACCGTTCGGCCACATCAATAGCGGATCGATTCAGGGTCGCGGCCCGTTGGCTTCGCGAGCCAGGCCCACCCGGACTTCTGTACCTGTACATCCCCGAGCTCGATTCGATCGCGCACAAGAAGGGGTGGGAGTCATCCGACTGGACGTCGCGGCTGGAGCAGGTCGACGCAGAACTCCGACGGTTCGCGGGTTCGCTCAGGCCGGGTGATGGAGTTCTGCTCACGGCCGATCACGGCGTTGTGGACGTGCCGGAGCGGGCTCACATCCTGATCGACAGTGCTCCGGAATTGCTGAAGGGCGTCCGGTTTGTGGCAGGGGAGCCGCGTTGCCTTCAGCTCACGTTTTCCGACGGGCTCGACGAGCTCGGCCGCGAAGGGGTTGCACAAGCCTGGCGCGATGCGGAATCCGATCGCTCCTGGGTCGTCACGCGGTCCGAAGCGATCGAGGCGGGATGGTTCGGGGAGGTCGTCGACGAGGTAAGCCCTCGGATCGGTGATCTGCTGGTGGCAGCGCGCAAGAACATCGCCTACTACGACTCGCGGACGGCGACGAAAACGTCGATGGCGATGATCGGTCAGCACGGCTCGTGGTCGCCCGCAGAGGTGCAGGTGCCGCTGCTGCGTTTCGGAGCGTTCGCCTAGCGGGTGCCTTAGGCCAGGTCGTCGTCGGGGCGCGCCCCGAATACGATCTCGTCCCAGCTTGGCATTGCGGCACGACCCTTGCGTGCGCGCGGCTGGGATCCGGTGTTCCTGGCGGATGGCTGCGGTCCGGTCTTACGGGCCGCTGGAACTTCGGGAGTTTCATCCGGAACCTCGAGAGGCACATCAACCAGTCGAATGTTCGTCGTCTGGTTTCGGCCGCTGGCCGGACCGAACGGCGACGGCGGTTCGTCGTCGTCGTATGACGCCGCTTCTCGCTCGCCTCGTCGCCGACGCAGAGCGTCCAGTAGGTCGGCCGTCTGGTTCATTCCGGTGACCTCGTCGGTCACAGCTTTGTCGGCCACGTGTGGAAGTTCGGCGACTCGTTCGCGAGCATCGGGAGCATCCGCCTCCGTAAGGTCGAACGCAGCGCTGTCGAACCGGGTGGATTCGGTTTGCGCTTCTTCATGCTGGACCGCACGCAGACGAGGGATGAGGCTGCCGGTCGCTTCGCCCTGCTGGGACAGCGTCACTGCCTCGTTGTTAATCGGGTCGAGGGCCGACTTCTTGGGATCGAAGTGCCAGCGGGCGTCGTGATCGATCTGGCTCGCCGCGAACGACAGTTTCACGATCCAGCCGGCCGAGGCATCCTTCCAACTCGCCCAGCGTTCCCCTGTCGCTCCCAGATCGTGCAGTCGAGCACGTATCGCCGAACCGAACGTCGCGCCCTGTGCGAGCGGGTCGGGGTCGAGCGCCAGATGTACGGGAACCTCCAGCGCCGACTTCACTACGAACTCGCGTTCCGCGAGGACCGGGCCTTCGAATCGCTGGATGTGGTCGAGCGGAGCGCCCGTGATGCTCGCGACATCCTCGGCCGACATGCCCGAGCGGATGTACGCCTGAATTTCACGCGGAGCCAGTCGCTGCCCGATGCTGGGATCGGGGGTCACCTGACGGAGCTTCAGTTGCAGCGCGTCGTCGACGGCGAGCCGATATCGGATACCGTCATCGTCGGAGACGAGAAGCGCCCCGTCCTCTGCTCCGATTACGCGTAGGTCCTGCATAGTGAAAAGCCCTCCGGCTGTCGCAATTCAAGCCAAGAATGCCATGGGATCGGGGCGATTCCGGGGAATAGCGCGGGCGTGCCGTCAGTTACACACACCGGCGAATTCGCAGGTTGCGCTGGCGGTTTGCTATTCGGTCGCCTTTCATGCAAACTGTGGCCGCCGATTTGGAATATTTGTGGCTAGAGAAGTGGATGGCATGGCAACCGATTACGACGCACCCCGCAAGACCGACGATGACTCAGACAGCATCGAGGCTCTGAAGGAGCGCGTACCGGACAAGATGTCTGGACAGGTGGATGTCGACGATTCTGATAACCCGGGGGCCTTTGAGCTGGCCGGTCAGGATCTTTCAGACCTCGACCTCGATGTCGTCGTTCTGCCACCCCAGGCAGACGAGTTCACCTGTGTGAATTGCTTCCTGGTCAAACACCGTTCTCAACTCGATCACGAGACGAAGCTCGGGCCGATCTGCGCGGAGTGCGCGGCCTAGCAGCTGGTTGTCGGCCGCTGGATTCGAGGGCGTTTTCCTCAGTCGAAGCGCCCGCACGACACTTGTCCACGGGTGTTGACTTCTCGGTTTCGGGGTGAACTGGTGTTCTAAACTTGGGGTATGTCGGCAGCCGTCCCGGTTCTTGAGCGTTACCGCTCGATGGTGGGTGGGTTGGCGGATGCCCGGGTTGGCACCGGTGAGCTGCGGGCCCTTTCGGAGGCTGACCTGCTGGAGGTGAACCAGTTGCACACCGCGGGCGCTCGCGTATGGGGGTCGGCTGGTGCGGCGATTGCTGGTGAGTTGGCGTATCGGTCTCGTCCGGAGTTGGGTGGGGAGGGTCTGGCCAGGCGTACCGGCCACCGGACGGTGGAGAATCTGCTGAAAACCACTACCGGTGCCACCAGGGAGCAGGTGGTCACCGTGGTGGCCGCGGGGACGCTGCTGGTGGAGCTCGCGGATGAGGGCACGGTTGACCAGGCCACCGGTGGGGTCAGTGTTCCCTCGCAGCTAGGTGTTCGTGCCACCCGAGCGCGCCTTCTTGAGCGCGGCGATCAGTTCTTTTGGGTGGCGGGTGGAGACGAGCCAGTACGGCGTCGGATCGTCGGCGTCATCCACGTTCACCCGGACCACGGGTGAAATCCAACCCCGGATGAGCAGCCAGGCCCGCGCATCCAGACGCGGTCCGCGCTCCTGGGTCGCCTCGGTTCCGGTGAAACCGGTTGCCTCTCCCACATTGGGCAGCGGCAGGCGAGCCCGTCCGGCGATCAAAAGTGATTCCGTCACCTCGATTCGGGGGCTGCTGATGATCAGGAGGACGACACACGCCGTATAGAGGATTGCCGCGCAGATCACGCCGAGCGTCGTGTTGATCGGCAGGAAAACGAGCAGGCTCGCGGGGATCACGAGCGCCGTCGTGATGAACGGCCATGGCCCGGGCAGGAGTCGTTCGCTGTAGATCAACATGGCTCTATTGCATCAGATATCTGCACTACCCTTGGGCAACGTGGCTGAAGTGATCGAGGTCTTGATCTCGTCCGGGCAGATGCCGGAGTATTCGCATCCCGGAGACGCAGGCGCCGACCTGTTCGCGGCCGAAGCCGTCGAACTCGCCCCGGGTGAGCGCGCGACCGTCGGCACCGGGGTGTCGATCGCTTTACCCAACGGATACGCCGGACTTGTGGTTCCGCGCAGCGGACTTGCGGCGAAGCACGGCATCACCATCGTGAACAGCCCCGGCACGGTCGACGCCGGTTATCGGGGTGAGATCCGCGTCACCCTCCTGAATACGGACAGGTCCGAAGCGTATTCTGTCGTCGTTGGTGATCGGATCGCGCAGCTGATTGTTCAACCGGTGGCTCGAGCACGATTCGTCCAGGTTGACGCGCTTCCGGGCAGCGAGCGCGGAGAATCTGGCTTCGGATCCACCGGGTACTCCACATCGACACGTACCACCGACCGAGGAGACCGCGCGTGAGTGACACCGGCGAGGCAGCCGACAATCAGCCCGAAGCACCCAAATCGGCGCCGGTAGACCGGGAAACCAGCGGACCGCTCGATGACAGCGAGGCGAACGCCGTTCGGCCGTACGTCGACCTGGGTGGCGTCAAGATCGTGCCGAGGAACGATCTTCAATTGAGGCTCGAAGTCGAAGAGGGTTCGAACCGCGTGATCGCGGTCGCCATGGACTACGCCGGCTCGACGCTGCAGGTGCAGCCGTTTGCCGCACCGCGGACGAGCGGACTGTGGGCCGAAATCCGCGACCAGATTGTCGACCAGATCCAGAAGCAGGGCGGAAGCACGCGCATCGCGGATGGGCCGTTCGGTCCCGAGGTTCTCGCGCAAATCCCCGCGACCGTGGCCGGTGAAGCGGGTGCCAGACTTGTGCGTTTCGTCGGGGTGGATGGCCCGCGCTGGTTCCTGCGCGGAGTCATTTCGGGTGAAGGCGCCGTAAACCAGGACGCTGCCGCCCAGGTCGAGGACCTCTTCCGCAGCGTCGTTGTCGTACGAGGCAACACACCGATGCCGCCTCGGGACCTCATTCCGCTGCACATTCCCGCGAACGCCGGGGACGAGTAGGCCATGGCCGAACCCAGCGGCACACCCGCAAAGAAGAAGCCCGCCAATCCTCAGCCGACAGCGAAGCCCGCGACAGCTTCCAAGCGCGAGGGCTCCGCGAAGCCCGCAGCAGCTGCCAAACCTGCGGTATCCGGCAGGCCGCGGGCCGCTGCCACACCGCAGGTGTCGTCTAGGTCGTCCGCAGCTGCGAAGCCGCGGGCGGCCGCGAAGCCGGCAGCTTCCGCGAAGCCGGCAGCTTCCGCGAAGCCGGCAGCAGCTTCCAAGCCCGCAGTGTCATCCAAGCCAAAGTCAGCCGGCGAAGACACTGCACCGACATTTTCGGAGGCGATGGCTGCAGCGGCCAAGAGCAGTGGATTCGGGCAGCTGACTCCGGGTGAAACCCCCAGTGCCATGGCTCTGCTCGCGGCGATCGGCGGTGTTCGCGGGGTGTTCGAGTCGGTTTTGCCGGGAATCGCGTTCCTCGTGCTGTACCTCACGACACACGACCTGCTCGTGTCCGTGTTGGTGCCTGTACTCCTCGTGTTCGTTTTCGCGGTCGCCCGAGCCGGAGCCCGTTCATCCCTGTCGAGCACAATCGCCGGGGGAGTCCTGCTCGCGATCTCCGCGGT
The DNA here is from genome assembly GCA_036266835.1 of Galbitalea sp. Classification (GTDB taxonomy): domain Bacteria; phylum Actinomycetota; class Actinomycetes; order Actinomycetales; family Microbacteriaceae; genus Galbitalea. Next base: position 31,562 of record DATAXD010000035.1, on the reverse strand, counting down.
GCTCGTCCTCATCACCGGTAGAGCGGTTACCAACTTCTTGCCGGGCATCGGTATCAACGCGGTCGGGCTTGTCGTAATGCTCGTGAGCATCATTGTGCGCTGGCCTCTTGTCGGACTGGTCGTTGGTTTGCTGTTTGGTGACGCCACCGGATGGCGAAACGATGCGGCGAAGCGGCGCATCCTGACGATCGCGACCTGGCTGTGGGTCGGAATGTTCGCGGTACGACTGGCGCTTGAGCTTCCGCTCTATCTCACCGACAATGTCGTGGCACTCGGGATCGTTCGGATTATCACCAGCGTGCCCCTTTACGCGCTCATCCTATGGGCGTGTTGGCTTCTGGTGCGCGGCATCTATGCTGGCGATCCGGCCGGCGACGTTGCTGACGACCCGGACGCTGCGCAGGCCGCAGCTGCGCGGGCGAAGAAGAGCAAAACGCCCCGAAAATGATCGGCGCTCTTGTCCGCCGCGAGTGGTAGATTTATCTTGATATCAAGATACTTTTAGTAATATCTGTTTCGACGGAACTACACGAGCACGGCAGGAGAGCGCAATGACTGCAACGAATAGCTTCGGGGCGAAGGACACGCTGAAGGTCGGATCGACCGATTACGAGGTATTCAGGGTCGATAAGGTCGCGGGGTCCGAGAATCTGCCGTTCAGTCTCAAAGTGCTGCTCGAAAACCTGCTCCGCACCGAAGACGGTGCCAATGTGACGAAGGCGCAGATTCAGGCGCTCGGATCCTGGGTGCCAACGAGCGAGCCCGACACCGAGATCCAGTTCACTCCGGCTCGAGTGATTATGCAGGACTTCACCGGCGTCCCCTGCATCGTGGACCTGGCCACCATGCGCGAGGCCATCAGCGCGCTCGGTGGTGACCCGAAGAAGGTCAATCCGCTCGCCCCCGCCGAACTCGTCATCGACCATTCGGTGATTGCCGACCTGTTCGGCACCGAGAATGCCTTCGAGCGCAACGTCGAGCTCGAGTACGAGCGAAACGGTGAGCGGTACCAGTTCCTGCGCTGGGGTCAGACCGCCTTCGACGACTTCAAGGTCGTGCCGCCGGGAACCGGCATCGTTCACCAGGTCAACATCGAGCACCTGGCTCGCGTGACGTACACGCGCACTGTGGACGGCGCGCTCCAGGCCTATCCGGACACCTGCGTCGGTACAGATTCGCACACGACCATGGTCAACGGACTCGGAGTTCTCGGGTGGGGCGTCGGCGGAATCGAGGCCGAGGCCGCCATGCTCGGGCAGCCGGTTTCGATGCTCATCCCGAAGGTCGTCGGATTCAAACTGTCCGGCGCAATTCCACCTGCGGTCACGGCGACCGATGTGGTGCTGACGATCACCCAGATGCTTCGCAAGCACGGAGTAGTCGGCAAGTTCGTTGAGTTCTACGGAACGGGCGTTGCAGAGGTGCCGCTCGCGAACCGCGCCACGATCGGAAACATGAGCCCCGAGTTCGGCTCGACTGCTGCCATGTTCCCGATCGACGACGTCACCCTCGACTACCTTCGCCTCACTGGCCGCAGCGAGGAGCAGGTGACTCTGGTCGAGCAGTACTCGAAGCTTCAGACGCTCTGGCACGACCCGTCGCACGAGCCGGTCTACAGCGAGTACCTCGAACTCGACCTCTCGACGGTTGTCCCATCGATCGCCGGACCGAAGCGTCCGCAGGACCGGGTCGAGCTATCCAAGGCCAAGAGCCAGTTCGAGATTGATCTCGGTTCATACGCGGATGGCGAGGACGACGATCTCTCCCGCGTCGACGCGGCAATTGAGGGATCGTTCCCAGCATCTGACCCGATCGGGTTCACTGCGCAGGATGAGAACACGGCCCACGAGCACTCACACAAGCACAAGCACAAGGTGGCAGCGCCGGAGACGGCATCCCACCCGACCGAGGTGGTCCTTGAGAACGGCGAGGGGTTCATCCTCGACCACGGCGCCGTTGCCATCGCGGCGATCACGTCCTGTACCAACACGTCGAACCCATCCGTGATGCTTGCGGCCGGCCTGCTCGCGCGCAATGCCAGCAAGAAGGGCCTCAAGTCGAAGCCCTGGGTCAAGACCACGCTGGCGCCCGGCTCCAAGGTCGTCACCGACTACTACGAGAAAGCCGGACTCGTCGGCTACCTCGAGGACCTCGGTTTCTACACGGTCGGTTACGGCTGCACCACCTGCATCGGGAACTCCGGTCCGCTGATCGAGGAGATCTCCGCGGCAGTGAACCAGAACGACCTCGCGGTCACCGCTGTGCTGTCGGGCAACCGTAACTTCGAGGGTCGCATCAACCCGGACGTCAAAATGAACTATCTGGCGTCCCCGCCGCTGGTCATCGCCTACGCCCTTGCCGGGTCGATGAACTTCGATTTCGAGAAGGATGCGCTCGGCCAGGATACGGACGGGAACGATGTATTCCTCGCCGACATCTGGCCGGATGCCGGAGAGGTGCAGTCGACCATCGACTCCTCGATCAACACCGGGATGTTCACCCACGAGTACGAGGCAGTCTTCAACGGAGACGACCGCTGGCGCTCGCTTCCGACGCCGACCGGTGACACCTTCGAGTGGGATGCCAAGTCGACCTACGTGCGCAAGCCCCCGTACTTTGACGGGATGACGATCGAAACTACCCCCGTGACCAGCATTTCCGGTGCACGAGTACTCGCAAAGCTCGGCGACTCGGTAACGACCGACCACATCAGCCCTGCCGGCTCGATCAAGGCGGACAGCCCCGCGGGCAAGTACCTGGATGAGCACGGAGTCGACCGCAAGGACTACAACTCCTATGGATCGCGACGCGGCAACCACGAGGTCATGATTCGCGGAACGTTTGCGAACATCCGCTTGAAGAACCAGCTCTTGGACGGTGTGGAGGGTGGTTACACCCGCGACTTCACCGAGCCGGATGGGCCGCAGGCGTTCATTTACGACGCAAGCGCCAACTACCAGGCCGCCGGTGTGCCGCTCGTCATCCTCGGGGGCAAGGAATACGGGTCAGGCTCGTCGCGCGACTGGGCCGCGAAGGGCACGACGCTCCTCGGCGTCAAGGCGGTCATCACCGAGAGCTTCGAGCGCATTCACCGCTCGAACCTGATCGGGATGGGCGTGCTGCCGCTTCAGTTCCCCGCCGGCGAGAACGCCGATTCGCTCGGCCTTGACGGAACGGAGATCATCGATATTTCGGGGGTCGAAGAACTGAATGAGGGTCGCACTCCGAAGACTCTTCATGTGGTTGCGAAGCCGAGCGAGAACTCATCGGCGGGCAAGAAAGAAATCGAGTTCGACGCCGTGCTGCGCATCGACACGCCCGGTGAGGCGGAGTACTACCGCAACGGCGGCATCCTTCAGTACGTGCTTCGTTCCTTGGTGTGAGCTTAAAGATCGGCCGCGCGAGGGATGCTCGGGGCACCCGAACGCGTAGGCTGAAATGGTGAGTTTGCTTGAGGGGATCCATGGCCCGCGCGACCTTGACGGGTTATCGCAGGCCGAATTGGCGACGCTTGCCAGGGAGATTCGCGACTTTCTTGTGTCCCAGGTGTCGAAGACCGGTGGGCACCTCGGACCGAACCTCGGCGTGGTCGAGCTCACCATCGCCATCCACTCGGTGTTCGATTCGCCGAAGGACGCGATCGTCTTCGACACCGGCCACCAGAGCTACGTTCACAAGCTGCTGACCGGTCGCCAGGACTTCAGCCATCTTCGGGAACTCGGCGGAATGGCGGGGTATCCGCAGCGCAGCGAATCCGTGCACGACATTGTTGAGAGCTCGCACGCGTCGAGTTCGCTGTCGTGGGCGGATGGCATCTCGCGCGCATTCGCGATGACGGGGCAGGGTGATCGATACGTCGTCGCCGTGGTCGGCGACGGGGCGCTCACCGGCGGCATGACCTGGGAAGCACTCAACAACATCAGCGACGACAATTCGCGCCGGCTCATCATCGTGGTCAACGACAACGGACGCTCCTATGCCCCGACGATCGGCGGCATGGCGAGGTTCCTGAACACGGTGCGCACGCGGCGGGGTTATCGCACGCTGCACATTTCCAGTACCCGTTTTTTCAGTCACCTTGGTGCGCCGGCACGGGCGTTCTATCGTGGCGTTCGCGGTGGCCTGCACGGATTCCTGGCGCGCTTCACGAACAACGAGGCGCTCTACTCGAACCTTGACATCAAGTACATCGGGCCCGTTGATGGGCACGACGTCAATGCAATGAAGCACGCGTTGACGCAGGCGAAGAACTACGGTGCGCCGGTCATTGTGCACGCGATCACGCAGAAGGGTCGCGGCTACGAGCCGGCGATGCACGATATCGCCGACCAGTTCCACGCCGTCGGGCACATAGATCCGGAGACGGGCGAACCAATCGAGGTGGCTTCCAGGCCTTCGTTCACGGCCGTGTTCGCGGACGAAATCGTACAGCTCGCGGAGGAGAATCCTCGCGTCGTTGGCATCACTGCCGCCATGCTTCGGCCCACCGGCCTGCACAAGTTCGCCGAGAAGTTCCCGAAGCGCGTGTTCGACGTCGGGATCGCGGAACAGCACGCCGTCACATCAGCAGCGGGTCTCGCGTTCGGTGGCCTGCACCCGGTTGTTGCGCTCTATGCGACGTTTGTGAACCGCGCGTTCGACCAGGTGCTCATGGACGTCGCCCTGCACAAGGCCGGCGTCACTTTCGTGCTCTCGTCAGCCGGAGTGACCGGGCCGGATGGTCCCAGCCACCACGGCATGTGGGATCTCGCGATCCTGCAGGTCGTCCCGAACATCCGGCTCGCTGCTCCTCGGGATGCGACCCGGCTGCGCGAGGAGCTGCGTGAAGCGGTTGCGATCGACGATGCACCCACTGTCGTCCGGTATTCAAAGGGCAGCGTCGGCAACGAGTTCGAGGCGGCACGCCGCACCAAGGACGGCGTCGACATCCTGCGCGAAGCCGCGCACAAGGACGTGCTGATCGTGACGGTCGGCCCGATGGCGACGCTCGGAATGCAGGTGGCCGAGCGGCTGGCAGCCCAAGGCATCGGCGCTACGGTCGTCGACCCCCGCTGGGTCGTTCCCGTGCCCGCGAGCGTCCTTACGATGGCTGCGGATCACCGCATCGTGGTCTCGATCGAAGATGGAATTCGCGTTGGTGGTATCGGCACACGCATCCGCCAGGATCTGCGCGCTGCCGGCGTCGATACTGCGGTCACCGAACTCGGGCTTCCGGACGAATTCCTGCCGCACGGCGCGCGCGACCAGATCCTCGATCTGGTCGGACTGAACCCGCAGAAGATCGCGCGCGATCTGGTTGGCCAGGTGCTCGGGAGTCGAATCCCGGTGGCTCGGCCGCTGCCCGAGGACTCGAAGCGCGACATTCGCGCTGACGCGTCGAGCGGCGAGGGCTAGTACCAGAACCGCGCCGGTTCGGGCCGGTCGCTCTGGCATCGGTGCCGCGTCCGGAGCGCTTAACCGGACGCGGCCACCATCAACCGTTAGGACGTTGGCGTGAGCGCTGCGCCGATGTGGGCGTGCGAGTCACTTCGCAGTTCGAGGGTCTCGTAACCGGGTGCCGCGGAGACGACAATGACGTGCACGTTGATCGTGTGCCCCTGGTCGGCCGAAGTCAGCGCATAGGTCGGATCGATTGCGCCGCGAACCGCGCTACCACCGCGGTACCACTGGTAGCTGCAGGTCAGCCTCGGACCGACGAATTGGCCGCAGTCGACACGCAGGGAGTGTCCAACGTGCTGAGAGCCATCGATGTGCACTACCGGCGGGTGGAAGATCAGGCCTAGACCGATCGGGCCAAGAGCGTTCGATGTATCAGTGCCAGGGTTGAGCCCGTCCGCGGTTGCCGTGATGGTGACCGTGATGTTGTGACCAAGGTCACCCGCTCCGACGACGTACGTCGGGTTCATCGCTCCGGGAATGGTCGCGCCGTTGTCTTTCCACTGGTAGGTCGGAGTCGCGTAAGGCGGAACCGTGGTGGAGATCTGCAATAGGGATCCCACCGTTGCCGAGCCATAGATCGTCGTGGGCCCAAGCTGCACTTTCTCCGGGGGATCTGCGCTGTACTGCACGAGGATCAGGTCGGCCCAGGTTACGTCGCCCTTCGTGTAGGTGCCTACCGCACCCCAGTTGTAGGCGGGGTTCAGCAGGGCGGCACCGCCCTTGTTCTCGAGCTGGGTCGCGAGGTTGAGAACGAAACCTCGAGCGTTCGTTGCATTGACCGTGTACTGCACGTAGGTCCCGGGTGATCCGGGGAGTGCCGGCGCCAGATACACGCACACGTTTGGACAGTCGGCGTGCGCCTTAGCAGCCGCTGCGGCCTGATCGGCGATGTACGAGTTCTGGGAGAAGAACGGCACTCCGCCGCCAAACTGATAGTTGTAGAGATCCCAGTTGACTTGAAGATTCAGGGGCGCGCCCGCTTGCGCGGTCTCTGCGGCGAACGGCACCAAAACGAGCCCGAGAGCAGTAATAATGGCGGCGGCGATGAGCCGCGCCCGACGAACGTGGGGCCGGATGTTGCGCATGTGGCATGCTCCTTTGCCCGCCGGAGTAGCGGACTCGCCAGCGAGCGTAGTCTCGCGCTAACGGCATGCCGTATAGGTAATTGCCACTCAAATCTCCAGGTCCTGCCGAACTTCCACCACAGCGAGATAGTCGTTTGACTTAGAGTGCACTCTAAGTTCTAGCCTAAGACCATGACCTTGGTTGATGTGTCTCTGTCGATCTCTGAGGCCGCAGAGCGCACCGGACTCTCCACGCACACACTGCGGTACTACGAACGTTCCGGCCTCATGCTCGAGCGCATTGAACGCGCACCATCGAGTCATCGCCGCTATTCGGATGCCGACATCGGCTGGGTGGAGTTCCTCACGAAGTTGCGGTCGACGGCGATGCCGATCTCGAAAGTTCGCGAGTACGTCGAGCTCGTGAGGCTTGGCGAGGACAGCACACCGGCTCGGCTCGAGCTGCTGCTCAAGCATCGGGCATCCGTCGTTGCGCAGCTGGACGAAATGGCCAACAGCCTCGCCGTCATCGACTACAAGATCGCGACATACAGAAAAGGAAGCAAATGAAGAAGATCACACTAGGCAGCAGTCGTCTGGAGGTGTCCCGCCTCGGGCTCGGCTGCATGGGGATGAGCGCCTTCTACACCGGCGCAGGGGCGGATGACGCGGGCGCCATCGCCACCATTCATCGCGCACTCGAGCTCGGTGTCACATTTTTTGACACGGCCGAGATGTACGGGCCGTATGAAAACGAGAAGCTGCTCGCTCGAGCCCTCAAAGGGCGTCGCGACGAAGCCGTGATTGCGACCAAGTTCGGCACGATCAACCATGAGACGAACGAACGTCAGCTCGACGGCAGCGCGGCGAATGTTCGCGCCTCCGTTGAAGGGTCACTGCAGCGACTAGAGACTGACCATATCGACCTCTACTACCAGCACCGAATGGACCCCGACACGCCAATCGAGGAGACCGTGGGCGCGCTGAAGCAGCTCATCACAGAGGGCAAGATCCTCGGCTACGGACTGTCGGAGGCTGCGCCGATCACCATTCGTCGTGCACACGCCGTCCATCCGGTGACGGCGCTGCAGACGGAGTACTCGCTTTGGTCCCGCGACCCTGAGGCCGAGATCCTGCCCGTGGTTCGCGAGCTCGGGATTGGATTCGTGCCATACTCGCCGCTCGGTCGCGGGTTCCTTACCGGCTCGATCCGCTCACTCGATCAGCTGGACCAAGCCGACTTCCGGCGTTCGAACCCACGATTCGCGGATGACAACATTGCCGCAAACATCGGCATCGTCGAGCAGGTTGATGCCGTGGCGAAGGATGTCGGCGCCACGCCCGGGCAGATTGCGCTGGCGTGGCTGCTCGCGCAGGGCGACGACATCGCGCCGATCCCGGGAACGACGAAGGTGAAGAACCTCGAGGACAACGTGGCCGCGGATGCCGTGGTACTCAGCGACGCCCAGCTCGCAGCGCTCGACGCCGTCGCGGCGCCAGTCGGCGATCGCTACTCCGACATGAGCGCCGTCAACCGCTAGGTTCGCCCGCGCAAAACTCAGGCTCCCAGTGTCGCCAACCCACAGGCAGGGTCGGCGCGCCTGGGGGCCTGAGTTTTGCGGCGAGATCCTAGTGGTCGACTCCGCGGATGACGGGATGGTGGAAGGTGTCGTCGAAGACGCGCTCGGATGCACCGACACGATCGAGGTACGGCGTGACGCCACCCATCTGGAATGGATAACCCGCGCCGAGGATGAGGCAGAGGTCGATGTCCTCCGGCGCAGCAACGACATGCTCGTCGAGCATCCGGTGGATCTCGTCGGCGAGCCCGTCTTCCAGGCGCACGCGGAGCTGCTCGCCGGTCATCGGCGTCGTGCCGCCCTTGACGATGGCGACCGCCTTCGGGTCATAACCCTTGACCTTGCCCTTCGAGTCACGCTCAAAGATGTGGCCGAGTTCTGCGAGCTTGTGGAGGTTCGTGCTCTCGAAGAACCGATCGGGGAACGCGGCGTGATGCGTGTCGAGCACGTGGGCACCGACCTTCAGGCCGACGAGTTCCAGCAGCTCGAACGGGGTCATCGGTAGTCCGAAAGGCTGCACCGAGCCATCGACCACCTCGAACGGCGTACCGGTGTCGACGGCGTGCATCGCCTCTCCAAGGACCTTGGCGAGGATGCGGTTGACGACGAACCCTGGAGTGTCCGTCGTGATCACCGCGTTCTTGTACAGTTTCGCGGCGGTAACCATCGCGGTCGAGAGGGTTGCATCGTCCGTGTGCGGAGTCTTCACCACTTCGATGAGCGGCATGACCGCGACCGGGTTGAAGAAGTGGAACCCGACGAGCCGCTCCGGATGAGCAAGCTTCGCCCCGATCTGCTCGACCGAAAGCGAGGATGTGTTCGTCGCGAGCACGGCTTCGGGGGAGATGTACTTCTCAATGTCGGCGAAGACATCCTGCTTGACGCCCAGTTCCTCGAAGACCGCCTCGATCACCCAGTCGCAGTCGGCGAAGTCGGCGCGGTTCGTCGTTCCGGTCACGAGCGCCTGAAGCCGGTTCGAATCGTCCTGGCCGATGCGGCCCTTATCGAGCAGCTTCTGGATCTCGTCGTGGATGTACTTGACGCCCTTGTCCACGCGCTCCTGGTCGAGGTCGGTGATGACCACCGGCACCTTCAACCGGCGCACGAACAGCAGGGCGAACTGTGATGCCATCAGTCCCGCGCCGATAACGCCAACCTTGGTCACCTTCTTGGCGAGCTCCTTGTCGGGAGCGCCCGCCGGACGTTTCGCACGCTTCGTGACGAGGTTGAAAGCGTAGATGCTGGCCTGGAACTGGTCCCCGGAGACGAGGTCGGCGAGTGCGTTGTCTTCGGCCGCAAAACCGGTCGTCCTGTCGGTGTTCTTCGCCGCCTTGAGCAGCTCGAGCGCCCGGTACGGCGATTTCGCGATCGTTCCTATGCGGTCCTGGAGCGTCTTCTGGGCGATGTTGGTCGCGATGTCCCACTTCACTGCGCGCTCGATCTTGCCGGGCTCGTTGGCGCGCTTGACCTTGATCGAGCCCGAGATGACCCCGTCCGCCCACTTGATCGAGTCCTCGAGGAAGTTGGCCGGGCCGAAGATCGCGTCCGCGATTCCCAGGTCGAAGGCCTCCTTGCCCTTGAGCATCGTGTTGTTCCTGAGCGGGTTCGACAGGATGACGGTGAGCGCGTTCTCGATACCGATCAGGTTGGGCAGCAGCCAGGCTCCGCCCCACCCCGGAATCAGTCCCAGAAACACCTCGGGCAGCCCGAATCCGGCGACCGAGCTGTCGATCGTCCGATAGTCGGCGTTGAGTCCGATCTCGACTCCGCCGCCGAGGGCGAGACCGTTGTAGAAGACGAACGATGGCACGCCGAGTTCGCTCTGCTTGCCCAGCACCCAGTGGCCCAGTTCGGCCATCTGCTTGCCGACTTCGCGGCTGGGGATATCGCTGACTTTCGACAGATCAGCGCCGGCGGCGAAGATGAACTGCTTGCCGATGATCGCAACGGCGCTGATTTCCTTCTTCGCTGCGCGAGCCTTCTGTGCATCCAGCACCTCGCCGAGTTCGAGTAGCGTCGCCGGCCCGAGGGTATTGGGTCGCGTGTGATCGCGGCCGTTGTCGAGAGTGATGAGAGCGAGCGTCTTCCCGCCCGACAACGGCACGTCGCGCACGTAAGAGTGCGTCACGACCTCATCCGGATCGAGGGCCGCGATCTGCTTGAAATCTGCCGCGCTTACCATTTATTTGCCACCTGTGAAGTGCGGGTTTTCCCAGATGACGGATCCGCCCTGGCCGAGACCGATGCACATTGCGGTCAGTCCGTAGCGCACTTCGGGGTGTTCGGCGAACTGCGCCGCAAGCTGGATCATCAGTCGCACACCGGATGAGGCCAGCGGATGTCCCATGGCGATTGCGCCACCCCACTGGTTCACGCGCGGGTCGTCGTCGGCGATACCGAAGTGGTCGAGCAGTGAAAGCACCTGCACCGCGAACGCCTCGTTGAGCTCGAACAGTCCGATGTCGCTGATGCCGAGGCCAGCCTTGCGCAGCGCCTTTTCCGTCGAGGGAATCGGGCCGATGCCCATGATCTCCGGCGCGACGCCCGCGAAAGCGAAGCTCACCATCCGCATCTTGGGCGCGAGGCCGAGCTCCTTTGCCGCGTCCGCGCTGGCGAGCAGACTTGCGGTCGCGCCATCGTTGAGGCCGGATGAGTTGCCCGCCGTGACCCGCCCGTGCGGACGGAACGGCGTCTTCAGGTCAGCGAGACCCTCGATCGTGGTCTCGGGGCGCAGCGCCTCGTCCCGGGTCGCAAGACCCCATCCCGCTTCGCTCTTGATCGCAACCGGGATCAGATCGGGCTGGAGTTTGCCGTTCTCGTACGCCGCGGCCGCCTTCTGCTGGCTGCCAAGGGCGAACCGATCGGCACGCTCCTTCGTGAGGGCGGGAAATCTGTCATGAATGTTTTCGGCCGTGTTGCCCATGTTGAGCGCCTCGACGCTCACCAGCTTCTCAGACAGGAAGCGCGGATTCGGGTCGGCTCCCGAGCCCATCGGATGATGTCCCATGTGCTCGACACCGCCAGCGATTCCGAGATCGTACGCGCCGAATGCGATTGCGCCGGCGATTGTCGTCACGGAGGTCATCGCCCCAGCGCACATCCTGTCGATCGCATAACCCGGGACACTCTGCGGAAGACCGGCCAGCAGCGATGCGGTGCGCCCGATCGTCAGCCCCTGGTCTCCAGTTTGGGTGGTGGCCGCGATCGCGACGTCGTCGATGCGCTCTTTCGGGACTTTGGGATTGCGCTCCATGAGGCCGATGATGGCCTTCACGACGAGGTCGTCTGCACGGGTGTTCCAGTACATTCCCTTTTCGCCGGCACGCCCGAACGGGGTGCGAACCCCATCGATGAATACGACTTCGGCTTTCTCGGCCACGACACCCTCCACAATCAAAAGGCCGCATAGAAATACGGCACATTCACTGATCCTAGGCTGGTGAATTCCGGCCCATAATCCTTTGATTGTTCCTACGACTCGTCGGTCGCGGCGCTCTCGATCCTTTGGGCCTGATCGACAAAGCCATCGGATGGTTTCACCAAATAGTCGGGGTCGACCGAGTCGATGAAGGCGGTCGTAATGGGCTGGGCGACAGCATCCACCTGCCACGGACGCGCACCCATCTCCGCGAGCGCTTCGCGGATGGCGCGGACCTCCACGGGCTGCGGTGGCGACCACGCCAGCCGCCGCAACAACTCCGGGGTGAGCACATTCTCGATCGGAATGTTGAGCTCCTCCGACCTGGCGAGTACAGCTGAGCGCGCCGCCTTGAGTCGCCGATCCGCCTCGGGATTCTTGTCTGCCCAGGCGCGCGGTGGCGGAACACTGTCTGTGGCCGCGCGGAGGACGGGAAGATCCGTCGTCGTCATGCCGGTCTGGAGCGCCTCCCACCAGCGATCGATCTGCGATCGGCTCGCGCGTCCCGTGAACTCCTTCAGCGCAACCAGCTCGCGCTTGCTCGACGGGAGCACTCGTGCCGCGGCTACAAGAGCCGAGTCGGGCACCAGGCGTCCCGGAGCCGTATCCGTCTCGCGGGCGAACTCGTCTCGCGCCTGCCACAGTTCGCGGGCGACCGCGAGCCCTCGCACTCCGCGAACCGAGTGGAGCCCGCTCAGCCGGCGCCAGGGCTGCTCGCGAACCACGCGGAAGTCTCGAGCCAGCGTCGCGTCGAATTCCTCTCGCGCAATCTCGCCCTTTCCCTCGTCGTCCAGCAGCTTGCCGAGCACATCGCGCAAATCCACCAGCAGTTCCACGTCGAGCGCTGCATAGACGAGCCAGGCCTGGGGGAGGGGCCTGGTCGACCAGTCGGCGGCCGAGAATTCCTTGGCGAGATGGATGCCGAGGAGGTCTTCGACAACGGTGCCGAGTCCGACCCGCGGCAGACCCGCAAGACGCGCTCCAAGCTCGGTGTCGAACAGTTTCTGTGGATCGATCCCCACTTCGCGCAGGCAGGTGAGATCCTGGCTGGCCGCATGCAGGATCCACTCCTCGTCGCGGAGGGCGCCGTCGAGTTCGGCGAAGGACCCGATGGCTGGTGGATCGAAAAGAAACGTGCCCGCGCCCCGGCGGAAAATCTGGATGAGGTAGGCGCGCTGCGAGTAGCGAAAGCCGGATGCTCGCTCTGCATCGATCGCGATCGGGCCGGTGCCTGCGCTCAGCGTCTTGACCGCCGCCAGATACGCGTCTCGTGTGTCGATCACGCTCACCGGAACGTGGTCGGCCTGTTTGGGAGCTGCCGTGGTGGTGTCGGTTGAGGGTGGCGAGGCGCTCGGCTCGTCCGTGGTACTACTCACGACCTGCTCGGCGCAGGGGCTTTCGGGCTGGCGCCCTTGCGGCCCGTGGGTCTATGCAGCGACAACAGACTGACTCCTTCGACCGCCGGCGGAAGTCCCGCCAGCATGCACAGCAACTCGCTCCACCCTTCCACATGTGCGCCGATTTCGTGATCCGCGGGGGTCCAGGAAGCGCGAAGTTCGATGACTGCTCCGTCGCCCTGCGAGAAGAGTTCGCCGAATCCGGTTGAGAGGATCTTGGTCGCGGTGCCCGATGCCGAGTGATACGCGGCCCCACGCGAGGCCAGCGCATCCACGAGCCAGGACCAGGCGACCTCTGCCATGAACGGATCGAGCCCCATGTCGGTGTCGAGGGGCGACTGCGCGAAGCAGACCACCCGGAACTCGCCGCCCCAGGCTTCGGGACTCGCGGGATCGTGCAGCAGGATGAATCGGCCGGTACCGAGCGGCGAATCGATGCCGTGCTGCGCTGGCACGACATCCGCGGCGAGCGCCAGGGCGCTGGGTGCCAGAGAGCCGGGCGCAGGAATCTCGGTGATCGACAGCTCCGGGCGGGTCTTCGCCGATTTCAGGGACTCGACAGCCCGCGAGAATGCGGGCGGAATCGGGGTTCCCGCGACAGAATCGGACACGTGAAGAAGGTTAGGCTTTTTTCGAATTGGCAGGGGAGAGGCTCGCCGCCCCGGGGCCTCCGAGCGCTCTGAAGGGCTGTGAGCGAATGGTGCGCAGGCGCAGCGCCGGGTCCACGGCGGTTACGGCAACCGCGATCACGCTGGGCGCGGCGGCGTTCGGCGGCCTCGTCGGGCTTGCCACACTGACCGTCTACGTTGCTCGCCGGGTCGTCACGCCGAGCAAGACCCGCGTAGAAGACCTGCGCATCCTCGGCTCGACCGAGACAACGATCACCCTTTCGAAAACGCTCGACACGTTGCTGCCGGGTCGCTACGGCCTGTGGTTCTCGGAGGGCGCGGGCCACGCTCGGATCGGTCCGATCCTCGAGGTCGGCAATCGATTCGTCGTTCGCGAACTCATCGGCGTCGACCACGGAGACCTGGCAACCGCGACTCGCGGTTCGGTCGCTGGCTGGTTCTTCCTGGAGCCGTCAGAGCTGGGCTTCGCGTTCGAGGAGGTTGAAATCGAGACACCGGTTGGCGTTGCGCCTGCCTGGTTGATCCCGGCTCGACGCGGCAGCAAGCGCTGGCTCATCGGAGTACATGGCAGGGGAGTGCGCCGGCAGGAATGCCTGCGTGCTGTCGCCGTGGCGCGAGAGTGCGGGTACACGTCACTGCTCGTCTCGTACCGAAACGATGGCGACGCGCCTCAAAGCAACGATGGGCTTTACGGGCTTGGCGACACCGAGTGGCCGGACGTGGATGCTGCGCTCGCCTACGCGATTGCGCGCGGTGCGACCGAAGTGGTGCTGATGGGGTGGTCGATGGGCGGTGCCATCTCACTGCAGGTGGTGACCCGGTCGGCGAACGCGGGGGTTGTGAACGGGGTCATCCTCGAGTCGCCGGTGGTGAACTGGATCGACACCATCAACTACCAGACCGATGCCCTTCGGGTTCCCCGAATTGTCAGCATCGGGGCGCAGCGGGTAATCGGTGCACCGTGGGGACGAACGCTGACGGGCCAGGATGAGGCGATCGATCTCGCGCGCCTGAATTTCGTCGCGCGAGCGGACGAACTCGACCTCCCCATCCTGATCCTGCACAGCGCGGATGACGGCTACGTGCCGGCATCCGCCTCGCAGCAGCTCGCCCTGGCGCGTCCCGACATTGTGACCTTCGACGAGTTCACGATCGCGCGTCACGCGAAGCTGTGGAACTATGACCCAGAACGATTCAACCGCGACATCCGTCGCTGGCTCAAACGCCTTCGGTAGCTGCGGTTGCCGGCAATCCCCAGCGCGCGTACATCGCGCCGCCATCATCGACGAGTAGCTGGTTGAGGGTCAGCGGGACCGATTCGAATTGGCTCGACCCGAAAACCGGTACCGCAGCGCCGTTCAACTGCGGACTCGTGCTGAGACACAGCTCGTTGATCACTCCGCCCGAGACCAGGTGCGCGGCAATCGCCGGGCCCCCTTCGGCCACGATCGAGGAATAGCCTTCGGCACGAATGGCCGCGATGATCGCATCGGCCGAGAGGGATCCGGCTGAGTCAGGCACGGCGACCACGCGCACGGCCGAGTCGCCCGCTGTTTCACGCGCGCGGTCGACGGATGCTGCAGGGCAGAGCACCAGCAGCGGACCGTGGTTGTCGTTGCGGGCGAGCTTGTGTCCGGCGAAGTCTCCCGTTCGACTCACGACCGCGAAAGCGACGTCGCGGGGCACGAAGTACCCTTCGGCACGAACGCTGGCGGCTCCGACCAGGACGACGTCGGCGAGCGACCGGATGGCCCGAAGAATGACACGGTCGACCGGATTGGTGATGGACTCACTGGTTCCGTCGGGACCGGTTGCCGCGCCGCTCACGGTCGCGATCAGATTGAGGCGCACCCAGTCGGGGCGAGGGGGTCGATACAACTCGGTCACGTGGTCGCGCGCGTCTGCGGCATCCAGATCAATGGACAGATCCGCGTTCGGGACCAACCGCCGCAGGATCACGCGGCCGTCTTCTCGCGAACCTGCCTTTTGGCACGGCCGAGGAGCGCCGTCATCCCGCGAACGCGCAGCGGGCTCACCGCTTCGGTGAGGCCGAGATCCTGCGGATAGTCATCCGGAATATCGAGTACCTGCTGCACCGTGAGTCCGGCAAGGCCCTGCACCAGGATCGATGCGAACCCACGGGTCGTTGGTGCTTCCTTCGGAGCCGTCGCGAACAGGTGAACGATGTCGTGATCGTCGATCTCGACGAAGATGTACACAGGGGACTGGCACTCCTCCACGCGCTCCAGTAGATCCGGATGGTCTGCGTAGCGATCCGGCAGCTCCGGCAGTTCGTTCGCGAACTCGAGCAGCAGCTGCAGGCGATCGCGCACCTCAAGCTCGCGAAAATCCTCGCGGATCCGCGCGAGTGCCTCGGGCAACTCAGTTGTCATTGCGCGACCGTTCCGGTCGGGTACTTCTACAGCGACGGTACGGCACCCGGCTCAGCGCCCTTGACGATCGGAACCCGCACCGCGGAGCCCCACTCCGTCCACGAGCCGTCATAATTGCGAACTCCCTCGAAGCCCAGCAGGTGGGTAAGCGCGAACCAGGTATGACTCGAGCGCTCGCCGATCCGGCAGTAAGCAATGACGCTATCACCGTCCTTGAGCCCGGCCTCGCCCCGGTAGATCGCCGTCAAGTCATCGAAGCTCTTGAAGCCGAAGTCCTCGGCGACATTCCGCGCCCACGGCACGCTCTGCGCACTCGGGATGTGGCCGGCGCGCAGCGTCGACTCCTCCGGGTAGGCGGGTGCCGTGGTGCGCTCGCCCGTGAACTCCTCGGGCGAGCGGACGTCGATCAGCGGGTTGCCGAAATGCGCCAGCACGTCGTCCTTGTAGGCACGGATTTTACTGTCGTCGCGCTCGACGACCGGGTACTCGACCGCAGGAGCGGATTCGGCATCCGTCGTGTACGGGCGGCCCTCTGCTTCCCACTTGGCGCGGCCGCCGTCGAGCAGGCGGACATCTTCGTGACCGAACAGGCTGAACACCCAGAGCGCATAAGCCGCCCACCAGTTGTTCTTGTCGCCATAGATGACGACCGTGCTGTCGCGGGTGATCCCCTTGCGACCGAGCAGCTCTGCGAACCCGGTGCCGTCGACGTAGTCGCGCACGACCGGGTCATTGAGGTCGGTGTGCCAGTCGATCTTGACCGCGCCCTCGATGTGGCCGGTCTCGTAGAGCAGGACGTCTTCGTCGGATTCGACGACGACGAGCCCGGGCGTGCCCAAATGTGCCGCGAGCCATTCAGTGGACACGAGACGCTCCGGATGCGCGTACTTCGCGAAGCGGACATCCGGATCAGTGGCGACGGTCATGACTACCTTCCAAGTTGGGCACAGGTCAGGCTGGCTCTCCTAATACAAGAGTAGCCGCGTGACATTGGTCTGACGGGGGTCGGTCTAGGCTGGTAAGCCGACCTGTTACCTACGAATCTACGAGTCCTCGCGCCACTGTGCGTGGGTGAACCGTAAGAGTTCGACACATAGCCTGAGGCCAATTCATGACTGCAGCCACGCCCGTTTCACCGGGCGCGCTTGCTGACCGAAATCCCACCCTCACCGGGCAGGAGATCATCGCTCATCTCGTGCCGCCTCGCCAGTTCGCGAGCGCAAGCCTTGACTCCTACCGACCCGACCGCGACTACCCGTCGCAGGGTGCCGCGCTCGCCGCCATCCGCGGCTTTGCGGCGGGCTGGACCTCGGGTAAGGGCGGGCTCTTCGGGCGTAAGAAGATGCCGGATTCGCGGCCCGGTATCTACCTCGACGGTGGATTCGGCGTCGGCAAGACCCATCTTCTCGCCGCGCTCTGGCACGCGGCATCCGGTCGCAAGTATTTCGGGACCTTCATTGAGTTCACGGCTCTGGTGGGTGCTCTTGGTTACCAGCAGACCGTCGCGCTCCTCAAGGGCGCGTCGCTGGTGTGCATTGACGAGTTCGAGCTGGACGACCCGGGGGATACCCGGCTGATGTCGCGGCTGCTCAGCGAACTCGCCGCATCCGGATCACGGCTCGCTGCCACCTCAAACACCCCACCGAACGCGCTCGGCGTGGGTCGGTTCGCCGCGCAGGATTTCCTTCGCGAGATCGATGCTCTCGCCGCAAAATTCGAGATCGTCCGCATCGACGGTCTCGACTACCGTCGCCGCGATGTCGAAGGGCATGCGGTTGCGTTGACGTCCGATGAGTTCGACTCGCAGATCGCGGCGTCGTCCGGCGTGGTCACGGTCGACGACTTCGACTCGCTGCTGAAGACGCTGTCGCGCGTGCATCCGTCACGCTATGTTCGGCTCGTCGAGGGCATCGACACCGTGGGCATCCGCAATGTTCACATATTCGCCAATCAGACCGATGCGCTCCGCTTCGTCGCCTTCGTCGATCGGCTCTACGACGCGCAGGTTCGGGTTCTCGCCACGGGGACACCGCTCGATGGCGTGTTTCCACCCGACATGCTCGCGGGCGGCTACCGCAAGAAGTACCTGCGCGCCGCTTCGCGGCTCCTTGCGCTCACTACCGGCACCGGTATCTGACAATCTCGCGGGGTTAAGCAGAGCACCAGGGCGAAACACGATGTTTACATTCCGGGCCTCCGCGTAACACGACGGTAATCCGCTGAGTCGCTCGCTGAAACGTGCCGTCGCCAAACTGGTCGCCTGCCCGAGGTGACACACTCCATCGTCGTTGTGTGTATTCCAAAGGTTTTCCCGTTTAACGAGAGGTAACAATCACATGGTCGATCTATCGGTCCTGGCCAGTGCGACTTCCGACAACGCACTAAATCTGAATTCGCTTTGGCTGATCGTCGGTGCCGCGATGGTGCTCCTAATGACTCCTGGCCTTGCCTTCTTCTACGGCGGCATGGTCAAGGCGAAGTCCGTCATCAGCATGATGATGATGAGCTTCGGTGCTATCGCGCTCGTCTCAGTTCTCTGGGTGCTCTATGGGTACTCGATGTCGTTCGGCTTGCAGGATGGCAAGGGTCACATCACCGACTGGGTCCTGAAGGGCTGGTTACTGAATCCATTCGCCAACGTGGGGCTCAGTCAATTCATCGGGACGGGCAATACGAGCGTTACGGGAGGATTCGGGGCACTGGCGTCTGCAAACCCCGGCGACACCAATTCGCTCGCCTTCGTAGCGTTCCAGGCAACGTTCGCGATCATCACTGTCGCGCTGATCTCGGGTGCTATTGCCGACCGGGCAAAGTTCGGGGCGTGGATGGTGTTCGCCGGAGTCTGGGCAACTCTCGTCTACTTCCCGGTCGCGAGCTGGGTATTCAACTTTGCTGTCAACTCGTCGGGTGCCGTCAGCGACGGCGGGTGGTCGGTCTTCGGACTGGGAGTCAATGACTTCGCAGGTGGAACTGCAGTGCATATCAACGCGGGCGCCGCGGGCCTTGCCCTTGCGCTCGTTCTCGGAAAGCGCGTCGGTTTTGCCAAGGGCATGAACGCACCGCACAACGTGCCGCTGACCCTGCTGGGCGCAGCGCTGCTCTGGTTCGGATGGTTCGGCTTCAACGCCGGTTCAGCCGCAGCAGTCAACACGACGTCCGCTGTCGCCTGGATCAACACTCTCGCCGCTCCCGCCGCCGGAATCATCGGCTGGATCGTGGTCGAGAAGATCAAGGATGGCAAGTCAACGTCAATCGGAGCCGCATCCGGCGCCGTTGCAGGACTCGTCGCGATTACCCCGGCCTGTAACATCCTGACGCCGTTCTGGGGCATCGTGCTCGGCATCCTCGTTGGAGCCGTCTGCTGCATCGCGATCGACCTCAAGTACAAGCTGGGCTTCGACGACTCGCTCGATGTCGTCGGAATCCACCTCGTCGGCGGTCTCGTCGGAACTCTCTACATCGGCATCTTCGGCAGCGGAATCGGCCTGTTCGGCCGGATCGCCGCGGGTGACCCGACTCCGTTCACCCAGCTTGGTGCGCAGGCACTCGGTGGGTTTGGCGTCGCGATCTACTCGTTCTGCATGGCTTACGCGATCGGCTGGGTCATCCAGAAGACGATGGGCTTCCGCATCACGAACGAGGATGAGGTTGCCGGCGTCGACACCGTGGTTCACGGCGAGGAGGCGTACGAGATTCCCGCAACCGTTTAGCAACTAGACCACAGCCAGAACGCGGAAGTGTCGCTCTTCGAAGCGGCACTTTCGCGTTTCTTGCTGCCGCGTTCTCTCGCCCGCCGGATTTAGAGTGATCGTGCGAAGGGAGCGGAATCGGTGCAGCACTCAGGACTGACAATTGTGTGCACGATCGCGATTCTCGCCACTATCCCTGCGCTGTCCGTTCAATACCGCGAGTTTCTGGACCGCGCGAGCGTTCGCGCCTCGACGACCCTCACAATATTCATCTCGGCGAGTTCACTGCTCATCTGGCTTTTGATCAGCTTTTTTGTACCGCAAGTATGGAACTCTCCACTCGAGTACCCCACTGCCGCTCTTGCGGCGGTCGCCGGCTTCCTGGCCAGCCTCACGGTGCGGGACACGACATCGCATCCACTGACCTCCGCGCTGTTCTCGATCGGATGGACGGCGCTGGTCTTCTCGCCGATTGCAATCGTCGTGCTGTTTCCCACCAGCGTTGGGATACCTCTCACTGCCGGCCCGCTGGATCTCGGGGGCGCGCTGCCGGTGCAGGTCGCTGTTGGAAGCGGTGCGCTCGTGGTCCTCACAGTTGCACGAAACTGGGCCGTGGGGGACAGATCGCACGAACGTCCGCGATCGTGGCTGCTACTCGGCTGCGGCCTGGTGATCTGGTTCGGCTGGATCCTGGGATTCGTGGGGCTAGAACTTCAAGTCGACTCGGTGGTGACGCCGAGGATCATCGTCAACTCAATCGTCGCGCCGCTCTGTGCCGCGATCGGCTGGTTGATCGGCCAGCGAATCATCAGCGCGACGACGTCGGCCACCGGCGCGGTTGCGGGACTGTTCTGCGGGGTCGTCGCGATTTCGGCGGGCAGCGCCTACTTCCAACCGTTCTGGGCCGGACTCACGGGTGCCGCAGCCGGTCTCGCCTGCTCCATCTTTGTTTATCGCCGAATCGCGAAGACCCGGAGGCACGCGTGGTTCCTCGTGGGCAGCCACCTGATTGCAGCATCCGTCGGCCTGGTCATGGTCGGCCTCTTCGGGTCGAGTCTCGGGTTCATCTTCGACGGCCAACTCACGCTCGTCGAGGTCCAGTTGCTGTCGATCATCGCCGTGGTCGTCTGGGCCGGGCTCGTCTCACTCGTGCTGTGGCTCCTCGTGCGGCGTGCTGCTCGGCGAGCCGCCGAGCGAGTGGCGCCCGCGACGGCATCGTCGCTTCAGTAGCCAGCGAAGCGCCAATACTCGAAAAACATCGACTCGACCGGCACGCCTCCCAGCTACGGCAGCGGATTGGTCGCGTCGTAGTGTCGGAACGTTCGCTGCACTCGCAGCATGAATGCGATGATCACGATGATCGCGATGCCGCCCAATAGCGGTGGCAGCCAGAGCGCACCAATCGCCGCGACGACACCGACGAAGAGGTCGCCCACTCGCGGGCCGCCCGTCACCACGACCGTGAACACGCCCTGGAGTCGACCGCGCATGATGTCCGGTACCGCGGATTGCAGGATGGTCTGCCGGAAGATCGAGCTGATGTTATCGGCCGCGCCTGCGCCGGCGAGAACGACGGATGCGACGACGATCGCGGTCACGTTCGGAGCGACTGCTGCCGCGCCAGCCTTCTCGACGAGGCCACGATCGGCGACGAGCGCGACGATGCCGAATCCAGCGATGAATGCGCCGTAGATCGTGATCGCCCATCCGATCGCCAGCCCCTGTCGCCGAACCTGTCCGGTGCGGCCGGAGAAGACGCTGCTGACCAACGCGCCGATCGCGCCCGCAGCGGTGAGGATTCCGACCGTGACGGGCCCGCCGCCGAGAACGAGTGCACCGAGAGCCGGAAACAGCACCCTGGGCTGGCCAAAGGTCATGGCGACGATGTCGACCAGGAACGACATCCGGATGTTGGGTGCGGTCCGCAGGAATCGCACGCCGAACCTGAGTGACTCGAGCCCGGGTCGATGGATCTCGCCGAGCGGGAGCAGCCGAGGCAGCGACAGGATCCCAATGAATGCCGTGAGGAAGAGCACGATGTCGACCGAGTATGTCCACGCGAATCCGACGGCCGCCACAAGGACGCCCGCCACAGCGGGTCCGACGGTGACCATCAGTCCGTTCGAGATCCCGGTGAGCGCTGCGGCGGCCGGGATCAGACGCATCGGCAGGATGCGCGGAGTAACGGCCGCGCGCACCGCGCCGATCACGGTGACCGCCACCGCGTTCACGGTCGTCACGATGTAGAACGGCCAGACGAGGTGCACTCCGGTAAGCGTCATAGTGACGAGCGCGATGGTCGTGCACCACGCTAGACAGGCGGCCACGAACATGATGAGACGGCGGTCGAAAGCATCCGCGAGCATCCCGCCGTACAGGCCGGCAAAGATCATCGGAACCAGGGCGATACCGCCGACGAGCGCAACTGCGAACGTCGAGCCGGTCAGGTGATAGATCTGTAACCCGACCGCGACGATGGTCATCTGTCCGCCGATGCCCGAAATCGCGTTGCCGATCCAGAGCCGCGCGAAGGCGGGGCTCTCACGCAGAGGTGAGAGATCGACGAGGTGAGTGCGACGAACTGGCGGCTCTGGCTCTTCGTTGTTGGACACGTCGTTGTTGGACATGTCGTTGTTGGACATGTCGTTGTTGGACATTGTGGGCGATACCGGACTCGAACCGATGACCTCTTCCGTGTGAAGGAAGCGCGCTACCAACTGCGCCAATCGCCCTGAGAAACCAATCCTGCCACACCACTTCGACGCTCCGTCACGGAATTGGCCAGTGTCCCGCGGCTGGGATAGAGTCGTCTGCGCACGAAGAAATGCGGATGTGGCGCAGTGGTAGCGCATCACCTTGCCAAGGTGAGGGTCGCGAGTTCGAATCTCGTCATCCGCTCGAGTGAAGACTCATGGTTCACCGCTGTAGCGTTGAAAACTGTGGTGGCGTGGCCGAGTGGTCAGGCACCGGCCTGCAAAGCCGTTTACACGGGTTCGAATCCCGTCGCCACCTCACTCGCTCCTCTTCATAATTGAATAGTCCTGTCTGCTGGACAGGCACGGGCGGTTGGCGCAGCGGTAGCGCGCTTCCCTGACACGGAAGAGGTCGCTGGTTCGATCCCAGTACCGCCCACACGAAAACCCTTGAGAAATCAAGGGTTTTTCTGTTGAGACGCCCAGAATCGGGGGCCGCAGAAACCTGCGATGTGCGGTAGTTTCTGGCTACGTGAATGTATCGAGGGAGATACATGACCACCCCGCCGAATGACCCGATCAAGACGAAGGCCGCGTCGAGAACACGCCCGATCGCCAGCACCTGGGTGGTCAGCACCGTCGCGCTGATTGCCTGCGTGATCGGGACTGCGAGTTCGGGTTTCGGCGGATTTCTCCTGGTCGCGGCATTGTTCGCATTGTTCACCGCGACGTACAGCGTGGTCACCGGGCGCAGCTCGTGGGCGCGCATCGCCTCACGAAGAGTTGCCGCAATTGTTCTAGCCGGATCCTTGGTGCTGACGGTCGTCGGAGCAAACCTGGTGCCGCGCTCGCCGACGAAGCCCGCCACCACCTCAGCGGCGGCATCGAGGTCGACCCACGCAGCAGCTGGCGGCGACGATGCGGCGAAGTCCGCCGTGCCGACAGCTACGCCACAAGAATCGGATGCGCCCGCCACACCGATCCCGGGTTCGGACAACGTATCCGACTCAGCCTCAAACACGAGTTCAATATCGGCAACCGCAGTCGTTCTGCTCTCGCGGATTCCGGTCAAGGGCAGAGCGCCAATGACGGGATATGCCCGTGTCGCCGACTTCGGGGAAGCCTGGATCGATGTTGACCACAATGGCTGTGACACTCGCAACGACATACTGGCGCGCGACCTCACCGACATCACTAAGTCGGGAAGCTGCAAGGTCCTGTCCGGAAAGCTGGTCTCGCCGTACACGGGCGGAGTGATTCAGTTCCTCCGCGGAGAGAGCACCTCCGCCCTCGTGCAGATTGACCACATGGTCTCCCTCGGCGACGCATGGCAAACCGGGGCGCAGCAGCTCACCGAGGCCCAGCGGATCTCGCTTGCCAACGACCCGCTCAATCTCGTCGCAGTTGACGGCAAGTCCAACGACCAAAAAGGTGACGGAGACGCGGCGACCTGGTTGCCGCCGAACAAGGCTTACCGATGCACCTATGTGGAACACCAGGTCGCGGTAAAGGCAACCTACGGACTGTGGATGACGCAGGCCGAGCACGATGCGATCGCACGAATCCTGGCCGGGTGTGGCAACGAGCCCATCCTCAAATCCGAGCTCACTCCGATCGCCGTCAAGATCAGGCCGAAACCCGCCACCAACACTACGCAGCCGAAGTCATCGCTCCCCGTTGTGCACCCGGGAGCCTTTTGCTCCACCAGTGGTTCGCGCGGCGTCACCAGCAAGGGCACCGCAATGGTTTGCTCCCAGAAGACTGGAGATCCGCGACTGAGATGGCGCGCGACCTAAACCGCGCCCACTAGCATCGGCGCATGGCCGACGAAGAGACGCGGGTGCGAGCAGCGACGCTGGCGGACGCATCCGGGATTGCACGCGTCCACGTCAACTCCTGGCGCGAGACATACGCGGAGTTGGTGCCCGGGCGGTTTTTCAGCGAGTCTGCCTTCGGGCGACGGAAAACCTGGTGGACAGAGCGCCTGTCCGAGAACCCACGGTTCGGCACGATATTTGTTGCCCTGCGAGGGAACGCGATTATCGGCTTCGCATCTGCGGGGCCAGCCGTCGGATCGGACGTCGAGAAAGGCCATCCGGCGGTACGCGAAACGCATCTCTACACGATTTATCTTTTAGCATCCGAACACGGCGCCGGCGTCGGGCGATCACTTCTGCAGAACGTGATCGGTGAAGCGCCCGCGCAGCTTTGGGTCGCCGCAGGCAATGCTCGAGCGATTGCTTTCTACGAACGCAATGGCTTCCGCGCCGACGGTGTAGAAGTAACGGATCCAGCCATCGAGGGACTGGTCGAGATCCGCATGGTCCGCTGACCGGTGCCGAGCAGGGATTGCTACCGCCGGTCGAGGTCCTCGAGTAAGGCTGGCAGCAGCGCCGCCAGATTCTCCTCTTTCGTCACCTGATGCCCCTTCGCCAGGGGCAGCAACAGCTCAGAGCCGTCGAGTGTCAGGTTCAGGCGAATTCGCGTCGGCCAGTTCGCGTCATGCCGCGCTTCGCTGACTTCGGTGAGTCCGATGCTTGAAATATCGCTTCGCGACTGCGCCCACACGCGAGAGGTAAACGATCCCGTGTTGTCAGACGTCTGGGCAGGGCTCAGCTCCACGCGTACGACCAGCCGCGAGGTCAGAGCGACGAGTGTGCCCTCACCGCCGGGACGGATACTCCCGGTGACATAGAGGATCGGTTCCACGCGACAGAGGGCGAGAATCTTGTCCACCGCTTTGACCTGGTCCTGGGGCAGTTCGTCGTCGGGCACATCTGCGCTCGATTTCCAGTATCCGTACTCCACCACCATCGAGATTCGATCGTTCAGGTCTCGCTTGAGGAGATCCCAATCGATGTCGATTGTCCTCAGATCGTCCTTGGGGGCGAGCGCAAGAACGGACTCACGAACGCGCGTTTTGCTGGCGCGCGGAAGGGCATCGGGTAAGTGCGTTGGCATGCTTGCCTCCTCGGGTAGTGCCAGTATGCCCCCCAAAGACGGGGGTACGCGGGAGGATGGATGGCGTGTGCGGACGCTTCGTTTTAGACAAAAGGTCGGAAGACCTGCTTCAGGCCTTCGGCGCGGAAGACGATGAGTACGCGGATTGGATCCCGAGCTACTCGATCGCGCCCACCGACCACGTTCCGATCATCCGTGAACGCAAGCACAAGGACTCCGGCGAAGTCTCGCGAAGCGTGGATGCTGCGGTCTGGGACTTTCATCCCGCGTTCATGCGCGAAGCGAAGCGGCCGCAGCTCAACGCCCGAATTGAGACCGTCGCGACCAACGGCCTCTGGAAGGGCGCGTTCACGAGTTCGCGATGCATTGTGCCGATGCGCGGTTACTACGAGTGGTCTGAGCTGCAGGAGGACGGCAAGACGGTCAAACAGCCGCATTTCATTCACGGCCAGCCCGATATTCTCGCTGCCGCTGGGATCTACACCGTGCGAAAAGTGAATGACGAATGGGTCGTCTCGACCGCGATCATCACTCGCGAAGCCCGCGACGCGTCCGGCGAGGTACACGATCGGATGCCCGTGTTTCTGGTGCCGGAGGTCTACGACGAGTGGCTCAACCCCGCAAAACTCGAGTCGGATGCCGACCGCGAGCACGTGCTGTCGCTGCTGGATGTCGTCTCCGATCGTGTCGCGTCAACGATCACGACATATGAAGTCGACCGTCGGGTGAACAACAGCCGCGCGGTTGACCCGATGGACGCGAGCCTCATCGATCCGGTGAAGGGCTAACGCCAGTGAATAACTAGCCCCTCGATCGGCGGCAAGTTCTACGATCGTTTTGCAGGGCCGGCTGCGTCACAGTGAGCCAAGGAGCCATGCGGCACGACGTTCAGGATGCGTTCGACGCCCATCAGCGTGCCGTGGCCGGCGCGAAACCGTCGTGGGAGCCTGTGCTCGCGGCTGTCGAGGCCGAGCCTGGCCATTGGCGTATGGTCGCGCAATACGAGCGCGTCTACGGCGACATCCGTTTTGTTCGGCGTGGCGACGAGGTCGGCTACCGCGCGACCGACGGGACGGGAGAGCTGGTCGGGTATTTTCGCACGCTGCGAGCATCCGCCAGCGCCGTGCACGAGAAGTACGTCGCCGGTCACAGTCGTGCAGGCGGCGTGAACGGATAAGTTCGGTCGAACGGCCGATCCCACGCGATAGCGTCACATCATGAGAGTCGCGATTACCGTGCTGGCTGTCGTTGGAGCAATCGCAATTGTGTTTGTAATTCTCGGTGTCCTCATCCGGCTCCTGGGATTCCTGCTCTGGGTAGGCATCATCGTGCTACTCGTCGCGATCATCGTGTATCTCGTCAGGTCACGCTCGCGCAAGAAGGTCTAGGCCGCTCGGCACCTGCGTTCCGAGGCGCAAGAGGCACCCGACCGTCCCGGTAAAGTTGAGCCATGTCTACCGGCTTCGAGTTGTTCACTGATCGGAACGTTGTCGCCATGCGCGTCAACGGCGAACTCAAGGATCTCGCGGGCACGACAACGGCGAAGGACAAAGTCGAGCCCGTAACGCTCGAATCGGCGGACGGCCTCAGCATCCTCAGGCACTCCGCCGCGCACGTTACCGCGCAGGCCGTTCAGTCGATCAATCCGGAGGCCAAACTCGGCATCGGTCCTCCGATCACCGACGGGTTCTATTACGACTTCGATGTCGCCGAACCGTTCACGCCCGAAGACCTGAAGGCCATCGAGAAGGCCATGGATCGCATCATCCGGCAGGGCCAGCGATTCGTTCGACGCGTCGTGACCGAGGATGAGGCGCGCGCGGAACTCGCAAACGAGCCTTACAAGCTCGAGCTCATCGGACTCAAAGGCCACGTCGGCCACGGTTCCGGTTCGACCGACGACAACGAGGATGTCGAAGTCGGTGGCGCGGAGCTGACCATTTACGAGAACGTTGACGGTAAGACCGGCGAAGTGTTCTGGAAGGATCTGTGTCGCGGTCCGCATCTTCCGAACACCCGGATGATCGGCAACGGTTGGGCCCTCGTGCGCAACGCCGCCGCATACTGGCGCGGCTCGGAGAAGAACAAGCAGCTGCAGCGCATCTACGGCACCGCCTGGGCGAGCAAGGATGAACTCCGCGAGTATCAGGAACGCCAGGCGGAAGCGGCAAAACGCGATCACCGCAAGCTCGGGCAGGAGCTCGATTTCTTCTCCTTCCCGACGGAGATCGGCTCCGGGATGTCGGTCTGGCACCCGCGCGGCGGCATCGTCCGCCAGGAGATGGAGCAGCACGCGCTGCGTCGCAACCGCGATGCCGGCTACTCCTACGTCTACACGCCGCACATCACGAAGGCAGACCTGTTCGAGCAATCCGGGCACCTCACGAACTACGCCGAAGGCATGTTCCCGCCGATGCGACTGGATGAGGAACGAGATGACGCCGGCAACATCACGAAGCAGGGGCAGGACTACTACCTCAAGCCCATGAACTGCCCGTTCCACATCCTGATTTACAAGGAGCGGCCGCGCAGCTACCGCGATCTTCCTTTGCGGCTCAGCGAGTTCGGCTCGGTCTACCGCAATGAGCTTTCGGGGGCGCTGCACGGTCTGACTCGTGTTCGTGGCTTGACGATGGACGACGCCCACCTGTTCGTGCGCCCGGACCAGCTCGAGGACGAGGTCAGCAAAACCCTCGAACTCGTCGTGAGCATGCTGCGCGACTTCGGCCTGACCGACTTCTACCTCGAACTGTCGACGCGGGACGACGTCAAGGACAAGTGGCTCGGAGACGAGAAGATGTGGGAAGAAACCACGTCGGCCCTGCGCCGAGTCGCCGTCGCATCGGGACTCGATCTCGTCGATGATCCCGGCGGCGCCGCGTTCTACGGACCGAAGATCTCGGTGCAGGCGAAGGATGCGATCGGTCGCACCTGGCAGCTGTCGACGGTGCAGATCGACCCGAATCTGCCGGAGAGGTTCGAGCTTGAGTTCACGGCAGCGGATGGGACGAAGCAGCGCCCGGTGATGATCCACCGTGCCCTGCTCGGTTCGATGGAACGGTTCTTCGCGATCCTGCTCGAGCACTATGCGGGCGCGTTCCCGGTCTGGCTGTCGCCGGTCCAGGTGGTCGGCATCCCGGTCGCGGAAGCGTACGACGATTACCTGCGTGACGTGATCGGGCAGCTGAAAGCGGTGGGGGTTCGTGCGGAGCTGGATGATTCGAGCGACCGCATGGCGAAGAAGATTCGCACGCACACCACGATGAAGGTGCCGTTCCAGCTCATCGCCGGCGAAGAGGATGCGAAGCAGGGTTCTGTCAGCTTCCGGTTCCGCGACGGGCATCAGGAAAACGGCATTCCGATCGCCGACGCGATCGCGCGCATCACGGACGCCATCGCGACGCACGAGCAGGTCTAGGCGTTCGGAAGCGCAACGATGGATGATGCAGAGCTCGAGAAATCCAGCGATTTCGCGGGTGTTCCCGACGCGTTCCAGCGCTTGTGGACGCCCCATCGCATGGTCTACATCGAGCAGAACCAATCGGGAGAAGACCAGGGTTGTCCGTTCTGTGTCGCACCGTCGCTGTCGGACGAGAAAGCGCTCATCGTCGCGCGCGGCACAACCGGCTACGCGCTGCTGAACCTGTTCCCGTATAACAGCGGTCACCTACTGGTGTGTCCGTATCGTCACGTTGCGATGTATGACGAGGCGACCGACGCAGAGGTCGCGGAAATGGCTAGCCTCACTCAGACGGCAATGCGGGTGTTGAGCGCGGTAGCTCATTGCGAGGGATTCAACATCGGGATGAACCAGGGTCGAATCGCTGGCGCAGGCGTCGCGGATCATCTGCACCAGCACATCGTTCCCCGCTGGGGCACGGACTCGAACTTCTTCCCGATCATCGCGCACACAAAGGCGTTGCCCCAGCTTCTGGGCGAGATGCGCGAGCAACTTGCCATGGCGTGGCCAAAGTAGAATCAAAGGATTATGAGCGAGAAAAGCACCACAGCACAGCCCAGCACAACCCGCGTCAAGCGCGGGCTCGCGGAGATGCTCAAGGGCGGCGTGATCATGGACGTCGTGACTGCCGACCAGGCGAAAATTGCCGAGGATGCCGGCGCCGTCGCGGTCATGGCGCTCGAGCGAGTACCGGCTGACATCCGGGCCCAGGGTGGTGTTGCCCGGATGAGCGACCCAGACCTGATCGACGGGATTATCGCGGCCGTGTCGATCCCAGTCATGGCTAAGGCGCGCATCGGTCACTTCGTCGAGGCTCAGGTGCTTCAGGCGCTCAAGGTCGACTACATCGACGAGTCCGAAGTGCTCTCACCCGCGGACTATGTCAACCACATCGACAAGTGGGCGTTCGACGTGCCTTTTGTCTGCGGCGCGACGAATCTCGGCGAGGCGCTCCGCCGTATTACCGAGGGCGCGGCGATGATCCGCTCGAAGGGTGAGGCCGGTACCGGGGATGTTTCCGAGGCGACCAAGCACATCCGCACGATCAAGGGTGAGATTGCGGCGCTGGCGGGCAAGTCAAAGGACGAGCTGTACGTCGCTGCGAAGGAACTGCAGGCGCCCTACGACCTCGTCGCCCAGGTCGCGGCCGCAGGCAAGCTGCCGGTCGTACTGTTCACCGCCGGGGGAGTTGCAACTCCCGCGGATGCGGCGCTCATGATGCAGCTCGGCGCCGACGGTGTGTTCGTCGGTTCGGGAATCTTCAAGTCGGGTAATCCCGCACAGCGTGCTGCGGCGATCGTGAAGGCGACGACGTTCTTCGACGACGCTGCGGTGATCGCAGAAGCATCGCGGGGGCTCGGCGAAGCCATGGTCGGCATCAACGTGTCCGACCTCGCGGCGCCGCACCGCCTGTCCGAGCGTGGCTGGTAAGGTCGGCGTCCTCGCGCTTCAGGGAGACTTTCGCGAGCACATCGCCGTCCTGACCGCTCTCGGAGCGGATGCCGTCGGTATTCGTCGACCGAATGAGCTGGCCGCAGTTTCGGGGCTCATCATCCCGGGCGGCGAATCATCCGTCATCGACAAGCTCAGCAGGCTCTTCGGTCTCGCGCAGCCTCTGAAAAGGGCAATTGCGGACGGGCTGCCCGTATGGGGAACCTGCGCGGGCCTGATCATGCTTGCCGACCGTGTGCTCGACGGAATCGACGGCCAGGAGTCGGTCGGCGGCCTCGATATCGCGGTTCGCCGCAATGCATTCGGTTCGCAGCTCGACTCGTTCGAGACGGAACTGCCGATTCCGGTGTTGGGCGATCCGCCAGTGAACGCGGTTTTCATCCGTGCACCAATCGTGGAGTCGACCTCGGATGCCGTGGCGACCCTGGCGACTCTCGCCGATGGTCGCGTCGTGGCCGTAGAGCAGGACAACCTGCTCGGTACGTCGTTCCATCCCGAGATGACCGGGGACACCCGGTTCCACGAATACTTCCTTTCGAAAGTCGCCGGAGCGGGCCGATGAACGACGCAAGTAGCCTGCCAATCGCAGAGTTTGGGTTTCCGGGACCACTGCGCGACCAGTTGGTGGCCGCCATTCTCGAGCGCACCAAGACATCTACCACTGCACGTGTCTCCGACTATGAATTCGACAACGAGGCGCTTCCGGCGGTCGGTGACCGCCGGGCAGTCGTCGATTCGGATGGCCGCCGCGTGGCGATCATCGAGACCACAGCTGTGGCGATCGCTCGCGTGGCGGATGTCGACGTCCAGCATGCCATCGATGAGGGCGAGGGGTACGTGACTGTGGCTGGTTGGCGCGCGGCTCACGTCGAGTTTTGGGACAGCGCTGAGATGCACGAGTACCTGGGTGAGGCCAATGCCGCGGTGACGGACGACACGGAACTGGTTCTCGAACGGTTCCGGATGGTCGAGCTGCTGTAAGCCGGCCGCGGTAGGTTGCGCGAGTCGGATCGGCGGTTGCGGGGCGCGGATCACCGCGTCGCCCTGTGTTGTGTTCAAGGCTTGAACGTTTGGGGTGGTTTGCCCCCTTGTTGGGGTGTGGGGGTTGTGCACTGTTCACCGTTTTTGGTGGTGTACATATGTTCGATAGTTGATACTTGAGGGTATGACTTCGATTCTGTCGGCACCGTTGGAGCGGTTTCGTGCTGCGGCTGCGGTGTTGGCGGAGTTGCCGGCGGATGCCGGTTCATACACGGGGTTCAGCGAGGCGGAGTTGTTGGAGGCGAACCGGCTGTTTGCGGTGTCGCAGGTTGCTCTTCGTGGGGCAGGGGCGTTGATTGCGGGGGAGATTGCGCACCGTTCGGCACCGGAGTTGGGGTTGCAGGGG
>DATAXD010000032.1:0-89336 GCA_036266835.1 Galbitalea sp. | reverse complement strand
GGCTCTAAAAACCGGAGGTTTAGAGCCTTTTGCCGCCCCTCACGGGATTCCGCGAGTGCTAGTGGCGGCGGGGGAGCACCACGCGACGATCGACGCGGCCGGCTGGCTCGCATCCGCCGAGGGTGCGATCGTCGAAGAAGTCCCGATTGACGCCGTCGGGCGCGTCGACCTCGACGCCCTCGAGCGGATGCTCGGACCAGACGTCGCTCTCGTGAGTATCCTGCTGGCCAACAACGAGGTGGGCACGATCCAGCCGATCGATCGCGTCGTCGAGCTCGCCTCGCGCTTCGACGTCCCGGTGCACTGCGACGCCGTCGCCGCCTACGGGTACCTGCCGATCGACTTCCACGCGAGCGGTCTCGCCGCGCTCAGCATTTCCGCCCACAAGGTCGCGGGCCCGGTCGGAATCGGTGCCCTCGTCATTGCCCGCACGGCGAATGTCGTGCCGCTGCTCCACGGCGGCGACCAGCAGCGTGCGCGATCCGGAACGCAGGACGCCGCCGGAGCCGTCGCCTTCGGAGTCGCCGCGATACTGGCCGCATCCGGGATCGAAGCCCGGCAGGCGCACCTGCGAGCGCTGCGGGATCGGCTCATCGACGGCATCCGCTCGGCGGTACCGGGCGCCGTGCTTCGCGGCGATCCCGTGGATCGACTGCCTGGCAACGTGCACTTCACGTTCCCCGGCTGCGAGGGCGACTCGCTCCTGTTCCTGCTGGATGTCGCCGGCTTCTCGGTGTCGACCGGCTCTGCGTGCCGTGCCGGGGTTCCCGAAGCGTCGCATGTGCTGGTCGCGATGGGCGTCAGCGAGGCGGATGCGCGCGGAGCCCTCCGCATCTCGCTCGGCGAGACCACGACCGAAGCGGACATTGACGCCCTGCTCGTCGTGCTGCCGGATGCTGTTGCTCGCGCCACTGCGGCAGGGTTGTCCGATCGCCTGGTCGCTCGTGATGCGTAGAGCGGTCGGCCTGCGGGCCTCAGTCGCTGCCTCGATCGCCGCAGCCATGCTGGTCGTGGGTGCGCTCGCCGGTTGCGCCCAGGCCGGCGCTACGCCGCCGTCGACACCGAAACCCACGTCATCCATCGCGGGCGCGCTGGATTCACTGCTGCCGGTCGTCCCGAAGAAGCTCACGGCGGCGTCGGCCAAGAAGGCGACCGACAACCTCGCGAAGAGCATCGACGCGCTCGTTGCCGGCAGCGACATCGTCTACATCGATAATCACGAGAAGCTGATCCCCGCGACGACGTCCGCGGCGGCGACCTACGCCGTGATCCGCACGATCAACGTGTCGCCATCGCTCGATCCGCTTCAGCAGGCGGAGGCCATGGAGAAGCTGCTGGTCGCCGCCGGCTGGAAACTCGAGGACCACAGCTCGGCGAAGGGCAAGTACCTCGCCGCCATGTCGAGTTCGGTCGATCCCTCGCAGGCCTGGTTCCTGTTGCTCGGCGGCGATTCGACCGTCCCAAAGCAGCCGGTCGTCACAGTCCAGCTGGCAAGCCCGGACCTCCCGCGCAAGTAGCCGTGCTCTCCTAATTCAGGAGGTGGTGTGACTGGTGTTGCGGATGTGGCTGCTCAGCATCCCAAAGGACCCGGTAGTCAACACCCGTCACACCACCTCCTGAATTAGGAGAGCAAAAGCTACGGTGGTCGGATGCAGCTGCCGGATTCAGTGAGCGCCGTCGTATTCGATTGCGATGGGCTGCTGGTCGACTCCGAGCCCGCGTGGACGGTCGGCGAGGCGGCGATCTTCGCCGAGAACGGGTTCGACTTCGGGCCGGCCCAGAAGCAGCTGGTGATCGGCAAGTCAATCTCGGGCGGATGCGAGGCAATGGCCGCCTACTTCGGTCGCCCCGGCGGCGGGCCGCAACTCGTCGATCAGCTGCTCGGCCTGGTGCTGGCTGAGCTGCGCAGCGGCATCGATCCGCTGCCCGGCGTGGTCGCGCTGCTCGACGCCCTGAGCGGTCGGATCCCGCTGGGTGTCGCCAGCAATAGCAATCGCGAACTACTGGATGTGTCATTGATCGGCTCCGGGCTCGCCGACCGGTTCGACGTCACGATCTCCGCCGACGACGTGGAGCACCACAAACCGCATCCGCAGCTCTATCTGGAGGCATTTAGGCGGCTCGGTGCCGACCCGGCCAGGGGCGTCGCGCTCGAGGATTCCCCGACCGGCATCGCCTCGGCGCGGGCGAGCGGAGCGTTTGTTCTCGTCGTACCGTCGGCGCCCGGCGGCGAGCACGACGGCGATTTCATCGTGTCCTCGCTGGATGACCCGACCGTGCTCGAGTGGGGACGCTCGGTCCAGCCGATCTAAACCTCTCGGCGATCTAAGCTTGTCGAATGCGAGTTTTGGCGGCGATGAGCGGGGGAGTCGACTCCGCCGTGGCTGCCGCGCGTGCCGTCGACGCCGGCCACGATGTCGTCGGTGTTCACCTGGCCCTGAGCCGGATGCCGGGCACGCTTCGCACCGGATCGCGCGGATGCTGCACGATCGAGGATTCGATGGACGCCCAGCGCGCGGCCAACATCATCGGCATCCCGTACTACGTCTGGGACTTCTCGGAGCGGTTCAAGCTCGACGTCGTCGACGATTTCATCGCAGAGTACTCCGCTGGCCGCACCCCGAACCCGTGCATGCGTTGCAACGAGCGCATCAAGTTCGCGGCGCTGCTGGAGAAGGCGCTGGCGCTCGGCTTCGATGCGGTCGCGACCGGGCACTACGCATCGATCGTCACCGATGCGAACGGCAATCGCGAGCTGCACCGGGCCGCCGCGTGGGCCAAGGACCAGTCCTATGTGTTGGGTGTGCTGACCGCCGACCAGCTGGCGCACAGCATGTTCCCGCTTGGAGCGACCCCCTCGAAGGCCGAGGTTCGTGCCGAAGCCGCCGAGCGTGGATTCACGATCGCGTCGAAGCCGGACAGCCACGACATCTGCTTCATTCCGGATGGCGACACCCGCGGCTGGCTCGCCGAGCGCGTCGGCGCCGAGCGAGGCGACATCCTCGATCGCGACGGAACGGTGCTCGGCAAGCACGACGGAGCGCTCGCCTTCACGGTTGGCCAACGGAAGGGCCTCAACGTCGGCTACCCGACGGATGACGGCAAGCCGCGTTTCGTTCTCGAGATTCGCCCAGTCGACAACACGGTTGTCGTTGGCCCGCGCGAAGCTCTCGATCTGGCCGAGCTGGCCGGCTCCAAGGTGAGTTGGGCCGGGGCGCCGCCGGCCGATCCCGAGACTCCGTTTGACTGCGAGGTGCAGATTCGCGCTCACGCCGACCCGGTGCCGGCGGTCGCGTTCCTGCGCCCGGTCCCCTCGGGTCCTGAGCGCGTCGAAGAGCCCGGACGCTACGAGCTCGTCATCCGTCCGGTCGATCCGCTGAATGGCGTCTCGACCGGTCAGTCGGCCGTGATCTATGTCGGCACTCGCGTGCTCGGCCAGTGCACGATCGACCGCACGGTCTCGGCGGTTCCCGCCTAGCTCGGGGGCTGAACCGGCCTGGTCATCGAGCGGCGCCGCAACAGCAGCAACACTGCGGTGACGGCGGCGATCAGCAAGACGAGCGCGCCGAGGAACAGCCACTGCCACGGGCCGCTGGATGGTGTGATGGTTGCGGGGCCGCCGTTCCCGTTCGCGTCGGCGGCGACCGGCACGGGAGTCACGGTCGGCTGCTCAGCCGGCTGCACTGCCGGCTGCACACTCGGCTGAGCCGTCGGCGTGACAACCGGTTGCGGAGTGCTGCCGCCGCCGGCCGGAGCCGAGGATGCGGCCGGTTTCGTCGGAGTCGATTTCTTCGCGGCGACCGTGGCCGTTTGCGTTCCGTTTGACGGCAGGTAATACGACGATCGGCCGAAAAACGCGGTGACGGTGTACGCCCCTGATTTCGTTGGCGCTGGGAGCGTCGCGCTGCAGGACCAGTTCAGAACCAGGTCGGTCGGGGCGGGCGTGCAGGTTGCCACGCTCTTACCCGAGATTTCGAAGCTCACAACCCCGCCGGGGGCGCGGGTCGAGCCCGATGCGAGGAACAGGATGATGGCAGCGCTCACCGAATGACCGAGGCTCGGGGCCGTGGGGAACAGCGGCCGGATCGTGTCGCCAGCCCCCGCGATCGTCACTGTCGCTTTGCCGGAGGTCGGCGAGTAGATACCACTAGTCGGAGTGAACGTTGCATCAACGGTGATCGTACCGATCGGAAAGTTGCCGACGTTGAGCGCGATCCCGCCGTTGCTGGTGCTGACCTGGCCGCCGACCATCATGCCTGTTCCCTCGACCATCACATCCACCTCGCCCGCGGGGTAGTTGCCGGCAAGGGAACCGGTGAACACCTGCATCGTCACCTGTTGTCCGGCGATGGGAGAGGCGACCGTCGGATGAACCGAAAGGTAGGTGGCGGTCGCGGCGGCGGCGGAACTCACGGGGCCGAACGCAAGCAACGCGGTCGCGATGATGACCGTCGCGATCGTCGCAACAGCCGTCCGAATCGGGT
The DNA here is from genome assembly GCA_036266835.1 of Galbitalea sp. Classification (GTDB taxonomy): domain Bacteria; phylum Actinomycetota; class Actinomycetes; order Actinomycetales; family Microbacteriaceae; genus Galbitalea. Next base: position 84,852 of record DATAXD010000032.1, on the reverse strand, counting down.
GGGGGAGTTTGCTCATGGTGTTACTTCAGCATCATCGCCGTAACGTCCCAGTAACGTCGTTCACGCTTGCACGAAGCTGGCGTCGAGGTCGGAGGTCGGCCGTAAAGTTGGGGTGTGGCAGACACCTACACGATCGCGGAGCTGGATGCCGCGAAGTCCGAGGCGCAGCAGCTCACCGACCGCATCCTCGAGTTGCGAGACGCCTATTACGAGCGCGACGAGGTCCTCGAATCGGATGAGGCCTACGACGGTCTCATGCATCGCCTCGAGGAGCTCGAGCGACTCTTCCCCGAGCTGCAGAGCCAGGACAGCCCGACGCAGACGGTCGGCGGTCGAGCGGATTCGACACTGTTCGCACCCGTCACCCACGCCGAGCGGATGCTCAGCCTGGACAACGTGTTCTCGATCGACGAGTTCCTGGCCTGGGCCACGAAGGTCGAGCGCGACTCCGCGCGCCGGGTCGATTACCTGTGCGAGCTGAAGATAGACGGCCTCGCGATCAATCTCCGTTATGTCAACGGCGTCCTCGTCAGCGCCGCGACCCGTGGCGACGGCGTCGTCGGCGAGGATGTCACCGACAACGTCGCCTATGTGAAGTCCATTCCGATGCGCCTGAAAGCCAGCGACGAGAATGGCGGCAACATCCCGCCGCTGGTCGAGGTGCGCGGCGAGGTGTACTTCGAGGTCGAGACCTTTGAGAAGCTCAACGCGCAGCAGGTCGAAGACGGGGAGCGCGTGTTCGCGAACCCGCGGAACGCGGCATCCGGATCCCTGCGCCAGGTGCGCGAAGGCAAGAGCGCTGCCGGGATCATCCGGATGGATCGCCGACTCGAAGGCCTGAGCATGCTGGTCCACGGCATCGGCGCGTGGGCCAATCCTCCGGTCGACAGCCAGTCAAAGACCTATGCGCTGCTCAAGCAGTGGGGCCTGCCGACGAGCACGCACTTCCGGGTCGTGAAGACGAAGGAAGAAGCCGCCGACTTCATCCGTTACTACGGCGAACACCGCGACAGCGTCGAGCACGAGATCGACGGAATTGTCATCAAGGTCGACGAGCTCGCCCTGCACGAGGAGCTCGGCGCGACCAGCCGCGCGCCGCGCTGGGCGATCGCCTACAAGTACCCGCCCGAGCAGGTCAACACGAAGCTGCTCGACATCGTCGTCAGCGTTGGTCGCACCGGGCGTGCGACGCCATTCGCCGTGATGGAGCCGGTGCGGGTCGCGGGAAGCACCGTTCGCCAGGCGACTCTGCACAATCAGGATGTCGTCAAAGCGAAGGGCGTGCTGATCGGCGACATCGTGGTCTTGCGCAAGGCGGGGGACGTCATTCCCGAGGTGCTCGGCCCTGTCGTCGAGCTGCGCGACGGCACAGAACGCGAATTCGTGATGCCCACGCACTGCCCGGAGTGTGGAACACCGCTCGCTCCGGCGAAGGCCGGCGACGTCGATCTGCGCTGTCCGAACGCCTTCAGTTGCCCGGCCCAGGTACGTGGTCGCGTCGAGCACGTTGGCAGTCGTGGCGCGCTGGACATCGAGGTGCTCGGCGAGGTGACGGCGGCCGCGTTGACGCATCCGATCGAGCCCGAGGTGCCACCGCTCCGAAACGAGGCGGGACTGTTCGACCTCACGCTCGCATCGATCTTCCCGATCTCGGTCGGGGTGTGGGACTTCGAGACCGGCGAATTCAAACGCGACGAAAAGGGCGACCTCAAGCTCGAGACTCCGTTCCGTAGACGGCGCCAGAAGAAGGACGGCGTGTTCGATCCGGCGTCGTCGACCTTTGACGGCGATGCCGACTACGTGCCTTCGAGCAACGCGACCAGCCTCATCGCCAACCTCCAGAAGGCGAAGACGAGTCCGCTGTGGCGCATCCTGGTGGCGCTCAGCATCCGTCACGTCGGTCCGGTTGCGGCGCGCGCACTCGCCGACTATTTCGGTTCGATCGACGCCATCCGCTCGGCCAGTCGCGAAGAGCTCGCTGCCGTCGAGGGCGTCGGCGGCATCATCGCGGACGCGCTGATCGAGTGGTTCGCCATCGACTGGCACCAGGAGATCATCCAGCGCTGGCAGGACGCCGGCGTGCAGTTCGCGACGCCCGGGCATCCGGGTCCGGGGGCTGCGGGCGGCTCCGTCGGTCCTCTCGCGGGTCTCACCGTTGTAGCGACCGGCAGTCTCGACGGATTCACCCGCGAAGGCGCGGTCGAGGCCATCATTGCGGCCGGCGGCAAGGCGGCGTCGAGCGTCAGCAAGAAGACGGATTTTGTGGCCGCAGGTCCCGGGGCGGGCTCGAAACTGACCAAAGCCGAGGAACTTGGCCTGCGAATTATCGATGCCGAGCAGTTTGCGAAACTGCTGGATGGCGGTCCCTCCGCGCTCGATTAAGTGCTGATCGCAACCCCAAAAACCCCGTTTGGAAAGGCAAAATAGGCAAAATCTGGTGGTCGAAGGCCCACATCGCCCCAGAAAGTGAGCCGAAGTCGTTACACGGTGTTTACCGGATGACCCCCATACGGGCCTGTATACCCCCTAACATGGGTATGCAGGACTGTTCACTCGCTGGGAAATTCGTTAACGGTATTCAGTCCTGTGAACGAGGGGACTGACCCGAATTGCTGTTTGACGTCACAGCATTAGTACTCACCTCGGCGGCACTGGGACACGCGGCCGAGGCTTCAGTCGCGCCTGCCAGCAGTTCCATCGTCGCCACCCTGAACACCGGCAGTGCGGTTCCCCCCATCACGATCACGCCTGCGAGTTCTGCCGTCGATCCCGGTTCGATTGGTCATGGCATCCCGGTCTCGACCTTCGAGGTCCACCCCACGAATCCCGCCCAGCTTCGGACCCTCAGCGGAATCACGCTCATCCGCGCGTTCGCTGGCCTCTCGCCCGCTGCGATCGACAAGATCGTGACGAGTGATCCCGGCATCATCCAGAAGGTGCTAGATGCGCCGCCCAGCGCCAAGGATGCCAGCGCCCTGTGGGCCTCCTTCACGCAAGAGACTCGGTCGAAGCTCATCACATCCGCCCCGCGCCTGGTCGGAAACCTCAGCGGATTGCCGGTGTCTGTTCGCGACGACGCGAACCGGCTGTGGGTTTCGCGTTCGATTACCGACCTGAAGTCCAAGCTGGCGGATGTCGACGGCCGGGCGGTCGCCGAGAGCGACATTCAGACCCTGCAGACCCTCACTCGGGTGCTCGCGGAAGTCAAGACGACCAAACACGGACCGGCACGTGAGTTGCTCTCGGTCGATCCGGCGGGCGAGGGCAAGGCCGTCATCGTGCTCGGGAACTTGCAGACCGCGAACTATGTCACCTACATGGTTCCCGGCATGTTCTACACCGTCGATGGCCAACTGGGCGCCTGGACCGGCGACGCAGCAGATTTGTATTCACTGCAGAAGAAGTGGCTCTCACGGCTCGCCGCTCAGAATCCGGCGGACGCAGGCAAGTCGGTCGCCGTCGTCGCCTGGATGGGCTACGAGACTCCGAACTTGACGAACGTTGGATCGCTGGATGCCGCGGATCAGGCGCGGGATGCGTTGGCTCGCGATATCGAGGCCATGCAGACGCAGCGCGCCGGTAACCAGCCGTACACGACGATCGTCGCCCACAGCTATGGATCGACTGCCGCTCTGATGGCGCTAACCCAGTACGACTTCTCGGTGAACGCGCTCGTTCTGGTGGGAACTCCCGGCAGCCCGGCGCAGTCGGCGAAGGACCTCCACGTCAAGAACACGAACGTGTGGGTGGGCTCGGCGGCATGGGATCCGGTACCGACCAGTGCGTTCTTCGGCAGCGATCCCTCCGCTCCGAGCTATGACGCGCACACCATGGGTGTCGCCGGTGGCACTGACGTCATCACCGGTCAGACCCTGGCGCAGTCGCTCGGACACAACGAGTACTTCGATCCGAACACCGAGTCCATTCGCAACATGGCGCTCATCGGAATCGACCAGTCCGAGCTCGTGATGCGGGGAGATGCGGCGGATGAAGGTCGCACCCTCGCGCTCGCAAGGATTGGCCGGGTCGAACGCGTCGAACGGGTCGATCGCGTCGGCTGAGCGCGCGGGCTGATCGCGCGGTCCGGCTGCGCTGCTAGTCGACGAATGCGAGCGTGATCTCGGCGCGCGGGCTGGAGATCCCCAGTTCGCCGAGTCCGGACGTGAAGGTGAACCCGCTCTGCACGACACTCATCACGTAGGTGTCGACGGCCTGCTGGTCGCTGTCGCACCCGTGCTTTTCGTGGTTGACGAGCTTGCCAATGACGATTTCGCCGGCGTTCTCGCGATAGGTGGTGCTGAAGCTGCGGCATCCGGTTGCTCCTGTGAGGCTTCCCTTCTTCGAGAACTTCAGCGTCGCGCCGCGTTCGATGAAGGGCAGGGGATTCTGGGTGGCGTAATAGCTGTCGGCTTTCACCGTCTCGAGTTGCCAGGTGTGACCCACGACCAGCGTGAGCGGTACGGCCAGGGCGCGCTGGTAGCGAAGGTCGACACCGGGCGCGAGCAGGTCGAGCACACCACCAGAAAGGGTTGACGTGCGCACCTGATTCAGGTCGTTGATGTAGCGCTGCTCGATGTCCTGTTGCGCCTGGATGCCGCAGTGTTCGGCTTTCGGCAGCGTCGCAGTCACCCAGAGCGTGGCGAGCGAGCCGTACACGTGCGCGCGGTAGTCGCTGCAGGTGGAACGTCCGGTGGTGCTGCTGTCGCCGTCGATGGTGAGCGTGATCAGCTGGTTTGCGAGAGGGATCGTGCCCTGGGCATCCGTTCCGCTCTGCAGCTCCCACTGTCCGCGCAGCGCGGGGTCGGGCCCGCCTTCGTCCGGGCGGCTGGCGCAGCCCGAAACGGCGAGCGCCACCGCCACCAGTGCGCCGGCAACGATGCCGATCCTTGCCGAAGCGTGCACCACACCGTCCTTGTTCACTTGCCGACGACTCTCCCAGATGTCATTTGTCTGCTCGGAAGACGATATTCAGATTGTCACTGAGATTCGTGATCACCATCATCGGGACAGCGAACTTGCCATCCGAGCTGACGTTGAGCAGCAGCGGCGAGTCGAACAGGGTGAGCACATTGCTCGACAATCTACGGTCAGCCGGAGTACACAGCGTGCTGATCAGGAGCGAGCCGACGCCGTGGCTCACGGCGAAGTTTTCACCCTCGAGCTGATAGGCCGCGCGCACTGACATGCAGGGCGACTTCAACGTCAGGGTGTCGCCTTTGTTGAAGGTCAGGTGCACAGGATCGAGATGCGTTTTGGCCGTGACGGTGGGCACCTCTGTCGCAATTGAATACAGCAGCCAGTTCGTATTGTGCATGTTGGCGACCGCTTCCGGAGCCGCACGCAGGAAAACGAGATTCGACTTCGACGAGGTCAGTACGAGCGCGCTCTGGTCGATCGTGGCGAACTGGCTCGCGCTGAGCGCCGTGAAGTAGAGCTGCTGCAGCTGGTTCAGTGCAGTCGTTTCGCAGGAGTCGCGTGTTCCGCTTGTGCGTTGCGGACGCACGTAGATCACCCCGATACCGCCCGTCACGGTGGCGCTGTAGGTGCTGCACGGTTCGTCGCCGCCAGTGTGGGCCGAGTCGCTGATGGTGAGCGAAATCACCTGTGCGCCGACGGCGAGATCGTGGCCGCTGTCGCTTCCGGAAGCGAGGAACCAGGTGCCCTCGAGCCTCGGATCGGACTGCGACGGCCCGGACGGAACACACCCGCTCAGCGTCCCGAGAGCCAGGAGGGCCACGCCGATCGCCGCGACCATCGCACGCGCTCTTGCCCTGCGACTCGCCATCGATCTCACGATCGAGAGCCTACGACCCCGATCGCTGGAAAGTCAGGGTCGCGCCGGGCCCGGTCAGGATGAGTTCCGCGTTGCTGAGAGACGCCGCCTCGACCTTGCCGAGGGCCTCGAAGTACTGCTGTTCGGTGATGTTCCGGTTGGCACCAACGCAGGCCATGTCGGTGTGGATGCCCACGCGGATCGTGAAGGGTCCTGTTGTCGTTCCCGACGCGACAGCGCCGAAGGCGTTGCATCCGCCGTTCCCGCCGGAGCTCGCCCCTGCGATCAGCAAAGTGACCGTCTTGGCGATCGGTGTAATCGCGTGCGAACCGTCCTCGCCGCTCACCAGCACCCACTGCCCGGTGATCGATTCGCCTGGCACACTCGTCGAGGTCGGGCTCGAGGTGGGCGAGGTCGTCGGCCCTCCGGATGCCGGCGGCGCCCCGATCCCGCGGATGCCCGCACAACCCGACAGCGCGAGCGCACCTGCCAGCAGGCCAGCAGCCGCCGCCACACTCACCGCACATCTCGCGCTGCGCATACCACCACTCTGACAGAGCGGGCTCACAACCGGCAGAGCTGAAACTGGCGGGCGCCTTTGAGCGCGCCGTCTAGAATTGACCAGTTGCCCACCCCTCGTTTCGGAGTTTTCGTGTCAGAGTCCCCAACATCATCGGTGCAGGGAATCACGCCAGACGTGGTTCGTCACCTGGCCGGTCTCGCGCGCATCGCCCTGACCGATGACGAAGTGACGAAGCTCACGGGTGAACTCGGCATCATCCTGGCCAGCATCGACAAGGTCAGCGAGGTGGCGACTGCGGATGTGCCGGGCACGAGCCATCCGATTCCCCTCACGAACGTCTTCCGCGACGACGTCCCCGGCGCGACGCTCACCCAAGCCGAGGCGCTCGCGGGCGCGCCCGACTCCGACGCCGGCCGCTTCCGGGTGACCGCCATCCTGGGCGAGGAGCAGTAATGGCCGCCTCGAAGGGCACGACCTCGGAGCTCACCACCGCCACCGCAGCTGAACTCTCGGCCAAGCTGCAGTCAGGCGAGACCACGTCCGTGGAGGTCACGCAGGCTCACCTCGACCGCATCGCAGCCGTCGACGCAGACGTACACGCCTTCCTGCACCTCAACGAGCACGCGCTCGAGACCGCCGCAGGCATCGACAAGCGACGCAAGGCCGGCGACAAGCTCGGCCCGCTCGCCGGGCTCCCGATCGCCATCAAGGACGTGCTCTGCACTCTGGGCATGCCGAGCACCGCCGGCTCGCGCATCCTCGAGGGCTGGGTTCCGCCCTACGACGCGACCGTCGTCGCGCGGTTGCGCGATGCCGGCCTCGTGCTCCTGGGCAAGACCAACATGGACGAGTTCGCGATGGGCTCATCCACCGAGTTTTCGGCCTACGGCCCAACCCACAACCCGTGGGATCTCGACCTCATCCCCGGCGGCTCGGGCGGCGGATCCGCTGCTGCCGTCGCCGCATTCGAGGCACCCGTCGCGCTGGGTTCGGACACCGGCGGCTCCATCCGCCAACCCTCCGCCGTCACCGGAACGGTCGGCATGAAGCCCACCTACGGAGGCGTCTCCCGCTACGGGGCCATCGCTCTTGCCAGCTCGCTCGACCAGGTCGGTCCGGTCGCGCGCACGGTGCTCGATGCCGCGCTCGTGCACGATGTCATCGGCGGACACGACCCGCGCGACTCCACCAGCCTCACCGACACGTGGCCGAGCTTTGCGGATGCCGCCCGCGCGGGGGCTGCGCAGGAGTCGCTCAAGGGACTTCGTATTGGTGTTGTCAAGGAGCTTGATGCCCCGGGATTCCAGGCCGGGGTCAGCCAGCGGTTCCACGAAGCGCTCGAGCTGCTGCGTGGTGCCGGGGCAGAGATCGTCGAAGTGAGTGCACCAAGCTTCGAGTACGCGATCGCTGCCTACTACCTGATCCTTCCGGCCGAGGCATCCAGTAATCTCGCGAAATTCGATTCTGTGCGATTCGGCCTCCGGGTGAACCCTGTTGGGGGAGGGACGGTCGAGGACGTCATGGCGGCAACCCGCGAGGCCGGCTTCGGTCCCGAAGTGAAGCGGCGCATCATCCTCGGCACCTATGCGCTCAGCGCCGGCTACTACGACGCGTACTACGGCAGCGCGCAGAAGGTGCGCACCCTCATCCAGCGCGACTTCGCATCCGCGTTCGAGAAGGCGGATGTTCTCGTCAGCCCCGCCGCCCCGACCACCGCGTTCAGGCTCGGCGAGAAGCTCGAGGATCCGCTCGCGATGTACCTCAACGACGTCACCACCATCCCGGCGAACCTCGCGGGAGTGCCGGGCATGAGCCTGCCGATGGGTCTCGCACCCGAGGATGGTCTGCCCACCGGCATCCAGATCATGGCCCCGGCACGAGCGGATGAACGCCTTTACCGGCTCGGCGCGACCCTCGAACGACTGCTCGAGCAGCAGTGGGGCCACACCCTGCTCAGCCAGGCACCGGCGCTGGTCTGACTCCGATTTCATAGCAATTCCGCAGACCACACTCATATTGGGGGTGTGTGCGCTCACTCCCACTCTGGGACGATCGAGTTAATCAGTGTTGCCGGCACCAAGGGGGATGCATGCGGAGTCGTCGCGCACTCACCGCGCTTGCGGCACTTTCCGGCGTGTCTGCGGTCGGATTCCTGACCGGATGCAGCGTCGCGCCCTCCATGAGCGCGCATGCGTTGGCCGAGGCGCAGGCGGCCGTTCGCGCGAGCCACTCGACTAGTGCGCCGACGCCGCACCCGATCGTATCGGCGGTGCCGACTCCGAGTGCGACGTCGTCGACGGCATCCGCTGTCACAAAGCCATCGAGCAAGCCGACGAGCTCACCGACGCCGCACACCTCGACGGAACCGAAGCCGAAGTCCACACCGACTCCAACGCCGTCGGCCACCCCGACCTACGAATACACGGATGGCAAGTACAGCGCCCAGGGCAGCTACACGTCGCCGGGTGGTAACGAGACGCTGCGCGTCAACCTGACGATAGCGAACGACGTCATCCAGTCGATTTATGTACACAGCGTGCACGTGGATTCGACGGCCCGGGAGTATGAGTCACGGTTCGAGTCGGGCATCAGCGGCGTCGCGGTCGGCAAGGATCTCGCCACCCTCGACGTCGGAGCGGTCGGCGGATCATCCCTCACCTGCATCGGGTTCAACGCCGCGATCGTCACCATCCGCAACGAAGCGAAGAAGTAACTGGTTCGACCGGCCTCGCGTTAGTCCACCTGGCGAGCGCGCCAGGCGACCATGTTCATCCGGTTGCCGCAGCGCACGCTGCAGAACCGTTTCGAGCCGTTCTTCGACAGGTCGAGCAGCAGCCCCTCGCAGTCGAACGCCTCGCACGCCCTCATCCGCCAGGTCTCGTTCGAGCGGGCGACATCCAGCAGCGCCATCGCCGACTCGACCTTGATCCGTTCGGCCAGGGGCGCATCCATCGGTACCGCGTGCAGGTGCCAGTCGAGCGCGTCGTGCCGCATCAGCTGCGGAGACGCGTGCGCCTCGCGCAGCATTGCGTTGATTTCATCGACGAGTTCGTCGCGCGATAGCGTCCAGATCCGGCGCAACCTGCCGCGAATCTCCAGGACGGATGCCAGCTCCGCATCGTCGCGATCGAAGCGTCCGGCGTACTGGTGGAAGTCGACAAGTTCGGTCAATTCCGCCGGCGTCGCGAGCTCGTCACCGCCGGTCGCATTCGCGCCGGGCACGGTGTTCAACAGCGCGACGGTGAAGGTGAGTGAGTCTTCGGTGTCAGGTGCAAAAAGCAATTTGACTCCTTATTCTCGACCAGCGTAGCGTCAAAGCGTGAAGCGTTCATCCACCTCGATCGGCCTGCTCATTGCGCTGCTGGCCTCGCTCGCGTTCGGCACGTCCGGCGCGCTCGGAAAGTCGTTGCTGGAATCCGGATGGAGCCCCATCGCGGCCGTCACATTTCGCGCCCTGATCGGCGGGATCGTGCTCGCGCCCTTCGCGATCCCGATGATGCGCGGCCGTTGGTCGGCGCTCTGGCGCGCCCGCACCCGCGTGCTCGTCATGGCGCTCGTCGGCGTCGCCGGCACCCAGCTCCTCTACTTCTCGTCGATCAATCTCATCCCGGTCAGCGACGCCGTGCTGCTCGAATACCTGGCGCCGCTGCTTCTCGTGCTGTGGACCTGGGCCCGCACCCGCCACATTCCGAAGCTCGTCGTGCTCATTGGCAGCGTCGTCGCGGTGGCCGGGCTCGTGCTCGTCGTTTCGCCGCGGGCGGGTGCGCACCTGTCAATCGTCGGTATCGTGCTCGCGCTGCTTGCGGCAGTTGGATGCGCTGTCTATTTCGTCATTGCGGCGAAGCCGAGCGATGACCTGCCGCCGGTTGCACTCGCATCGGCGGGCCTGGTCATCGGGGGTATCGTCCTCGCGGCCGTTGGCGCGACGCGCATCCTGCCGTTCACCGTCTCGATGGGAAACGTCCAACTGCTTGGAGCCGAGCTGCCGTGGTGGGGCCCGCTGGTCGCGATCGGAGTGATTTCGACCGCCTTCGCCTACGCGACGAGCATCACGGCAACCGAGATGCTCGGCAGCCGGCTGAGCTCGTTCATGGGGCTGCTCGAGGTCGTTGCGGCCACCTTCTACGCGTGGATTCTGCTCGGGCAGCAGTTGGGCTGGCCGCAGCTGGTCGGTGGCGCGCTCATCCTCGGCGGCATTGCGCTGGTGCGCGCGGAGAAGGCGGATGATGTGCCGCTCGAACCCGTGCCGGTGACGTCACAGATCGCGGTGAGTGAGTCGGTCGCTGAGCTCCAGCCCGGTTCCTGAGCTCCGCACGGCTCCTGAGCTTGTCGAAGGGCCGCGCCGACCTGCAGCTACTTATTCGCCGCGTCGACCGCCGCGCTGAGGGCTTTCTCGAGACTCGGCACATCCTGCTCGGAAACCCCCTGCACGAAAAGCTCGAGGTTGCCGTCAATGGCTTCGATCGTGGTCCACGATGACCTACTCGTACCCGTACCGTCGCCAGACGCCGCCGCCGCCTCGGTGAATCCGATAGTCGCATTCGCGCCGACGCTGGCCGGTATCGCTGCGGTCGTGATCGAAATCGTCGAGGCCGCGCCGGACGCGGTGATGGTCGCCACGACGTGCTTGCAGGTGGCGAGAGCGGAGGTCGCGGTCGACTCGAAGCCGGACGTGAACGCTGCGGGCAGCTTCGCTCCCGGCGCAGCGATGGCGATCAGGTTCAGTTGCGAGCTCGTGAGTTCGGCGGAGACAACATCCGTGGCTCCGAGCGCGAGCAGGCTACGACCGTCGGATGTCGCGAACGCCGCACACGACGTCGGCGCGAACGTCGTGCCAGGCTGGCGCATCAGCACGTCGATGGCGTCCAGCGAGCTAGTCGCGCCGTTGCCGTCAGAAGCTATGGAACCCCCGAGCGATAGCGACGAATCGACGGCATCAAGGATGCTTGCGAGATCGCTGGCCGAGTACACGCGCGCGTTGGTCTGTCCGGTTTCGACCTGGGCGGCTTTCGGCGCGCGGGGTGCAGTCGGCGTAGCGCTACAGGCGGCCAGAGCCAAAGCGACGACCACCACACCCGTTGTCGCTGCGATGACCTTGTTCACTTGTTCCTGCTCCTCGACGAACGCCGCAAAAACTGATGACCTGTCAGCTATGGTATTCCACGGTCGACCGATCGGTCTTGCGGCTTACCCGTTGTTGCTCTTCGCCGCCGCGACCACTGCGTTGATCGCGGTCACGCCATCCGCAACGGTGTCTGCGGAGTTGGCACCCTCGTAGCCGATCAACAGGTTGCCGTCGAGCGCGACGACCGCGACGGATCCGAGCGTTGCGCTGCCGACACTTCCCGTCTCGCTGTATGCCCAGGTCGTGGCGGCATCCGTTGTCGCGTCTTCTGTCTTGAAGGCGAACGAGGCAGTCAGGCCGTGCAGGCCGATTTGGGCCGTCGCGCACTGGGTCGTCAGCGCGGTGAGATCGCCGGACACGAGGCTGGTGAGTGTGGCCACGTCGACCGGGTTCGACGACGAGGTCGCGCTCAGAATCGAGGTGCCATAGTCGAGCCGAGCCGCGTAAGCGCCGGTGGTGCCGCCGAGGGTTGCGACATCCTGTCCGATCTTGGTGAACAGCTGGCCGCACGCTGCCGGGGTGAATGTTCCGCCCTGCGCGAGAACGCGGCCGTAGACATCCTTGGTCGGTGCGTACGTCTGGCTGGCGAGCACGCCGAGGTCGGTGACGGATCCGCCGGCGTTCAGCGACGTGTTCGCGGCGGTCAGGATCTTTACGAGGTCGCCGTCGGTGTACGTTGCCTCGGGCGGCGGATTGACCGGTTTGGGCGGGGTCGTCGGGGCCGGACTGGGGGAGCAACCGGTGAGCGCGATTGTTGCCAGCGCGACGGCTGCCGCGATTGCGACAGCGGAGCGAGTTACGAGTTTCACGATTCTTGCCTTCGAGGTGTGATCCAAGAAGCCCTATTGCATGGCCGTGACTTCAATTCTCGAAACTACGCTCGTGCCGACCCGATGTTAATGAGCAGTTGCTACTCAATGTTTCCGGATGCGCGGGTGGCGGATCTGCGGGTGCCGCGAGAGTCACGGCACCCGCATCCGTCAGCTCTTCGATGCGGCGATTACCGCGTTGACGTTCGCCTCGATGTCGCTGAGCTTCGGGTTGGTGATCGAAACGTCGCCGATGTAGAGGTTGCCGTAGACAGCCTCGATGGTGAGCGTCTTGGTGACGGTGCCCGACGACGTGATGTCCTCTTCGTAGGCATAAGTCTGGTCGGCGTTGGTCGTGGCCGTCACCGGCGTGATCGTGAATCCGAGGCTGATCGACGCGGCCTTGATCGTCATCGTTGCGCACTTCGAGGTGAGCTGGCTCATGATGTTTTTCGTGTCAGTGAGCAACGAGTCAGTGGTGGAGGCGCTCGACGCTGCAGCGATCGAGATGATGTCGTTGGTGGTGACGACGGATGCGCCCCTCCAATCGTTACTCTTGAGTTCCTTTTCGCTGGCCGCGATCAGCGAGTCGAGAAGGTCTCCGCACGCCTTGGGTTGGAAGCTTTCACCAGCCGCCGCGAATTCCGAAGTGAAGCTCTTGGTGCCCCCATTGGTCGCGAGCGCCTTCAGCTGGGCGTTGTCGTTGATTTTTCCTGTTAGCCCGCGCGCGGCCTCGGTCTTCTTGAGAATCGCCACGAGGTCGCTGGCGCTGTAGCTGCCGGTGGGCCCGTTGTTCTGGCTTGTGCCCGAACCGTTGTTGCCGGCACTGGTGCTGCTGCCTGCGGGCAGGCCGCCGGACGAGCATCCGGCGAGTGCCAGTGTCAGGACGACAGCGGACGCGAGGATAGGAAGTGTGATTTTCACGAACGTACTTTCTCTGTGGACGAGAAGTCCTATCGCATGGCCGCGACTTCGTTCCTCAGCATAAGTGGCGCATGCTGCAAATCCGCTTAGTGAATCGTTGCTCATGTTTGTCCCGCTGGTCGAGTAGCGCTCCGCTCGCTGGTCGAGTAGCGCCCGCCGGAGGCGGACGCGTATCGAGACCGACCCGCCCAATCTCGTCCCCGTAGAATTACCCCCGTGCCCACCGCAGAACTCATGGACTACGACAAGGCCCTCGAACTCTACGAGCCCGTCCTCGGCTTCGAAGTCCACGTAGAGCTCAACACCAAGTCCAAGATGTTCAGCGACGCCCCCAATTTCTTCGGCGGCGAGCCCAACACCAACATCACCCCGGTCGACCTCGGATTGCCGGGCAGCCTGCCGGTGGTCAACGAGACGGCCATCCGCTATTCGATCAGCCTTGGCCTCGCCCTCGGATGCTCGATCGCCGAGACCTCGCGCTTCGCCCGCAAGAACTACTTCTACCCGGACCTCGCCAAAAACTACCAGATCAGCCAGTTCGACGAGCCGATCGCTTACGAGGGTTCCGTCGAGGTGACGCTCGCGGATGGCAAGGTCTTCGAGGTGCCGATCGAGCGCGCCCACATGGAAGAGGATGCCGGCAAGCTCACCCACGTCGGCGGCGCGACCGGGCGCATCCAGGGCGCCGAGTACTCGCTGGTGGACTACAACCGTGCTGGCGTTCCGCTGGTCGAGATTGTCACCAAGATGATCGTCGGCGCCGAGAAGGATGCCCCCGAGCTCGGCAAGGCGTATGTCTCGACGATCCGCGACATCGTCGTTTCCCTCGGAATTTCGGATGCCCGGATGGAGCGCGGCAACCTCCGCTGCGACGCGAACGTGTCGCTGCGCTCGCGGGCGTCGGTCGCCGAGGCTGTGGCTGCGGGGGCGCCACTGCCTTTGGGTCTTCGCACCGAGACCAAGAACGTGAACAGCTTGCGCTCGGTCGAGCGAGCCATCCGCTACGAGATCCAGCGCCAGGCCGCGATCCTCGCTGGGGGCGGCCACGTCACCCAGGAGACGCGCCACTGGCACGAGGACACCGGCACGACGTCCGCCGGTCGTCCGAAGTCGGATGCGGACGACTACCGCTACTTCCCCGAGCCGGATCTGCTGCCCGTCGAACCGTCGGCTGCCCTCATCGAGGAGCTGCGTGCCGCTCTTCCCGAGAAGCCGGCCGTTCGTCGTCGCCGCCTTCAGGAGGCGTGGAGTTTCACCGACCTCGAGTTCCAGGATGTCGTCAACTCCGATCTCCTCGTCGAGATCGAGCAGACCGTCGCTGCCGGTGCTGCCCCGTCTCAGGCTCGCAAATGGTGGACCGGCGAGATCGCTCGCATCGCCAACGAGCGCGGCGCCGATGCTTCCTCGCTCGTTAGCCCGGCCGACGTTGCTTCGCTCGTTGCGCTTGTCGAAACAGGCGAACTGACGGACCGTCTAGCTCGCCAGGTGCTCGACGGCGTCATCGCGGGCGAGGGTACGCCCACCGAGGTCGTCGCCTCACGCGGCCTCAAGGTCGTCTCGGATGACACAGCCCTCCTCGCCGCAATCGACGAGGCTCTAGCCGCCCAGCCGGATGTTCTCGAAAAGATCCGAGAGGGCAAAGTCCAGGCCGCTGGCGCCGTCATCGGTGCCGTCATGAAGTCAATGAAGGGCACCGCGGACGCCGCTCGCGTCCGCGAGCTCGTGCTCGAGCGTGCCGGGCAGTAGGCATCGTCGTTGCACGATACCGAAATCGCGAATTTCGGGTACTTGCAGGCAGGGGCTGAACCTGCCCCGATCAACGTTGCTGTGTATCACAATATTCGCTATGCGCCGCTGGACTCGTGCGATGGAGTGGTTTGCGTCCGACACGCGCCAACGATCGCGGACGGTTAAGTGTGGCGCATGGCGTCGCGATTCCAGCCAGCCTCCCGCAGCGTCGGCGTCTCTTATCCCTAGCGCGGCGTTGGGGGTGCGGGACCGATGTTGGGCGTCGCTATAGGGCGGCGCAGGCATTTTGAACAGGTTCGCTTCACATTCGTCTCACATCTCCGAACATTCGACCAAGATTGCGCCAGCCTAGATTGCAGCGGACTTAACGTAGTTCCCATAAAATTCCGGTGAGGAGGCTGCAAGTGACTTCACCAAGTCCGGCTGACATTGCGAGTCGTCGCGCAGCGATTGTTGAACGCCGGACCGACAGTCGTCTTCAGGAGGCGTTCGACTCAAACTTTCCCGAATTGCTCCCCGTCACGCATCGCTTGGGGATGGACGTAAGCGAAGAAATTGCGGAATGGGTCGGATCGAGCGACGCTGACGAGGTCGCCGATTGGCTCGATACGTCGGTTGCGGGCCCGCGATTGGTTTCGAGATGCAGCGCGCTGACGCAGACTCAACGGTATCCTTCGCTGTTTGAGTGCCTCATCGAAGAGACGCATCTCAGTCAGCGCATCGCGGAAATCGGGCCTTACCTGCGCGCTCAAGGTCTGCGCGCCGAGAGCACTATTCGAAAAGCAAGGGAACGGCTGGCCAACGCTGCCTACTACCGCGCGATGAATCACGGTTGGTCGCGCCCAGTCGTTTTTGTTAGCACCTTGGATCTTGCTCGCAACTATCTTCGCGCGCTCGTCGAAATGGCCGACCATTCCGGCATGGACGCTTCGGGTTGGCGCTCGCGCCTTGGGGTTGCGACCGTGCTCTCAGCCAGATTCAGCCCTCCGACTTTCGAGAATTTGCACCGGGCGACCGCAGAATTGTTGAGCGCGTTTCAGCGTGGCTTTGAGGGCGCGGGCTCGTACTACCTCGAGGCGAACGTCCAACACTATGACCTCGACGGAGGCCACGAATATCTCGAGGACGCTGCAAGGTTCATCCAGGAAGTTGAGAGGGCAAACTCGGCTCAAACGGGCCTGACCACCGCGTGGAGACTTAACGCAGCAGAGGTCTGGATTAAACTTGCTGGCGAGGCAACCTCGGGCGCCAGAGCGCGGTTCTTGCGCCTCGCTGAGGCGGAGTTCGACTCGACCCCGAGTGATCTCGCCACTCGGCACGAAGATGTGCGCAGGAAAATGCTCGTCGCGTACCACCGATTCTTGGGGTCCTCGGAGGCCGATGCGCTTAATGTGAATAGTCGTGGCGTGGGTTTTCCCTACGGATTGCGGTCCAGATGGTCTGGCATGCCACCTGTTTTCAGCACTGCGGCACGATCACTGGTTGAGTCGCTAGATGCGGGCGTCCTCGCGGGTGAGTACTTGCATCGAGAGATTTCAGCGGAGCTCTGTTCCTACCTCGCCCGGGAATCTATTGACGCGACCGAGGCCGCGAGGTTACTGCGACGCGCAATTGAAATGAGAGGTGCCACGCAACACCAGAACGCACTTTCATACGATCGAGCGATCTTGGACCAAGCGATAGATCAGCTCGAACTCGCGCGAATTACGGGGGACTCTGCAATTCGCGGCGTTGCACTGAAAGCGCTGAGCCAGGCGCACTCAACCAACGGGACCGACGCTGCATCACTCACGGTTCTTTCCATCGAAATCGATCGCAATGGGCCGCACATCGCACCGCTGTTGCCTGGCGATTCCACCGTCGCGCTCGCGATTCGCAATGGGGAGACCGAAGTACTCTTTGGGTTGGCCGCAGCTCGAGCCTTTGCCAGCCAGGATACGGCGCATTTGCCCCTTGGCGGCCGTGGATCCGTCGAGGTTGTCGAGGACGATCGTGGCATTACGGGTCAGACGTTTGTCTTTAAACGCATGGCGATCGCCACCGCAGAACGCGATGCGCTCAGGACGAAACGATTGTCCCTCGACATCCGCGCCGCAGGCCTGCACGGCCGGTTCGGTGTAATTGAGCACATTGCGAGTATCCGCGACCCGCAGGAGCCGGACGGGGAGCAAATGCTTGTTTCGGTGCGACGTTTTTCTACCGGTCAAACGCTGCACGAACACCTCAAGATTGTTGACCCCGAGTCTCGCGCGTCGGTATTTCGCGAGGTGGCGGTTTTTCTCGCGTTCATTCATTCGCAGAGTGATCCGCGCATGGCAGTCGGGGTACGTAAGACGTTGTGGGAGGTCGAGGTCGGCCGATGGCTCCGAGCTATCGTCCCCGAAGCCGCGCGCATGGGCCCATTTCAAGATTGGTGGGACGTGGTGGGGCAAGCGCCGGTCTTGCCAAGGCGCGACGCCCATGCACTCAATTGGTTGGTTGCCGACGACCGGATCCTAGGGGTCGATTTTGACTGCGTGGGGTGGCGACCGCTTGGCTACGAATTGGCTCAGTTGACAGACGACGACTGCGCCCTCGCGCCGGACGACTGGGACAGCCGAATCGCCATCATGCTGGCTTACCACGATGCGCTGCGCCAGTTCGGTCACTCCGCGCTCCCATCGATTGACACCTTCGAGGAGTACTACGCCGGCGGACTCGTAGCTCGCGCCATTCGCCTGCTAAGCCAACCCCTTCGTGACCCGATTTCGATGCAGCACGGTTCAGCTCTCTTGGCTCAGATTGCCGAGCGTTACAACGGGCGAGCGATAGGCATGTTGGCTTCAAAACTCGCTGAGTTCTGGTCAGAGCGAATCGGCACAGCGACATTACAGCCGTCCAGCCAACTCAGCGAAGCGAGTCGTCGACGAATCAGCAGGGCAATGGCTTACCACCTTCGCCACGATGAGTTTGCTGCCGTAAATCGCGAGGGCTGGATGCATGTCGAGGAACTGACCAGTGCGCTCCGGAGGGAAGGCCACCGTGTGACAGTTGAGCAAGTATCGCTGATCTCAGGAGCTATGGGTGAGCCAAGGTTTGAGCGAGATGGTTTGGAGATCCGCGCTCGGTACGGCCACTCCACCAAGGTCAGTATTGACTATGAGGCGAAGAAGCCACCCGCGCTGTTGTTCCATGCGACACCACTGGACAATCTGGCATCAATTGTGGAAGCCCAAGCAGGGCTCCGTCGGGGCAAGAGGAACTGGGTTCACCTGAGCGAAGATCCCTTGGTGGCGTTGGGAGCGGCGCGCCGCCAGCGCAGCCCGGTCGTCCTCTTGTCGATCGAAACAGAAGGTGTTGAGGGGTTGGTGTACGCCGCCTACACGACCTGGCTCGCGCCCATCATCGCACTTCGTCAGTTGCGCGTCATTCCGTTGTATGCGGTTGGGCGCACGCTTCCTATTGGAGCGTCATCGGCGAGCGGGCGCTGAGTCGGATGCTGCACGACGAGCTAAGTTGATTTCGGAAGGCCGGAATAGGGGTAGTCCCCCATGTTTCGGTTTTCGGAAGCGCTCCGGGCGGTGCAAGGTTCAACGCGATGTCTGTCTCACTCGTGGGTTTCCCGCCCATCGCGAGCACACCGGCGGAACATCGCGATCGCACCCGCGTATACGCTGCGGGCCCTCACGAATCAGTCCAAATGTCGGCCAATTCTCTCGGTTCAGAATTCGATTAGGTCACTCGACATTGACTCGAGCAAGGTCGCCGATAGCGACTTGAATTTGACCTCGTCGCGACTCAGATAGAACTTTGGGTTGGCCTCCTCGGACTCTTGCCGGGTCCTCACCTCAGTCAGAACGCTCTGTCGCACAAACTTCGTAAGCGGCTTCATGTAGCGTTCGAAGGTCTTGCGCGACGACATCAGCTCTTTGAAGGACTCAACCTTGCTCTCGGCGATCAGTGCCTCCACGCCCTGCCCAACGAGTGCCATTACGTAACGCGCGAGGTACTGCAAATACGTCGACTCAAGATTTCCGCTCACACCGGACTTGCGGGCTTTCTCCCTCATCACTTTTGCGGTCGCCTTAAGGTCCTCAGTGACGGTGATCGCCCAAGCCATCTTCCAGAGATCCTCCTCGGGCCAGAAGGTGGCCAGCTTGCCTTCGTTGCCGAAGGCTTGCCAGTACACGACACGCTCGGCGTCCCAGAAAGATCTCGGCGAATCGTAACTTGTGGCCGGGCCGTAGAGCAGAGAGTGGCGCATTTGAGCAAGTTGCTCGATCGTAATCGGCCCGCCGCTCCTCACCGCTGGGCGATATCCACGCTTGTGCTGATAGTAAAACTGAGCAGTTGCCCCGCGCCCACTCACCTTCGCGGACAGTTCGCGACTGAGCCACTCTTGTATCGGGTCATTGGAGTAAAAGTCAGAGGCTTTTACTGGATTTTGAGTGTTCTGGAACTTGGTTATGCGATCCGCGAGGTCGGTCTTCTTCGTGTAGTTCTCGCCTGTTTCGATAAGCCGAAACATGACATAAACTTTTGAATTCTGGTCGGTCTTCTTGAGCACGCGAGCAAGCTGGTTTACGGTCTGTGCGCCGTTAACGACCTGGAGATTCATAGCTCGCACCTCGTTGCCACGAGTGAGAGTGAAGCTCGAGCACGTGGCAGTTATCCCATTGTTAAAGTAAAAGAAGTTCTCGGCTTGTCCTGGATCCTTAGCGGTGTTGCCGATCTCTGAGTTAAGCCGGCCTGTGAGCGCGAGTCTGATGTTCTGATTGAAGAGCTTGTTCCTCACGCCGGCTCGATTGTAAATCTCGCTGATCGCGTTACCTTTTATGGCGGTAACCAAGACGCGGTGTGGCTCCTGAACTACGAAGTGACGATCACGTGGAATATCGAAAGTGATGTCCTCTGCGAGCCCTCCGTCGCGCGAATTCTCATACTCTGCATGCTTGTTTGCGAGTTCCGCGACTCCCATGATCACGATATCGACGTCCCAACCCAGCGCCTCATACTTCGACTTTGCGTCATCGGCTGCGGCCCGGAGCTTGGAATTCTCTCCTGTCGCCAAGTTGGAGACGAAGTAAAGTGTCGTGCGCTGGTGCCCGACCGTGAGGTCAATCTCATTTAGCAGCGCCCGCGTCTCGTCGTTCGCAGTCTGAACGACTGCGTGGTCCGACCACTGCAGTAGTCCGTTGAAGAATGTCGATGCTTTCGCGATAAGGTCGTCGGTCATCTTGCTTCGCCATGTTGCCTGAATAATCGCAACTTCGCTGGAGCTCGGATTGAACAATATTCCGTCTATACCGAGATCGTTGCTGCCCCCGCAATGGAACTCGCCGAGATCGGCGGATTCGGTCGGGTCGCCGCCTAGAAGTTCATCTGCAAACACGGGATCCTGCGCCAGCAGGTGCAGTGAATAGAATTCAAGCCCAGCCTCTAGTTGATCGGCACGCTTGCCGTATTTCTCCGCGTAGTGGGAAGCCTGCGTACGCAATTCTGAGTCGGGAGTCTCAACCATGCTTGCATCGTATTGCGCGATACCGTAATTGGGGCGTACGGGCGGGCCTGTGCCCCTGATCGTTCGACGCAAGTGACTAGGCCGCGCGTATCACCAGTGTGCGAGTGCTCCTGTCGAGCCAGTCAACTGCCGTCTCGCGGCCGGATCAGCTTGGCCCGCGAGAACGGCAGGGGTAAGGGCGAACTCGGCAGCAATGTTCGAACGACCCACCCTGGCGCTGTGCTCGACGAGTACCTTGGCGACGTCGGCCTGGGCGAGCTCATTGGGACCAGCGCCGAGCTGTGGCTCGGCATGCAGACCTCCTACGATCTCTGGGTGGCACGCAGCCATCCTCGACCAAGGGTGCTTCCACTCGCGAGCTAGCCCGACATCCGCCTTCCGTGCTCGGTTGGTATCCCAATCTGTCTACCCATGAGTAGGCTGTGCCCAACGGGCGAATGCAAGAGAAGGATGTGCACGAATGCGGGCAGTTTCAAGTCGTCAGGTCACACAGTTGACGCGGGCGGCAGCGGCCATCGCATCCATCGGCCTGGCACTCTCATTCGCCCTTGCGACTGCGTCCCCGGCGACAGCGACGACGCTCGTCAACAAGACGGTTAAATTCACGACATCCGACGTCACGGCCGGCTTCACGACCTGGAAGGTGCCATCGGGTGTGACGTCGCTCACGATCTCCGCGCTCGGCGCAAACGGTGCTCCGAGTCCCTCTATTGCGGATGGCGGGATGGCCACCCTCGGCGGGCTGGGAGCGATCGTCCACGTGAAAGTCACCGTCGTGCCCGGCAGCGTCCTGACGATTGCGGTTGGGTCGGTCAATGAGCCCGGCGCGGCCGGACTGCCCGGCGGAGGCGGATCACTCCTTGGCGACGAGTCAGTCGGGGGCGGATGGAGCGGCGTTCAGCTACCCGACACGACTCCGCTCGTCGTCGCTGGCGCGGGCGGCGGTGGCGGGGACGCGAACGGCGGAGATGCCGGAAGCCCCGGAGGCACCTACCCCACTGGTGGTGGCGGCGGTGGCGCCGGAACTCAAACGGCTGGAGGCGCCGGCGGAACTGCCGGAGATGGCGGCCTCGTCGGAGGCGACGGCGGCCCGTATCAGGGCGGCGAGGGTGTCGGTGGCGACGGTGCGGGCGGCGGTGGCGGTTATTACGGCGGTGGCGGCGGCGGCCAGTACTTTTTCGGCGGCGGTGGTGGCGGCGGCTCGAGTTTTCCGGATGTTGGCGATCCCACGCTGCTCTCGTCAACGATCAAGTCGGCTAGTGCGCGCGCAAACGGATCGCTGAGCATCACCTACCTCGGCGCTGCCGACCCGACGCTGCCCACGACCGGACTGGATGTCCAGCCCGCCGGAATCGCCGTCCCACTGGGTCTCGTCGTACTCGGCGTGATGCTGCTCCTGATCGGGAGACCGCGCGCTCGCCGGGCTTGATCGCCCGCGGCCAAACCGCAGACAAAAGCGACGCCCGCATCCTGCAACCGCTGCGTGCAGGATACGGGCGAAACCAGTGAACTCAACTACGCGTGGGTGTCGCGGTGCTCGTCGTCCTCATCGCTCATCGTGTCCGTGTCGGCGGAGGCCGTGCCGTCGCTCATGTTGTCGCTGCTCGGCGCTTGGGTGCTGTCGCTCATCGTGTCGCCGGCGCCGCGGTCGTTCGAACCCATGGTCTCGCCGTGTCGATCAGATTCACTCATCGTGATTCCTTCTTTCTCTGTCTGAGTACCTCCAGAAAACGCCTGCGCGCGAACAGGTTCAAGGGGTTGCGCGAGGTGGGGCGTAGTGCAGTGGCGCCTACGGCAGTGCGCTACTTGTCAAGCTCCTCGTTGACCGACTTGCCTTCCTTGAGATCTTTCTCGACCGTGTCCTGGCTGTCGGCGGATTCGCCCTCGTCCAGGTCGGGGTTGTTGGCCTGAAGCTCGTCTTCGTCGTTGTCCATGCCAGCAGCGGCCACGGCAGCGCCCGGAACGATCGGCAGGATGGGGTTGTTCGACATCTCGCGCTCCTATCTCTTCGGATGTCCTTCCAGACAACGCGCACAAGCGGATCCGTTCAAGGGGTTGCGGAGTTCGCCGGAGTGCGCAGGCTGTGGATGACTTCTGCCGCGTCCACGCGAAGCAAGGTAGACACAGAGTCATGAAACGCACACAGTTCTACCTGACTGACGCGCAACGCGAGTCTCTTCGCAAACTCGCCCGGGCACGGTCCACGACCGTATCCGCGCTCATCCGTGAAGCGATCGCCGCCTACCTGGAGGCGCAGCGCAACCTATCGAGTCAGCCGACCGCCGCCATCGCGCGCTTGACCGCATCGATCGAGAAGGCAACATCCGCAGCATCCGTCGAGTAGTTGCTCACCGAAATGCGCAGGATGTCGCGGTTGTGCCAGCGCGAGCCGGACATCCAGACGGCGCCGTCGGCGATGAGGGCAGCAGTTACGGCACGAGTGCGCTCGTCGCTGCCGAACGCGAGCGACACCTGAGTGAACACGACGTCGTTGAGCACCTCGACGCCGGGAAGGGCGCCGATGCCGGCGGCCAGAGCCTGCGCGTTCGCGACCAGTCCGTCGACGAGCGAAACCACACCCGACCGACCGAGCTCCCGCAGCGCCGCCCAAACCGGAACACCGCGAGCACGACGCGACATCTCCGGGACCACCTCGAACGGGTCCAGATGCCCACCCTCATCGCGGATGAGGTACCTCGCGTGAATCCCGAACGCCTTCGGAGCGGCAAGCGGCTTCGAGATGATCGCGACGCCACAGTCGTACGGAACGTTGAGCGTCTTGTGCGCATCGGTCGCCCACGAATCGGCGAGGTCGAGACCGTCCAGCTGCGCGCGCAGCGTCGGCGATGCAGCCGCCCACAGCCCGAACGCGCCATCCACGTGCACCCAGGCGCCCTTCGCGTGGGCGAGTTCGATGCACCCCCGCATCGGATCCATCGCGCCGGAGTGCAGGTTGCCCGCCTGCAGGCAGACGATGACCGGTCCTGTGACTTTGTCGAGAGCTGCAGCCAGCGCCGACGGGATGATGCGTCCCTGGTCATCGGCATCGACGAGCGTCGGCAGTCCGAGACCGGCATACCGCAGGGCGAGATCGACCGAGGTGTGAACCTCGGCACCCGCGAGCACCGTGATCGCGGGAGCGCCGTTCATGCCACGAGCGTTGACGTCCCAGCCGGCCTGCTCGAGCACCCAGCCGCGACCAGCGGTGATGCCCACGAAGTTTGCCGTGGTGCCACCGGTCGCGAAGCCGACATCCGACCCCGCCGGCAACCCGAGGATGTCGAGCAGCCACGCTCCCGCGTTAGCTTCGATCGCTGCGATCGCGGGCGAGCCGTAGTTCATGCCGGCGTTCTGGTCCCACGTGCTGACCAGCCAGTCGGATGCGAGGGCCGCGGGCAGCGTTCCGCCAATGACCCAGCCGAAGAACCGACCGGACGGCATGGCCATGAGGCCTGGCTCCGCGAGGCTGGCAAGCTCATCAACAACATCCGTCGGGTCGGACGGATGCTCGGGCGTCGGACCACTGAAGACCCGGCGCATCTCGTCGGCGGTCTTGGCGGGCGCCACCCGCCGATCGGGGATGGAATCGAGCCAGTCCTGTGCGACCGAGTGGGCGTGATCAAGAGCAGTTCGGTATTCGTCGGGGGAGATGGGCATGGCTTGACGCTACTCGACCGACGAGATTTCGATGAGGCTGAGAATCACCACGAATCTGGCTCGTCGATGCCGAGGACCGCACTGTATTCATCGCGTCGCCCAATTCCTCTATGGATTCAAATTCTTGAGCTCATCGATTTACAGGTCGAGCCAACTCCGGGGAGATAGCGTGCCGGAGAGCATCAGTAATGAGGAGTTGCATGAGCGCCAGCAGATTCGTCGCACACGGCGACGTGCGCGTACCCCGCATTACGGTCTTCTTCTGGATCGTGAAGGCGCTCTCAACAGCGATGGGGGAAGCCACCAGCGACTATTTGGTCAACACCATCCCGCCGGTCATTGCCGTCCTCATTGGTTTTGTCGCCTTCGGGATCGCGATGGCCCTTCAGTTGTCGAGAAGGCGTTATGTCGCGTGGGCCTACTGGCTGGCTGTGGTGATGGTTGGCGTTTTCGGCACGATGGTCGCCGACGTACTGCACGTGGGTTTCGGGATCCCATACGTCGTCTCGACAATCCTGTTTGCCGTCATTCTTGCGGCTGTGTTCATTACGTGGCGCGCGGTCGAAGGAACGTTGTCTATCCATACGATCGACAGCTCGCGTCGCGAGGTCTTCTACTGGCTGGCAGTTGTCGCAACATTCGCTTTAGGCACGGCGGCAGGTGATCTCACGGCCGTCGTCTTTGGGCTGGGCTATTTCGGCTCAGCACTCGTGTTCGTCGCGGTCATCCTGATCCCAGCGATCGGATTCGCGGTGCGGAAGTCCCACGCTGTGCTGGCATTCTGGTTCGCCTACGTCGTCACGCGGCCGATTGGCGCTTCCCTGGCGGATTGGTTTGGCAAACCGGTGTCTGTGGGCGGACTCGGTGTCGGAAGTGGCCTCGTCGCCCTCGTCCTGACGCTTGTGATTATTGGATTCGTTATTTATCTGAGCATCTCGCGAGTCGACGCGCAGCAGGGATCCGTTCGGCCTCGACGCGCGGATGTCCGAGCTACGCGGTGAGGCGCGACCGCAAGCGCTGCATCGGCGACTCGACAGCAGCGATGGCGGCGGTGCGAATACGAGCGGGAAGGTTCGCGACGGCTCGTTTGGCGGCAGCACGGACGAAACGGTCGTGGTCGTGCATCAGCATGACGAGAGTCGCGGGCGGTGTGCCCGGATGAGTGGCGACCGCGAGGCGAATCTCGGCGGACGGCGTCAGCGCCATCGTCTCCAGTGACAGATGACTGACCGAAAAATGATGCGCGAGAGTCAGACGATCCTCGTCGCATCCGTATGCCGAAATGCTGACCTGCACGGCCTCGCTGATCGGCTCGTCCCACCGAAAGTCGTACCCGAGTGAGAACTCAGACCCCAGTTCCATCGTCATGGTGAACCCCCACTCGCGAAAGTAACACTTTCGCGCCGCAATGTCCGCCCCCAGAAGGCGTTACTCGCGGGGTGGTCCCTGGGCCGCGCGCCTAAGCGGCGGAGAAACGCCTGACCGCGCGCTCGTGCGCCTTGGCGGCTTCGACGGCGCGATCCTTCGGCGGAGTTGTTGCGACGAGATCCTCGAGCAGGTGGTGTGTGATGTGCGCGATTTCGGCGACGGCGTGCTCGAACGCTTCCGTGTTGGCTTTGGATGGCTTCGTCGTGCCGCTGATCTTGCGCACGTACTGAAGGGCCGCGGCGTGCACTTCCTCGTCGTTCGCGGCTGGCTCGAAATTGTGCAGGGTATGGATGTTTCGACACATGTGCACGAGGCTAGCCGCCCAGCGGCATCCGTTCCAGACCCGCGCCGGGAATCGGTCGGCCGAACCTAGCTCTTGGTCGGGACGCAGGTCGCATCCGACGGCAGGCAACTCCAGGAGAACGCGTTGGTCGCCGAGTTGTACGTCGCCAGCTCGTTCGGATCCGTACCGGTTGCAACCAGGCGGTAGCTCTTGCCATCCGTCGACGGCAGGTACTTGAGCGTGAAACCGCTCGGCAGCGTGGCCAGGCGCGCGCCGTTCGACTTCTCAACGACGGTGCCGCGGATCACGAGCGCGGTCGGCCACGCCTGGCCGGCGCTGAGCGACGAAGCGCCGGATGCGTAGCCGCGGTTGAGGGCGGTCGCCACCGTCTGCACGACGGTTCCGGCTTGCGTTAGTTGCGAGTTAGCCGGGAAGACGATGGGCTCCGCGGAAGTCCACGGCGTTGCTGTAAACGTCGCCGGAGCGGCCGGGGCGTTGGCGGAAGTGTTCACCATGCCGCCGGAAACGGTGTTGACAATGCCCACCAGGTTGACGCCCAGCAGCACGACCACGGTCGCAGCAGCAGCGAGCAGGATGCCGACGACCGGCGCCAGCGCGTTGGTCGCGCGCTCCTCGCGACGCAGTAGCAGGGCGCGGACGCCGCCGAGGATCGCAAGGATGCCAACGGGCACGACGTAGAAAGACGGCATGCCGGGGAGTGCGGTTTCGAAACTGAGCGCGACAGCGGCGGCTCCGAGAACGAGGGCTACCCACGCGGTCAGGTTGCTCTTCG
Organism: Galbitalea sp.; assembly: GCA_036266835.1. Lineage (GTDB taxonomy): Bacteria > Actinomycetota > Actinomycetes > Actinomycetales > Microbacteriaceae > Galbitalea. The sequence continues at coordinate 58,288 of DATAXD010000032.1, read as the reverse complement.
GCGCGGTGCTTGCCGAGGAGACCGGGATGGAACCGGTGTTGAGCGGAACGAAAGGCCCGCGGACGCCCGAATTGAGACCATACGGGTTCGGACCCGTCGTCGTGGGGACCGTTGCGACCGGGGCAGGACGCTGCAGATTATCGGTCCATTGGTGGCCGTCCCACCAGCGTTTGCCGCCGCTCTGACCCGGGTCGGCGTACCAACCAGCCGGAACGGTCGATTGAACCTCGAGCGTCATTGTTGTGCCCCCGCGTAATACCCAGAATTGGAGAGGAATTCCTTCGTTTACGCTATCGGCGGTGTCGCCTTCGCGGCTTGCCCCATTTCGTGTGCCCCCATTTTGTGTGCCCCCGGTAGTGGGGGCTCGACAGTTGGGTCCCTCGGACGGGTCAGTCGACGAGGGTCGAATGATCGCCGAGGGAGTGCCAGCGACGGTTGTGATACACGAGCGGGGCCGCGAGCTCGTCGCGTGGTTCGCTCGCTTCGAGGGCGTGCACAGCGAAGACCGTGGAGCCGCCGGCCGGCATCCGGTTGACTACTCGACCGCGGATCCACGCCTGGGCCGAGGGGAAATACGGCTCCCCGCCGGGCAGTCGATCCCAGAGTGTCTCGTCGGCGAAGCGATCGACGCCGCTCGTCGCGCACAGCTGTGCGATGTGGAGTTGACCGGCTCCGAGCAGATGCACGACGACGTTTTCGGCCTCGTGGAGTGTCGGGGAACTCGAGGAGTGCTCCGAGACCGAGAACACCAGTAGCGCCGGGTCCGCGCTCACCGAGAAAACGGATGTCGCCGTCAGTCCCACGGGTCCGTCGCCGGCATCCGCGGTGATGACGGCAACTCCTGCAGCATGGTTGCGGAACGCGTGCTTGAACGCCTCGGGAGCAAGGCCCGGCAGGTCAGTGCCTGGGACGATCGCCTCGGTGGTCGCGGTCACAGGGAACCTTTCGGATCGGCGGGTTGCGACTTCCAGACTGGACGAGTGCCAAACCCGCGTCGAATTGGGTTTCACCGTGCTACCGCGTATTACGAATTCTTCGGAAAGTGTCGCGCTGTTACGCCGCGCGTGTGGTCTCGATGCGCGTGCTTAGCTTGAGCAATGTCACCGGTCGCGGATCCCACCCTCGATCCGCGACGGTGGCGGGCGCTGTTCATCCTGCTGATGGGACAGTTCTGCGCGCTCCTCGATGTCAGCGTGACGAACGTCGCCCTGCCGTCGATCGGTCGTGCGACTCACGCCGGCCCGGCCGAACTGCAGTGGATCGTGAGCGGGTACGTTCTGGCGTTTGCGCTCATGCCGGTCATCGCCGGTCGCCTCGGCGACACCCGCGGACGTCGACGGATGTTCTTCATCGGCGTCACCGGGTTTATCGTCGCGAGCGCGGCGGTTAGTCTGTCGCCGGTGCCGCTCGTGATGATCTTCGGCCGCGTCATCCAGGGTCTCTTCGGTGGCCTGCTCGGTCCGCAGGTGGTCGGCTACGTGCAGAACGCGTTCGCAAAGTCGGAGCGTGGTCGCGCGTTCGGGATGCTCGGCGCGACCGTCGGAGTCGGCACCGCGCTCGGCCCGGTCATCGGCGGCCTCATCATCGGACTGGGCGGACCCGAACTCGGTTGGCGTTTCGTGTTCTTCATCAACGTGCCGATCGGTATTGCCGCAATCATCTTCGCGATTCTCTGGGTGCGCGAGCCTGGACCGGTCGCCGATCCATCGTCGATCCGGCTGGATCTGCCGGGCGCAGTCCTGCTCGGCTCAAGCCTGCTGTGCATCCTGTTCCCGATCGTGGAGATCAACGAGTTCCATAACGGATGGCTGTTCCTGCTGTTCCTGCCCGCGGCGGTGTTGCTGACCGCGTTCATCCGCCGGGAGCTGCGGCTCAGCACCAGCGGCGGCTCGCCACTGCTCGACCTTCGACTGTTTCGCGTTCCGACCTTCACGACCGGTGTCGCATTCGCGCTCGTGTTCTTCTGCAGCAACACCGGTATCCCGTTGTTGCTGTCGCTGTTCGTGCAGCAGGGGCTCGGATTCTCCGCCCTCGAATCGGGTCTCACGATTACGCCGTTCGCGGTCGGTTTCGTGATCGGATCGCAGGTCGCCGGACGACTGGTCACGCGAATCGGCCGACCGCTCGTGCTCGGGGGAGTGAGCGTCTTCTTCATCGCGACCCTGCTCATCGCGATCACCGCGCACTCGCTGGACGGGGTCACGAGTCCGGCTGCGGTCATCCTTCGTTTCGCACTGCCCGTTCTGATTCTGGGACTCGGCGGTGGTTCGATCGTCACGCCCAACCAAACGCTGACGCTGACGGATGTCGACCCGCGGATGGGCGGAGCATCCGGTGGCGTGCTTCAGACGGCCCAGCGCGTCGGTTCGACGACCGGGCAGACGGTCCTTGGCACGCTGTTCTTCCTAACTGTCGCGAATTTCGCCGCATCGGGCGCGATCGGACATCCGGCCGCGGATCCGTCAGCCTTCGCCAACGCCTTCGATGTCGGACTCATCGGGTCGCTGTTCTTCTCGGGGACGGCGCTCGTCCTCGGGCTCGTGGATCTGCGTCGAAAGCGTCTCCGCCGAGATCCTTCCCTTCCGTAACTCATGCAATCGCTCGTAACTCATGCGCGGTCGCGCGCGAATCCGGCACTCCCGCGGAAACTCAACACCCAAATTCGCTCGAGCGACGAATTGCATGAGTTACGAAAGTGGGCAAGAGGTAGAAAGTTGAAAGTAGGTCGGCGCGGGATGACCGGCGCTAGACGAGCTTCGAGACGAACGCGAGCACTATCAGGTTCGCGAGCAGGAGGCCGGCGAGCGTGAACGCGGCGACGCGGTCCTTGAAGGTCACTGCACCGCGAAGAGTGTGCGACCGCGAGCCGGTGTCCGTCGGTTCGGGATTCGCCGAGTAGTACTCGGTCCACTCTTTGCCGTTCCACCAGCGACGGCGCGACCGATCATCTCGATCGGGGTACCACCCGGCCGGGATACGGTGTGCGATGTCTGCTGTGACTGCCACTGAATCTTCTCATCGGTGAGGAATGCTGCGTCTACTGTAGAGCACCGTACGCGCGAAATCCGCTAACTCGCTCGCCCCAGTTCACGGCACGAAGTGCCGTGAACGAAAAAGCACAGGACGGCACGAAGTGCCGTGAACGAAAAAGCACAGGACGGCACGAAGTGCCGTGAACGAAAGAGCACGGGACGGCACGAGGTGCCGTGAACGAAAGAGCACGGGACGGCACGAGGTGCCGTGAACGAAAGAGCACGGGACGGCACGAGGTGCCGTGGGCCCGCCACCTCACGTGTGCGACGTGATCCTGCCGTTGTACCGGCGGTCCACCAGCCGCGGAAACAGGATGCTCGCCCAGATCACCAGTCGATACCGTCCGGGCACGACGACCGTCCGCCTCGACCGAGTCAGGCAGGATTCGATCGCGTCGACGACGATGTCTGGCCCGGGCATCCGCGATGTGCGATGCCCGGTCATCTCGGTGGCGATGTAGCCGGGTTCGACCAGCGAAACGCGGATGCCGCTGCCGGCGACTTCTCGTCGCACCGAATCCGTGAGCCCTCGCAACCCAAACTTGGTCGCCGAGTAGATGCCACCGATCGCGACCTCGCCCTTGACCGATCCGACGTTGACGATCGTGCCCGCGCCCTGCGCCTGCATGATCGGGATCACGGCGCGCATCAGGCGGATGGGCGCGAGCAGGTTGGTCGCGATCATCCGCTGCACGTCGTCGTCTGGGGTCATCACCTGGTTCATCCCGCCGATGCCGGCAATGTTCAGCAGCGCGTCGATGCGACCGCCGGCGACCTGTGCCTGGGAGACGACGTTTTCGATGTCCCTTAGCTTGCCGAGGTCGGCGACGACGGCGACCGCGGCTCCACCGCGAGTCTTGATCTGCTCCTTGAGCGCGGTGAGGTGCGATGCGCGACGAGCGACAATGACGACCAGCCAGCCGCTGTCGGCGAGACGGATGGCCGTCGCTCGGCCTATTCCACTTGATGCGCCGGTCACGATCGCGACCGAACGCGGAGTTGTCATGATTCGATCCTAGGAGCCGCGAACGAGTATTCTCGGCGAACTCTAAGCAGGATCACGTTTTGGTAACAGGGATCGCGAGCATGCTGAGTCCAACAGCACATCGTCACCGACGATAAGCCCGGCCGCCGCGGAACACCGAGGCGGTCGGATGTCGTTAAGGAGCGTTCGTCGTCGGGATCCACATGTCGATGAACTGCTGCACTCGCTTCGACCTCAGCTGGGTCGCGGTCGCGTATCCGCCCAGCCAGGCGTCGGTTTCCTCGAGCGCCAGCGAACCGTTGGGTGTCGGCTCGCCAGCGGTGAGTTCGCTGACGTAACGGAAGTAGTAGTGGTTGAACAGCCGGTTGAATTCGGTGAAGTAGATGTCGGCGACTCTCGTGTCTCCGCGTACGATGATCATGTTCTCGTCATTGTCGTTGGTGGACGCATCGCTGAAGTTCGCAGACCCGGTCACGACGACCGGATCGGGCCCGAGTGGATCGTGCAGCAGGAACTTGCAGTGGATGAAGTCGACGTGCTCGTTCAGTCCAAGGTGACCGGAGTCAGTCTCCTTCGACCAGCGACCGAGCGGTGTCCCGATCTCGGAGCCAGCCGCCTCGTAGACATTGTTCGCCGCCGTCAGCCTGATTTTTGAGGCGGCTGCGGTGTCGAGCAGTAGGAACACGAGTGGCCCGGTGGGCCCGTTCTGTTGAAGCGCTGCACTGAAAGATGCGGCGATGGTGAACGGAAACGTTGCGCACGACAGGTGGCTGGCCTTTGCGATGAGATCGCGGTAGAGGTTCATCGGATCCAGCCCCGACCGCGGACTGAACAACGGCGTGACTCCCTCGCCGATCGAGCCGAGAGCGGGCGTCGGGGTCATGCTGCCGACGGCCGCATAGAGTGCCGCATTCTTTTGCCTGACCACGGCGGATGAATCGGATGCGAGACCGCCCGGGTTGGTGCTCAGCAGCGTCCAGTAGTCGAGGTAGGTGTTAGCGACTGTGGCATCCCGCACCCAGTGCCCGACGTTGGCCTGCCCGAAGATGCCCCCGGGGGTGAGGTTCGTGGATCCCGTCCACACCTGGGTCGGTGCGCCGCCGTGAGGGATGAGCACCATGAACTTGTTGTGCGCGATCGCGTTGACTCGGGCAGTCCGCGGGATGATCGCCGTCGCCGGTAGCCCCGCCGCCGCGATCGCGGTGAGATTCTCGGTGAGAGGATCCTTGGCCGCATTCTGCTTCTCGTCGATGACGAGCTTCAGGTCGACTCCGTGCGCGAGCGCGGCGGCGAACTCGGCGAGCACCTCCGGGTAGTCGAACTCATAGAACGCGCAGCGAAGCTGGTCGTTCTTCTTGGCCAGCCGGATGAACTTGATCATCGCCGGCAACAAGTCGCGAGCCAGCCACTTGTATGCGGCCTTCTTCTTGGCGGGCGTCGGCTGGGCATCCGGTGACAGGTTTCCGAACTCGAGCGCGTACTCCTGGCTGGCGACGATGCCGCGATTGAAGAACACGTCGTGCGACTGGCCGTACAGCGGCTCGGTCGTGACCGTGATCGTCACCGGCGCGGCGGTTCGGTCGAGAGCGGCGGGGGTGCCGCGCAGGGGCTCGAAGCTGTAGAGGTATGACTTGCCGGGCTGACATCCTGAGTCATCCCAGACCAGGCTCTGCACCGGCTGCGATTTGGTGGACACGCTGCCGGTCGCGCTCAGCTTGGCGCCCGTCGACGGAAACACCTTGTACCCGAGCAGGTACTTGGGCTTGCCGTTCGGCAGGGTCGCGCGCTGCACGGCGAAACCGAGCAAACCGGCGCGCGCTGCGGCGCTGGCCTCGATGCCGAACGATACGGAATTCGTGCCCGCCACCGCGAAGACCTGAAACCCGTCGACCGGACTGGATGTGGAGCGCATGCGGACCTCCGATTTGTTCGTGAGGATACTCGCGCGATCAGCCCGCGGCCAGAGCAATAGACAAATCGGTCTGCGCGGGTGCTAGCCGACGAGATTGGCGCTCGCGCGAAGGCGGTCTCGGGTACCAGCATCCGTCGTGAGGGAGACGGCCTTGTCATAGGCCGCTAGTGCCTCATCGGCGCGACCAGCGCGCGCCAGCAGATGTGCCCTCGTCGCCCACAGTGGCTGAAAGCGTGAGGCACCCGGATAGGTCAGGGTGGCCTGTTCGAGTTCGGCGAGTCCGGCATCCGATCCGTCGGTCTCGCCGATGGTGGCCGCGAGGGACACCTGTGCTCCCAGCGTCGGAGCGATCCGCAGCAGTGACCGATAAAGCTTCGCGAGCGTCAGGAAGTCCGTCGGCTGCCCGTCGCGCCTGGCGCAGTGTGCAGATTGGATCGCCGCCTCCAGCTGGAACCGGCCAATCGCGCCCAGCGCGTAGGCCCGCCGCAGAGCAGCTTCGCCCTGCTCGATGAGCGCTACATCCCACAGGCTCGGGTCCTGCTCGTCGAGCGGGATGCCGCCGGCCCGCGCTGCCGCCCGCGACAGGGACAGTGCGATGAGGGCAACGAGTCCAAATGCCTCCGGTTCGTCGCCCAGAAGCGTAGCGAGGGTGGTAGCCAGGTAGAGCGCCTCCGCCGACATCGACTCGCGGATCGACCCTCCGGCGACGCCGTGCCAGTCGATCGCGTACGCGCCGTAGATCGCCTCAAGCACCGCCGGCAGTCGCGCCGGCATGTCCTGAATCGCGGGCACGACGAACGGGATCCGCGTCGTGCGGATCCGCCGCTTCGCGCGCACGAGGCGCTGGGCCATCGCGGGTTCCGGTACCGCGAACGCCACAGCGATCTGCGCGGACTCGATGCCGAGGACTGTTTGCAGCATGAGCGGCGTTCGGATGTTTGCCTCGATTGCCGGATGCGCACAGACGAAGAGCAGCTCGAGCCGCTTGTCGGGAATCGACTCGAAATCGAGCTGGTCAAGCACAGTGTGGGTGTCCTCGAGCGGGCTGGAGGTCTTGAACGCGGCTGACTTGTAGAGATCGCGCAGCCGGTTGCGGGCGACGGTCATCAGCCAGCCTTCGGGGTTGTCGGGCACGCCGGAAACCGGCCAGCCGGCAAGCGCCCGTTCGAAGGCATCCGCGAGCGAATCCTCGGCGGCCGCGATGTCTCCCGTCGGCGCAGCCAGCAGCGCCAGAAGGCGACCGTACGACGAGCGCGCGACCGCCTCGGCGCTGCCGACGGCATCGGACATGGAACTCTCTATTCGGCCTGGTGCCAGGATCCGTCGTGAAAGACCACTGCCGACGGGCGAATCTCGACTGCGCCGTATTGCGCGCCTGGGCACTTTTCCGCCCACGCGATCGCCGCGTCGAGATCCGGAACCTGGACGACAAAGGTGCCGTTGAGGCGCTCCTTGGTGTCCGCGAACGGGCCATCCTGCACTCGGAGCGATCCGTCGCGAACGCTAACGGTGGTCGAGGCCGCGACGGGCTGCAGGACGTCCGCGCTGATGAGAACTCCGGCGGAATCCAGCTCCTTGGCGTAGGCATCGAACGCGGCGCGTCCCCAGGCGATCGCCTCTTCGCCGATGTCGGCTTCCGTTGCTTCCCGGCTGATGACCAGAAGTGAATACCGCATGTGCCGTTCCTTTCGGTTGGTTGATACTTACACGCAGGTGACGAGTGAGCCAGTCGCCGATCGACAGCTGAGTCACAATTCCTCAGGCGACTGTGCGGATGCGTCGGTAGTCTGCTTCGGCAGGCATACGACTCAAGCGGATGGGCAGCGTGACGAATTCTCGAGCAGGGCGGATGCTCGCCGCAGCGGCTGCCCTTGCCACGGTCGCAATTCTCGCGAGTGGATGCGCCCAGCTGACGAACCTCTCGCAGCACCTCGCGGGGCTCACGACCGAACCGAAGATCGGCGAGTGCTGGACGACGACCTTCCAGGCGGCGCAGGCATCCGAGGACTGGGAGGGCACGCCGGCGCTTGCGTGCAGCAAGGCACACCAGTCTTATACCTACGCAATGACGAAGCTCACTAAGAAATTCTCGGGCAGCTGGCTGACGGTGAAGGGCGCAATCCGAACCGATGTGGACCAGAACGCGTACGCGGCGTGCAAGAAGGAGCAGACGCGCATCCTGCCGGGGATCACTGTGAAAGAAGCGTTGCTGTACCCGACCTACTACCTCCCATCGGTGGCGATGTGGAACGCGGGCTCCCGCTGGGTGCGGTGCGACATCACCGAGATCAAATTCGGAAGCACCGTCGCCAAGCCGAGGCTGGCGAACCTTACGACATCGTTCGCGACGCTCGTGTCGACGCTCGAAAATGACCCACAGAAGTTTGCGCTGTGTGAGGACGACCCGGCGAGCAACGGACCGGATGGTGCCGCGACAACCTACGCAGATTGCACCGGTCCCGCGGATTGGACGTTCGTCGCCGACCTGACCATGGCGGGCGCGAATGGCACGTCGTATCCCGGCGCGAGCGCGCTGAAGGCGCTCGGCACCAAGCAGTGCGCGACGTTGAAGACTCCGGCGGGCCACACCGTATTCGTGGAGCCGCCGTCGAAGAACGACTGGACGAAGTACGACGACCGAGAGCTCGACTGCTGGGTCAATAACAACTAGCACCCCGGCGCCGAATAAAATCGAGCATGATCATTCGGGATGCCGTCGACGCCGATCTGGACGCCATCCTTGCGATCCACAACCATGCGATCCTGCACTCGACCGCGATCTGGGTGGAGCAGACCGTTGATCGGGCCGAGCGGGAGGCGTGGTTCGCGGAGCGAAGGCGGCAGGGGCAACCGGTGCTGGTCGCCGAAGAGGATGGCTTGGTTGTCGGGTTCGCGAGCTATTCGCAGTGGCGTCCGAGGCCGGGCTACCGGCATACGGTCGAGGACTCCGTGTACATCGCCGGCACGCACCACGCTCGCGGGATCGGTCGCGCTCTGGTTGCGCGCCTCATCGAGCATGCGAAGGCGGCGGGCCACCACGTCATGCTCGCCGACATTGAGACCAGCAATTCGGCATCCATTGCGCTGCACAAGAGCATGGGATTCGTGGATGCCGGCCAGCTGAACGAGATCGGCACGAAGTTCGGCAACTGGCTGAGCCTCACGATCCTGTGGCTGCCGCTGGAGTAACGGTCACAGCGACAACCTCACTCTGACCGCAATGACCGAGCCCGGTGCTTCAATGACGTTATGCCTGAGTTCGCGAAATCTGCCGACGGAACGACAATCGCCTACGACGTTGCCGGCAGTGGACCACCACTCGTCATTACCGGTGGCGCGTTCAATACCCGCCAATCGCCGGGCGCTCTGGTGCCGTTGCTCGCGGGCCACTTCACGGTCTACACCTGGGATCGCCGCGGGCGGGGCGACAGTGGAGATACCCCGCCGTACGCCGTCGATCGCGAGGTCGAGGATCTCGCCGCCGTCATCGCGGCAGCAGGTGGCAAGGCGTTTGCGTACGGGCATTCATCCGGCGCCATCCTGCTCCTTGAGGCCGCGATGCGAGCAGCGGATCTTGCTGCCGTAGCCGTCTACGAGCCGCCGTATGTTCCGGGCAATCTGCCGGCGATGGCCGGGGTGCAGCCCGCACTGGATGCGGGCGACCCGTCGGTGGCGGCGCTGACCTTCATGAAAGGTGCGAACGATGGAACTCCGGAGGCTGTCACTCAGACACCATGGTGGCCGGCGATGGTCGCGATTGCGCACACCCTGCCATATGACCTCGCGCTGACCGGGGACGGCATTGTTCCGATCGAACGGCTGGCGAGCATCCGGGTGCCCACCCTCGTGCTTTCGGGTGGTGCGAGCCCGTCGTGGGCAGCCGATGCGGCCGATGCAATCGCATCCGCCGTGCCCGATGCGACGCGGCGTACGATCCAGGGAGAGCAGCACAATGTCGCGCCTGAACTCCTCGCGCCCGTGCTGATCGGGTTCTTCAGTCACTGAAAGATTTTCGGTAAACCATGACACCAAAACAGGGCCCGCTCCGAATACCTCCCGAAGAAGGAGAAAAACGGATGTCCACCCGAGGATCGACTGCGTACGCATCGCTGGTCGCCTCCGCGTCACGGACCCAGACGTGGAATACCGCGACTCCGCTCACACCCGTCGGCTATTATCCGAAGTCGGGGCTGCTGCCTGCGGTCACCGAAGTGCGGAACCAAACAGGCAAGTGGGACGCGCCCGGCCAGACACGGCAGCTGATGCTGTCCGATGGCGGCTGGGTCGTCGAGCAGACTACCAATGTCGAACCCTTCGGGTTTTTCGCTTACAACCTCACCGAGTTCCAGAAAATCTTCGGTCAGCTCGTTGACCACGCCCGCGCCGAGTGGACGTTCAGCGAGGTGGAGGCCGGCACGAGAATCGACTGGAAGTACACGTTTTTTCCGAAGAGCGCAGGCGCCCGGCCGGTGCTCGCCTCGATCGTCAAACTGCTGTGGGGCCCGTACATGAAGAAGGTCCTGCCGCGGATCGTCGCGGAGGTCGAGCGTCAGGCGGGTGCGGCCGCAACGGGCGCGCATCCCAACAAATGGACCACCTGCTAGTTACACTCTTGGGGTTAGGCGGCGGTGCCGCGACAAGGGAGGTTGTCGCGGCACCGCTGTTTTTGTGCCCCGAGCTTAAAAAAAGGTGAGGCCGTGACGAGTGGTCACGGCCTCACCCGTTGGGGGCTGCAGTTCTGGGGGCTGCAGGTCTTGCTCGACTGCCTTACGCGGCAGCTGCCACGGTCGACTTCGTGGTGCCCTTTTTCGGGGCGACCGAAGAAGCGGACGCCGGGGAGACGATCTCGATCTTGCGCGGCTTGGCCTTCTCGGCCACCGGAATCGTGACGCTCAGCACGCCCGAGTCGTAGCTGGCACTGATGTGCTCACGGTCGACGCTGTCACCGAGGGTGAGGCGGCGAACGAACGAGCCGGACCGGTTCTCGCGGGCGATCCAGGCGCGACCCTCGGCGCTCGGCGCGACGCGCTCCGCACGGATGGTCAGGAACTGGCCGTCGACGTCGAGGTCAACCGAGCTCGGGTCGATGCCCGGCAGGTCGGCGTTCAGGGTGTAGTGGTCGCCGTCGCGGTAAAGGTCGATCGGCATCTTGTAGAGGACTGACATTGTCTTTTGCTCCTTCACGTTGGCCGTCCTTCGCATTGGTTCAGAACAGCTCGGCGATAAGATTTCAAAGTTGAGTCGGAATGACTCAACATTGAAAAATCTAGCACTCGGCATCGATGAGTGCTAATGATTTCGGCCGGGTTCGCAGAGGGCGAACAATGTCCCCGTTGGCCGCCAGAATGGGAGCATGACCGAGTCGGTGAGCGCCCGCGAAATTCTTCGCCTCCGCCTGATCGGCCAGCGAATCGATCCGGTGGGCACCGCGGATGTCGCCGACACCGTTCGCCAGCTGCTCGCGGTCCAGGGCCAGGATTTTGGCCAGGCGCTGTGGGCTATCGGGTTGCGCTCGCACGCGTCCACCCGCTCGAGCGTGCTCGCAGCATTGAAGCGCGGGGAGATCGTGCGCTCGCTCCCAATGCGGGGAACGCTGCACTTCGTCGCATCCGAAGACCTGCGATGGATGCTGTCGGTGACATCCGAGCGTTCGCTGAAGTCGTGGATGCTGCGGATGCCGCGTCTTGGGCTCGACCAGTCCGATTTCGACCGCACCGCGGCCATCGCACGGGATGCGCTCGTTGGCGGCAGATCGCTCTCGCGCGACCAGTTCATGCGCCTGCTGTCGGATGCCGGGATAGCGCTTGGCGGCCTGCGCGGCTACAACCTCATCTACTACCTCACTCAGCGAAGCCTGGTGTGCTGGGGTCCGCCGCTGGGGAATCAGCAGGCGCTCGTGCTTGTTGATGACTGGATCGCGCCGGCGCCCGTTCCCGGACGCGCAGAAGCGCTACGGATGTTCGCCCGCCGCTACTTCGCCGGCCACGGCCCCGCAACCGATCGCGACTTCGCCTGGTGGGCGAAGCTGACGCTCACCGATGCGCGGCTCGCGATCGATGAGCTGGGTGACGAACTGACTCAGCTGAGCTGTGACGGCACCCGGTACTGGATGGCGACCGACGCGCTCGGCTATGCCGCATCCGTATCGCCTGGCTCACGCGTGCAGGCGCTGCCCGGTTTCGACGAATACCTGCTCGGCTACCAGGATCGCTCCCTGCCGTTGCGCGCGGAGCACGCGGGGCGAATCGTGCCCGGCAACAATGGCGTCTTCCGGCCCACGATCATTGCCGGCGATCGCGTCGTCGGGACCTGGCGCCGCGCCCCAAAAGGATCCGCACCTTCGATCGAGCCAGAGTTCTTTGCGGCGCCGACATCCGCGCAGTTGGCCGGGCTCGCGCGCTCAGCCAAACGCCTTCAACTCTTCGACGGCGCCTGACTGCGGCTCCGCCTGTTCCGACTACGCCGGCGGCCACACCCCGATGATGACGGCCATCACCAGGACGGTGACCAACTCGTGCAGGATGTTGAGCACCGTGAGGCCGCGCGGCCGCTTGTCGAACGCGTCGTGCGTGATGAAGCGCGCCGCGGTGAATCCGGCCCATAGCAGTACCGCGGTGACGAGTGCATTGACCAGAAAGCTCCCGCCGTAGAAGTGCTGCGAGATGAAGACGGCGCCGGCGAGAACCCACGCGGTGATGAAACTGACGATCACGGTCACGATGATCGGGCCGGCCGCATCCGAAGCCTTGCCTGACGGTGTGATGCCGGCGGCCTTCATCCAGTAGTTGCCGAACACCTTCGGCGTGTACCAGATCGTGCCGACGATCATCGTGGAAATGGTTGCCGCGATCACGGCCAGGTAGTTGATGTTGGGGATCATGATGGTCCTTCACTAGTCGGGCACAACATTGTGCTGCTGCGAATACTAGCGACGCCCCGAACGGATGGGGCCGAACAGTCGACGCAAGAACGGGATAAATTCAGTGACATGGCTTCAGTACCTCTTGTAACGCTGAATAACGGCGTGCAGATCCCCCAGCTCGGCTTCGGTACGTTCCAGATTCCGCCGGCGCAGACCAAGGATGCGGCGCTCGCGGCTCTCGGCGCGGGGTACCGCCACATCGATACCGCGCAAATGTACGGCAACGAGTTGGAGGTCGGCGAAGCCGTACGGACATCCGGAATCCCACGCGAAGAGGTCTTCGTCACCAGCAAACTCTCGAACGCATTTCACGCGCACGACGATGCCCTGCGAGCCTTCGACAACACGCTTCGCGCGCTCGACATCGAATACCTTGACCTGTTCCTGATCCATTGGCCGATGCCCGAGGTGGGGGACTACGTCGAGACGTGGAAGGCCATGGAGCAGATGTATGCCGGCGGCAAGGTTCGCAGCATCGGGGTTTCCAACTTCCAGCCCGCATACATCCGGCGGCTGCTCGACAACGCCGACATCATCCCCGCGGTGAATCAGATCGAGGCGCATCCGTATCTGACCCAGGATGACGTGCGCGCCTACAACCGCGACAACGGCATCGCGACGGAGGCGTGGTCACCGCTCGCAAAGGGCAAGGTCTCCGACGACCCGGTGATCGCGAAGATTGGCAAACGGCTCCACAAGACGGCCGCTCAGGTGACTCTCCGTTGGCACATTCAGCGCGGGGACATCGTGTTTCCCAAGTCGACGAAGCCCAAGCGGATGGCCGAAAATCTGGCGATTTTCGACTTCGAGCTGACGCCTGACGACCTCGCGGCCATCAGCGCCCTCAACCGGGACGAGCGCACCGGCCCGGATCCGGAGCAGAACAACCGCATCCCGAACTCGTAGCTGCCGCTATCGCGGGCGCCCTCGCCAACGGAGGCCTGAGACGCTAGCCGATCAGGTTTTCGAGCGCGTCGAGGATCGGCAGCTGGCCCGGCACCAGACGAGCGCGGGCGAGCTCCATGCCTGACCACTCGGCGCGATCGACCTCGGGGAACTCACGGATGCGGCCGGAGCGGGGCGGCCATTCCGCCGTGAACGTATTGCTCTTGAGCTCGGCCAGCTCGAAATCGGACTCTGCCGCAAACGCGGCGACGAGCTTGCCGGATGACTGGCGGAACTCACCGAGATCCGCATAGTCGAGCGTCGGCGCCGGCACACCGATCTCTTCGCCGAACTCGCGCAGGGCAGCAGCCAACGCCTCTTCGCCGTCGACGTACTCGCCCTTCGGGATTGACCAGGCAGCGGCATCCTTCTTCGCCCAGAACGGGCCGCCCATGTGGGCGATGAACACCTCGAGCTCGCCCGAGCCAGGGGAGTGTCGCCAGAGCAGGATGCCGGCACTGCGAACGGGCATGATGCCGCCTAGTGCGCTGTCGTCGCCGGCTCGCCCGACACAACCGATGCCCGGATGAAGAACGCCGGCGGGATCGCGAGCAGCGAGATGATCGCCGCGGTCAGGAATGCCCAGTGCACGCCGACCGCGGTCGATGCAATCGTCGCGGGCGCCGTTGCCGATGAATGAGCTACCGCTGTCGAAATCTGATGCGCCGACAGGATCGTCACGAGCAGCGCGGTCCCCGCCGCTCCACCGACCTGCTGCACCGTACCGACGATTGCGCTGCCGTGCGAGTAGAGCGTCTCGGGCAGCGAACCGAGGCTGGCGGTGAAGATCGGCGTGAACAGCAGTGCAAGTGACGTCGTCAGCGCAAGGTACGCCACGAACACCCACCACACGGACGTGTGCGGGCCCATAAACGTCATCGCCCACAGCGTGAGGCTGGTCAGGATGGCACCCGTGACGAGCAGCCCGGTTGGTCCGTGCTTGTCATAGAAGCGACCAACAAAGGGCGCCAGGAATCCCATGAGCAGTCCGCCCGGCAGAAGCAGCAGACCCGTATTGAGGGGCTTCAGCCCAAGTACCGTTTCGAGATAGATCGGCAGCACGATGATGGTGCCGAAGAACGCGATCATGCTCACGACCAGCATGACGATCGAGAACGTGAACGTCGGCGCGGTGAACGTTCGAAGGTCGAGAAGTGCGCCATCCCGTTTCTGCAGCGACAGCTGGCGAAGCACGAACAGCACGATGCCGACGGCACCGACGGCCAGCGGCATCCATCCGTTGAGAGCGATCGTCTCCGGCGTCGCGGTCCCGAGGTTGCTGACTCCGTAGACGAGGCCGCCGAAGCCAAACGCCGACAGGATGACCGAGAGCACATCGAATTTCGTGTGCTTCGGCGTCGTCACATTCTGAACGCGAATCGCCCCGACGATCAGCGCCGCAAGCGCGATTGGCAGGACCAGGGCAAACAGCCATTGCCAGGCGTGAAGAGTGCTGAGGATGAGGCCAGAAATCGACGGCCCGATCGCCGGCGCGACCGAGATGACGATCGAGATGTTGCCCATCGTGCGGCCACGAGTCTGCGGCGGAACGAGCTCCATGACCGTCGTCATGAGCAGGGGGAACATGATCGCCGTTCCGCAGGCTTGCACGACCCGGGCTACGAGCAGCACATCGAATCCCGGTGCGAGCACCGCCAGCAGCGTGCCAGCGCTGAAGAACGACATTGCGGCGATGAAAACGGGACGAGTGTTGAACCGCTGCAGCAGGAATCCGGTGATCGGAATCACGACCGCCATCGTGAGCATGAATGCTGCGCTGAGCCACTGCGCGGAACTGGCGTCGATCTTGAACACGCGAATGAACTGCGGGAGGGCGACACCGATGATCGTCTCGTTCAGGATGACCACGAACGCCGACACCATGAGGATGCCGATGACGAGACGGTTGCGCGCGTTCAGGGCAGCGTGGTCGGACTCGTTCGCGCTGCCTGAGACTGTGGCGAGCTGCGCGGTATCTGACATGGCTGTTCCAAAAGGAGGTGAGTGGATGGGAGGTGCCGCGTCAGTGCGGCGTGCTAACTAGAGCGTCGTCTTAGTCTTGCGTATTCCCAGGACATCGAGAATTGCACGGGCGCGACCTGTGTACCAGACGACGTTTCATAGTAAATCCATAAGCGGCTGACAGGCCGGGTGCTGGCGCCCGCTCGCGTCACACGAAAGACTGGACTCGATGACAAACACCGACCGCGCCCTCCTGATCCTCGCCGACGACCACCGGGACAGTCTCGAGAAGGAGCTCTACAAGCTCACCGCACCGCCGACCGAGGCGCAGGCCGCGCGCATCCGGGCCGACAAGATGCTCGTGTACGAGGCGCTGGTCGACGCGACCTCGACCCTGCCGGATCACGCGCAGGCGGGCATCCTGGTCGACGAGGAGTATGGGGCGGATGTGGCGGCGCTCGCGGCGAAATCCGACGGACTCATCAACCTGTCGATGCCGATCGAGGCCAGCGGCAAGGTGTGGTTCGAGTTCGCCTACGGGGACGACTGGCGCACCCACGCCGGGTACTTCAACACCGACCACGCGAAGGTCCTCATCCGCGACAATCCCGGGACCTCCGTGCCGGATCGACTCCAGCAGGCCGAGCGCCTGAAGATCGTGTCGGCGTGGGCGGCGGAGTCGCGTCACCACCTCATCGTGGAGTTGCTGGTTCCCGCCACCGATGAAGACCTTGGCTCCGTCGGCGGCGACAAGAAGCGCTACGACGACGAGCTACGACCGAAACTGACGCTGAGCGTCATCGAATTCCTGCAGGATCACGGAGCCGACCCCGCGATCTGGAAGGTCGAGGGCATGGACTCGTCGGATGCCGCCGCCGCCGTCGCGACCCTCGCTCGCCGTGGTGGGCGTACCGCCGACTGCATCGTGCTCGGCCGGCACGCATCGAAAGAAGACCTCGACCGCTGGCTCGATCTCGCCGCGCCGCTGCCCGGCTACATCGGTTTCGCGATTGGTCGCAGCATCTGGTGGGACCCGCTCGCCGACCACCTGGCCGGCACGATCGGAGCGGATGTCGCCCAGCACCGCATCAAGGAGAACTACCTGTACTTCGCCCGCCGCTACCTCGACGCCCGCGGGTAAGCGAGTGTTATTCGTGCGCGGATACTGGGCTCTGGTGCTCGGCGTCATTGTGCTGGCGCTCGGGCTCGTGCCGATGATCACGTACGCGGACCCTCCCGCATCCTTTGGCTGGACCGCGTATGCACCACTCACTTCCGCGACATTCAGCCCGCCGGTCGCTCCGACACTATGGGTGTGCGAAGTCGTAGCCGGGGTCATCCTGATTTCGGGCTGGGTCGGATATCGAATCGGTCGTCGCAAAGTCGGATAGCCGTGCGGCGCGCCGCTCGTGCCTATCGCGCGGCGTGTCGCACCAGGTTCCGACCTGAGGAGTGATGGGTCGCTCGCAAAGGCGGTGCTAGCGCCAGATGCGGTGTTCGTCGGCTTGCGCCCGCGGCTCGTCGTAGAGGTAGGTGTCATCGAGCGGGTCGATCTGGTACGGCAGCAGCACCGTGATCGCCGGCCCGTCGCGGTGCTCAAGGCGCACCTCGATCGCATCCTGCGCCTCCGACGGGATCTGCACATCCGAGCCGATGGCAAGCGCCCGAATCGAACCCTTGCGCTCGCGAAACAGCCCGACGAGTCCCGCGATCACCTGGGCCGAATCGGGAACGGATGGCGTCTCCGGCTGCTCGAGGCCGATGGCCGCGAGTTCGCCATCCGACTTGATCACCATCGGGAAAGGGATGAACTCGCCGTTCACATCCAGGAAGTGGCGGGCCGCCTCGATCGTGACATCCAGCAGTCGGTCGAGGTCCTCCTGGACCTCTTCGGTTGCCTCGTCGCGCCAGCTGTTCATCCGCCAACGCTATCGCGCCCGGCAGCGAGACAACCGAGTGCTTCAGGCGGTATCCGATGTCGTGCGGGATTCGGCGCGCAGCTTGCGGTCGACCGCCGTCAATGCCCAGCGAGACACGCCCTCAGCTCGATCCTCGATCGCTGCGACGGCGTCGTCCTGTGAGTTGACGACCATGACCATGTCGTCGAACCGGTCGCCGAACAGCGCGCGCAGCACCGAAATGACCGGGAATGTCTTCGTAAAGAATCCATCCAGGTCCACGAACACCATCGGGCTCGGTCCCTCGCCGGGCGGCACGTAGAAGTTCTGGTTCGCGTCTTCGAAGATCTCCTGCAGGGTGCCCGAGCTGCCCGGGGTGTAGATGGCGCCGTAGATCGCGAGTGTCAGCAGACCCTCCTCGCGAATCGAGTTTTCGAAATACTTGGCGTGCTCCGTCGCGAACGGCGTCGATGGCTCATGCCCGTAGAGCCAGGTCGGGATGCCAACGGATGCCCCCGCATTGGCCTCGGTTTCGGCCGCCAGTTCCATCGCGGGCCGCATCCAGGCGTGCAGCGCGCGAAGCGCATCCGGCACGAATGCTCCGTCGACGACGAGGTCGCTCCCGTGCGGAAACGGGAACGTGAGGGTGGCCGGATCGGATGAGATGCGCGCCAGCGCCGCATCCAGAACGGATGCGTCGAACGGTGCGTACCGCGCGCCGAGGTGGGCGGCTTCCATCGCTCCCGGTCCACCGCCGGTGAGGATTGTGAAGTCCTTCTGTCCGAGCGCCCACGCGATTCGAGCCACGGCGTTGTAGGTGTCGCTGCCGCGGGCTTCGCCGTGTCCGCCGAGGATTCCCACCGATCGTGCACCGGCAACCCGCTGGGCGAGGGAGTAGGAAATTGCCGCGTCGTGGAGCGCTCGCCCGTTGCCGATGCCGCGAGAGCGGGCGATCGGCTGGCCCTGCGCCAGAGTCGCGAGGTACGTGCGGTAGTCGAGCGAGCGTGCGAGCGACAAATCGTCGTCCGGATCCCAGGAGTCGTAAAGCGCCATCGGCAGATAGAGACGATCCGGCGGAGCCAGCACGAACCCCGAATCGGAAATGCTCCGCTCGGCGTCCTCTTGCCCGGTCATGAGTGAAAGGCTATGTCACGCAGCGCGTCTACAAGCGGTCGTCAACGACAGGTAATGCGCCCGCGAGGCAAGGCCGAGCCAAGCGCCCGAAGGCGCTTCTGCGCCGCACGGGTGCTTCCCCGGGCGCACCTGGGCGCCGCAGGGGCGGCGGCGCCTGACAAACACCGCCCCCAAAAAGAACGAGCCGGGCCCCTCAGGACCCGGCTCGCGAAGTTACGGCAATGGCCGCCTATCCGTTGCTCTTCGAAGCTGCTTTCGACTTCTTGTCGGCTCGCTTCTCCTTTAGAGACTTAGACGCAGCGGTCTTGGCGCTGTTCTTCTTTGGCGATTTGTCTGCCATAGGGCAACCTCCCTCTCCAAGCACGGACGGCATTGGTTTGTCGAGGATACCGCTCAAGCGAGCGACACGCCCGAGTTAGGGGATGGTTCCCACCCAGAGTCCGTCGTAGGCGCGAGTCATCGCGACATACAGCTCCCGTTTCTGCAGTTCGGTGTGCTCGGCGGCAGCGCCTTCTTCCGCGACAACAACGTCGTGTTCGCCCGGTAGCAGGTTCGACGGAACCTGCGCGAGCAGCACCTGGCGGAACTCGAGCCCCTTGGCGCGCTTGACGGTGCCAACTTTGACGGCGTCGATCGGGGTGCCGTCGAAGTGGGTGAGTTCGAGAACCGGGATGTTCGCTTTCTGCAGGGCGGCGACCGCAGCCCTGACGCCAAACGTGGTCAGCGACAGGATGCCGATGTCGCCGTAGCTGAGCTCGGTGTCGGTGACCAGCGCCCGCACTCGACGGGGGATCTCGACGTCGTGGGCCGCCCTGCTGCTGAATCGCACCACCAGCGGCTGCGGACCCGAGCGGGGAACATGCACGGCATCCGTCGAATTCTCGGAGATGCCCTCGATGTCGACGAACGTGTCGTCGGACACCACCGATTCTGCGAGTCGAAGGATCTCCGCGGTGTTGCGGTGGTTCGTCGTGAGCACACCGCCACGACCCGACAGCGAGATTCCCACTTCGGCGAGCGTGTAGCCGCCGGGGTAGATGCTCTGCTTGTAGTCACCAATCAGGGTGAGTCCGTCAGGACGATCGCCAACGAGCCGATACAGCATCCGGATCATCGCGGATGAGAGGTCCTGGGCCTCATCGACAATCACCGCTCCGTAACGGAACATCGGCATCTCGATGAGCGACTTTTCGGCGAGCAGCACGATGTCGGCTTCGTCGTGAGCGCCGCGTGCCTCCATGCGCGCCTGGTACGCGGTGAACAGTTCCCACACCGCGCGACGCTGATCGAGGTTGAGGCCCCGCAGGCGACCCGTCCGGCTGAGGTCGGCATACTGGTCGAAATTGACGATGCCGCGTCCTTTGATGACGTGGTCGATCTCGTCCTGCCAGTAGGTGGGCTTGGGTTCGAGCCGGCCGAGCAAGCCGGGAGCGCCGACCGTTCGCCAGACGATGTCGAATTCCGCATCCGCAATCGCGGGCTGCAGGTTCGATGGCACGTGGCGATCCGAGAGCAGTCGCTTCGCGAACGACTGCGTGCCGACGAACTCGATGCGCTCGCGGATGTCGGGCGCAAGTCGTTTCATGAACGACGACTGTACGGCGGGAAGTGTGCTCACAAACGACGTGACGAGCACCACGCCCGGCTGGGTGCGGGCGAGGTAGGCGGCGCGGTGCAGGCCGACGATCGTCTTGCCGGTGCCGGCAGCGCCACGGATGCGCGAGGGACCGTTGTAGTTGCGTCGAACGAGTCGCGCCTGCTCGGGATCAAGGAAGGCCATCCACCCTTCGAGCGGCGGTGCCTTGACGACTTGCGCGACCTGGCGCATGAGCGAGGCGCTGCTGATGAGCGGGATGGTGTCGAACGCGGCGACCTCGTCGTCCGACGCGGGGTTGGATGCCGCATCAGGATGAATGTCGCTGACAGTGGCGTCGTCTGCAGCCGCATCGCCGGCAGGCCCGGCGATTCCGCGCTGCATCGGGGTGGCGACTACCGGGAAGTAGTCGAGGCTCGCGGCGAGCACCTTATTCAGCTGCTCTTCGGTGAAACGCAGGCCGCGCTCGAGGATGTAACTGGCGGCACCGGATTCGGCGACCATCTCGACCGTGCCGATGCGCGCCCGGATGGATGCTCGTCCCGCGAGCACGACGAGGGCGTGAACCTCACCCGGAGCCAGCCCGATGTCGGCCATTGCCGCCTCGGTGGCGTAGGCGAGGTCGGCGAGCGCGGCGATGTCGTCCGTGACATCCGTGTCCTGCCGGTAAATCCGACCCGCCTCGATCGTGACGTCGCTCCAGGATTTGGTGTCGACAATGTACAGGCCGCTCGGCCCGACGACGACGAGGTCGACCTGATCGTTGTTCGATCCCGGCCACCCGCGATTGGGCAGCAGGTGATAGCCGATGTCGGTGAGCGGCTTGAGCGCGGCCATCACGTCGCGCTCAACGTGGGGCTCCACGGAGTACCGCGCGGCAGCCTTGCGCGCCAGGGCAGCTGCGCGTTCACGCTTCTCGGCAAGCATTAATTGTCGACGCGAATCGACACCCGCGGATGATGCCGCAGTCATGTAATCCTCAGTTCCTGCCCGAACACGGTTGCTAGGTGATCCCAGGTGGGTACTTCAGCCTTGCACGCTCAGCTGACCGCGGGCCATTCCACGTTCGGGGGACGCTACTTCTTTGCCGCTGCCATTTCACGTCGTGCGATGCGCGGCTTGACGATGGGATCGAGCACAATGGTCAGCGCGGGCGTCAGCAGTGCGTAATAGCCGATGGGCGGGAATGCGACGACCAGCAGGAACGCGATGATGAACCCGGTGGTGTTCGAGCCGACTCCCCATAGCAGCACCCGTGAGGTCGACCTGGTCTGCATTTCGGGATGCCGGAACAGGTAGTACGCCATCGCGAAGAGCAGCACGGTGTTGGCGGTCGCGACGGAAATGTAGATGAGCACGGTGAGCTCGCTGCTCGTGAATGCGGCCGTGATCTCGGTCGGCAGCGGGATGACGACCACCGTGAACACCCAGGCGACATCGAGCCACAGGAGCGCAGGGGATGCCCGCTTGACGTTTTCGAGGATCTCGTGATTCGCCATCCAAAGCCGCGCGATCACCGCGAAGCTCAGCACGAACGCGAACATCTGGAGAACGTTCTCGTGGATGAACGTCGGGATCGGAACCGGTGGATGCTTCGCCGCATCCGCGGTCACAATTTCCACCAGCGGCAGGATCAGCAGCGTGATTGCGATCGCGACGACCGCATCCGTGAAGAAGATGAGGCGGTCAATGCCTCGTTGCGATTCGAACGGGTCGCCTTCCATGCCCACAAGATTAGGGCAGGCGGGTTCACGTGATTGGGTAAACCGCGGAACGGTCATTTGTCACAAAACGACGAAATAAGCACTGATTCGGGGATTCGGCTACGGAATCAAGGGTTGGCACGGTAACTCAGGGGCGATATCGTGTTGGCACGAGCAGTTCGACGGTGAACTCTTGGCCGTACCCCGATCAAATCGCGCCCCCGCGATTTCCCCCGAAGGAGCGTCCCATGTCATCCGCAGTTCAATCGACCAAAGGCGTTACGGAGAGCAAGGGCCTAAAACCCGGCGCCCTCGGGCTCGTCGCCAGTGTCGTCGTCGGAGTCGCTTCGACCGCCCCGGCGTATAGCCTCGCCGCTGCGCTGGGGTTCATCGTCGTCTCGGGTGTCGGCAGCCAGATCGTCGGCGTTCACGCGCCGGGAGTCATCCTGCTCGCCTTCGTGCCGATGTACCTCATCGCCGTCGCGTACCAGGAACTCAACAAAGCCGAGCCCGACTGTGGCACGACGTTCACCTGGGCGTCCCGAACATTCGGCCCGGTCATGGGCTGGCTCGGCGGCTGGGGCATCATCGTCGCCGACGTCATCGTCATGGCCAACCTGGCCCAGATCGCTGGCCAGACGACCTTCGGCCTGATCGGCAACATTGGGTCCCTCATCGGCGACCAGCAGGCTGCCGACTACTGGGGCGGCATCGCGACCAACTACTGGTGGGAGCTCGCGGCAGGCCTTGTCTGGATCGCCCTAATGACCTGGATCTGCTACCGCGGTATTGAGATCTCCGCTCGACTGCAGCAGATCCTGCTGTCCATCGAAGTTGTCGTCCTCGTCGTCTTTGCGGTCTACGCGCTGGTTCGCGTGTACTCCGGGAACGGCGTGGCGGGCATTTCGCAATACCCGCAGCTGGACTGGTTCAACCCGTTCACGCTCAACTTCGGTGCGGTACTTGCGCCCGGGTTGCTGGCGGCGATCTTCATCTACTGGGGCTGGGACACCGCGGTATCGATCAACGAAGAGACCGCGAACCCCTCGAAGACTCCGGGTCGCGCCGCGATCATCTCAACGGTTCTGCTGCTCGTGACGTACGCCATCGTGAGCACCGCAGCGGTGTCGTTCGCGGGTATCGGCGACAAGGGAATCGGACTCGGCAACGGCAATAACTCGGACAACGTGTTCCTCTCGCTTGGCCCGAAGCTGTTTGGTGACAGCCCGATTGGCCACCTGCTGCTGATCCTGCTGACGCTCTCGATCCTGACGTCGGCATCCGCCTCTACGCAGACCACGATTCTGCCGACGGCCCGAACGTCGCTCTCGATGGCCGTTTACAAGGCCATCCCCGAGAAGTTCGCGCGCATCCACCCGAGATTCCTGACGCCGACCTGGTCGACGATCGCGATGGGACTGGTGTCGATTGCTTTCTACGCGGTAATCACCTTCGTCAACAACGATCTGCTGACACCCCTGGTGGACTCGATCGGGTTGATGATCGCCTTCTACTACGGGCTCACCGGCTACGCCTGTGTGTGGTTCTATCGAAAGAGCTTCTATAAAACGGCGCGAGACTTCATCATGAGGTTCCTGTTCCCGTTGCTGGGTGCTCTCATGCTCACTGCGGCATTCATATTCGGGCTCGTCACGTATGCCGAGGCCGACTGGGAGGTCGACTCGCACGGGAATAACCTCGCCGCGAACTTCTTCGGCTGGGTGGTCGGTGATGATGCGATCATCGGCGTCGGCGGCATCCTGATCGGCCTCGTGCTGATGTTCATTTGGTGGGCGCGGCGTCCCGACTTCTTCAGAGGACAGACCCTCGCGAAGATGTCGGATGACCTCGTGCTGGCTCCCGGAGTTGGTCGCGTTGCGACCTTCGGACTGCCAGACTCGGGTCGCATGCCCGAGGTAATTGCGCCGGACCTGTCGAACCTGCCGAAGGGCCAGAAGGCCATGGACGCTGTCACCGGCGAAGAGGTCGAGCGGCCGAAGGAGTAGATCTCTTTAGTATTCCGATGGTCGAGTGGCGAACCCGAACGCTGCTCGGCCATCGGTATTCCGGCTATTCCAGGCTTTTGCCCAGCGCGTCGAGCAGCCATCCGGTGCCCTGCTCGCGCAGCTCCGGCTTCTCGTGGCCGTCGAAGAATGCGCCCGTTTCTGTGAAGGTCAATCTGGTGCCGCCCTCGAGGGCCGTCAGTTCGACCACCGTCATCGAGGACGAGAGCTTCACCCCGTTGACGTAGAGGTTGTAGCTCCACACGACGCGCTCGTCCTCGACGATGTCGAGGTAGACCGCGTCGAAGGTGTGCCGTGCGCCCTCGAACTCGCTGCTCTCGTATTCCCGCCCACCTTCGCGGAAATCGAAGTCCCACTGCTCAGGTGGGGAACTCGGATCGCCGAACCATTTCGCCTTCTGGTCCTTATTCGCCAGCGCGGCGAATACCCGCGCCTTCGAGGCCGCATACGTGCGTTCGAGGCTGAAGGTTGCGTGCTCCACGCTGCGAGCGGTTACCTCTGTCATTGTGTGTCTCCCTGGTTCGGTGTTTCTTCGAGGAACATGCCGAGGCGGTCCAGCCGGCTCGCCCAGAGCATCCGTCTTTCTGAAATCCACTGCTGAGCGCGGTTCAGCACCTCCG
This sequence comes from Galbitalea sp., assembly GCA_036266835.1. Classification (GTDB taxonomy): domain Bacteria; phylum Actinomycetota; class Actinomycetes; order Actinomycetales; family Microbacteriaceae; genus Galbitalea. Next base: position 33,557 of record DATAXD010000032.1, on the reverse strand, counting down.
GCTCGAGGGAGCAGCTACGCACTCGGCCAATCTTTTTCGTGCTCACGATGCCGCTGGCCTCCAGCACATTCAGGTGTTGCTGTACCGCCGGGAGCGACATGGCAAGTGGTGCGGCCAGCTCGCTCATGGATGCGGAACCCTGGCTCAGGCGGTCGATCATGCTCCTGCGACTCGGGTCGGCGAGCGCCGCAAACAGCAGGTCCAGCGGATCCGTGTGCTTAAGCATGTGCTTAAGTATTGCAATTTCTCGAAAATTGTCAAACGGATGTCGTTTCTGGCCTTCGCGGCTCCGTCGTACTCACGTACCGTCTAATCAAGGAGGACCTATGACCGAGTACCTGATGTTCGTGTGCACCGACACCGAGCCAGACACCGACACCGCGCCAGAGCCCGACATCGAGGACTGGGTGGCCGAGGGTGAGCGCCGCGGCATCCGCAAGCAGGGCGATCCGCTGCTTGCGCCGAAGGAGGCCAGGACAGTGCGGGTGCGCAACGGCAAAACTCTCATCACGGATGGGCCGTTCACCGAGTCCAAGGAGTGGATCGCCGGATACGACCTCCTCGAGTGCGCGAGCCTCGACGAAGCCGTCGAGTACGCGTCTCGACACCCGATGGCCCGAAGAGGGCGCATCGAGGTGCGCGAAGTCATGGTTTGGGAGGACTGACTCGTGGAATACATGCTGTTTATCGCATCCGACTCGGAGCCCGATGCCATCGAGGAGCAGCCGGGCGAGATCGAGGCCTGGATCGAGGAGGGTGCGCGTCGCGGCATCCGCAAGTTCGGCAACAGGTTGCGGCCGAACGAGGATGCGACGACACTGCGTATTCGCAAGGGCGAACTGCTGGTTACCGACGGCCCGTTCAGCGAGTCCAAGGAATGGATCGCCGGCTTCGACATCATCGAGTGCGAGAACCTGGACGATGCGATTGACTTCGCCTCGCGGCATCCGATGGCTCGCGCCGGACGGATCGAGATCCGGCCGTTCTGGCCCGCCGAGTTTTAGACTCGCGGGTTTGAGCGAGGTCGCCGACGCTCTGGTTTCGGTCCATCACAGGGACTGGAGCCGGATCGTCGGCGCCCTGATTCGGCTCACCGGCGACTGGACGCTGGCCGAGGATGCGACCCAGGACGCGTTCGAAAGCGCGCTCGCCAACTGGCCGACCAGCGGCATCCCGGACAACACCGGGGCCTGGTTGATGACGACGGCGCGCAACAAGGCGATCGACCGCATCCGCTCGCGAGAATCCGAGCAACGACGCGCGAAGGAGGTGGTAGTGATGGAGTCGCTCCAGTCGTCCGAGCACGACATCGAGGACGACCGGCTGCGCCTGATCTTCACCTGCGCGCATCCGGCGCTGCCGCTCGCAGCGCGCGTCGCGCTCACCCTCAGGACCGTCGCGGGACTTTCCGTCGCCGAGATCGCGGCAGCGTTCCTGGTGCCTGAGGCGACCATGGCGCAGCGGCTGGTACGGGCGCGGCGCAAGATCGAAGAGGCCGGCATCCCGTATCGTGTGCCGCCCTCCGAGCAGCTTGCGGAACGTCTCGACGGCGTGCTGGCAGTGCTCTATCTCGTGTTCAACGAGGGCTATGGCGGCGCCGCGGGAGGGGAATTCGCGGCCACCGCGATCTCGATGGCGCAGGCGGTCGTCGACCTCATGCCCGCGGAATCCGAGGCGCGTGGGCTACTCGCGCTGATGAAGCTGCAGAACTCCCGAAGGGATGCCCGCATCGGCCCTGCCGGCGACCTGCGGACGCTTGAGGAGCAAGACCGCTCGAGCTGGCACTCGGACGAGATCGAAGCCGGGCTCGCCGTGCTGAGATCCGCACGCGGTCGGGGGCCGTACGTCCTGCAGGCGGAGATCGCCGCGTGTCACGCCCGCGTCGCCGCGGCCGACGACACGGACTGGCCCGCGATCGTCGTGCTGTACGACGAGCTTCTCGCACTCACACCGTCGCCGGTCATCGAACTCAACCGCGCGATCGCACTCGGCATGCGCGACGGCCCGGCGACCGGCCTCGCGATCATGGATGGCCTGAAGCTCAGCGGCTACCGCTGGCTGCCTGTAGCGCAAGGCGATCTGCTGCGGCGGGCGGGACGAAATGCGGATGCCGCTGATCGCTTTCGGGAGGCGCTCGCACTCACCACTTCGGATGTCGAGCGGGCGGAACTGGAGCGACGGCTCGCCGCGCTCGGGTCGTGATGCGCGCGACCGAATTCTCGTGGAGAATGGATGCAACGCGCCTACCAGTCAGGACACCATGAACGTCGTCTACTTCCTCATCGCCTTCGTGTTCTTCCTCGGCGGCATCGCGCTTTTTGCGTTCGCGTTCAACTTCCCTACGTTTCAGGCGGTCATGTTCCTCGGCGGTATCGCGGCGATCTCGATCTCACTAGCGATCCCGTTCCACGTGCTCGGTCACGGGGAGCAGCGCTAGGTTTCGCCCCCGGCGGGGTGCCTCGGCGCCTCGCGACTACTTGACCGCTCCGGCCAGCAGCGCTCGCACAAAGCTGCGCTGGAATACCAGGAACACGATCAGCGACGGCGCGATGATGATCAGGGATCCGGCGCAGAGCAACTGGATGTTGTCGCCGTACTGTCCCTGGAAAGCTCCCAGACCACCAGCCATCGTCCGATTGGACGGATCGCTGATGAGCACGAGCGGCAGGAGGTACTGGTTCCAGGTGGCCAGGAAGTAGAGGATCGCGAGCGCCGACCAGGCAGGGGTAGCCAGTGGCAGGTGAATTCGAGCGAACGTCTGCCACCTGTTCGCGCCATCGATGCGTGCCGCCTCCGTCAGGGCCAGCTCGCTGTTAGAGAAGTGTGCTCGCATCCAAAAGACGCCGAAGGGCATGAGGAGGGCGATCTCCGGAATCACTACTGCCAGTCGGGAACCGAGTAGTCCCATCGATTGCAGGTCGTAGTACAGCGGGGTGATGAGCGACTCGGCGGGCAGAGTCAGTCCGATCAGGAATGCAACATAGATCACCCTGCCGCCCGGTACTCGAAACTGTGCCAGCGCGTAGCCGGCGAGCGTCGCGAGGGCCAGGGCAATCGGCACGACTCCGAGCACGATCAGGCAACTCGATTCGAGCAGGCGAAGGAAGTTCGCCGCGGTCCAGGCGTCGGCGAAGTTTTGCCACTGCGGATTCGACGGCCACACCAGCCCCTGCGGCAGGCTGCCCTGCGGGGTTAGTGCCGTCGTCAACAGGCTAACGAGCGGGACAACGCCAAAGAGGGCCAGCGCGACCAGAATTACGGCACGGCTGATGCGCTCACCGCGCGACGAGATCATCGCACCCGCCTGAGTTGCTGAACGGGGATGATGATGGCGAGAACCATGAGCGTGAGGAAGATGGCGAGGGCGGACGCCTGGCCGATGTTCTGGTCGAGGAATGCGAGGCGGTACACCGCGACGCCGGGAACGAGCGTCTGATAGCCGGGACCGCCCTGGGTCGAGACCTGGATGATGTCGAAGCTCGTGAGCGCCGCGATCATCGTGAAGGTGACACAAACCACGAGCTCCTGGCGGAGTCCCGGCAGAGTCACGGCGAAGAACTCGGCCACGCTGCCGGCACCGTCAAGACGGGCCGCTTCGTAGAGCGACGGATCGATCTTGCCCATGCCCGAAAGGAGCAGTACGGTACAGAACCCGAGCATGACCCAGACGCCGATCACGCCGACTGCGGGCAAGGCGAACGTGAAGTCGCCGAGCCAGGCGCGGGCCAGCGAGCCGAGCCCCATCGCGCTCAGGAACTGGTTGACGAGGCCGGACTGCGAGTAGAGCCACGACCAGGCGATTCCGGCTGCGACCAGCGGGATGACCTGGGGCACGAACAACGCAACCCGGGTAACCGTTCCGAACGGGCCGGGCCGCACCTGGCGAACCAGGGCGGCAGCGATGAGCCCCAGAACGATGGGGATCAGGGTGTAGAAGAGGATGAGGACGAACGCATTGGCGATCGCGTGCAGCAGCTCCGGGTTGGTGAACAGGGATGCCCAGTTGTCGAATCCGGCCCACGTCGCAGTTCCTATCCCGTCCCAGTCGTAGAACGAGTACTGGAGCGATTGCAGGAGCGGGAAGAGGACGAACGCCGCATAGACGGCAAGCGCCGGGACCACCCAGAGCAGCGCGCGCCAATCCGTTCGCGATCGACCGCGCGAGACGCCTGATCGTGGCACGATGACCTGCCTTTCGGTGCTTGCTCATCAAGCATGGTGCCGGTCGGCCGGGCACGACAGCACGCAGCGCCCGACCGACCGGATTGGTGACCCCGCGCTTGCTACTGGGCGAGCTCCTGGGTGTATGCCGTCTGCAAGGCCGTGGCGAAACTCTGCGGCGTGGTCTGTCCCGCGACCAACAGCTGCGTCTGCGGGACGATTGCATTCACGTTGATCGACGCGGTCGCGTTGGCCATGAAGTCGGCGAGTCCGTTGCTTTTCAGGAGGCCGCGGAACGCGACGACGGTCGCCCCGACGACGGAGCCGGCAGTCGTTGCTGGGGTGCTGCCGTTGACGGGACCCGCTGGCACCACACCTCCGAACTTGACCGTGTCCTCGCGAGCTGTCGCATCGGTTTGGATGAAGTTGAGGAACGCCGCCGCGGCGGTCGGGTGCGCGGCTTTCGCCGGCACGGCGAGCGTGTCTGCCGCCGTCATGGCAGCGTACTTGCCACCGTCGGACTTCGGCGGGAACAGGAAGAAGCCGTACTTGCCTGCACCAGCGGAGTCGAGCCCGGGAGCCTGCCAGTTGCCGCTCACGAAGAACAGGCCGTGGCCCGACGTGAACTGCGTCGGCGCAAGCGTCTGGTCCACGGCGTTCACGTCGGAGGCAAAGTAGCCGTCTTTTGCCCATTGCTGCATCGTCGTCGCTGCCTGCACGGTAGCGGGGGTGTCGATGTTGGCGCCGTTCTCGTCATCGTTCCATTTCTGGACCGGTCCGATGCCACCCGCATAGTCCATCTGCAGGTTCTGCAGGATGAACCCGGTTCCGCCATCCTTACCGTTGGCAACAATTGGGAGGACGCCGGCCGTTTTAGCCTCGGCGAGATCGTTCTCGAAGTCCGCGAGGCTGGTAGGTGCCGTCGTCATCCCGATTTGAGCCGCGAGAGCCTTGTTGTAGAAGACGCCGGTCAGACCAAAGCCCGGGCCAACGCCATAGAGAGAACCGGATCCGCGCTGTGTGCCGTTCGAGGCGACGCGAGTCGACGCGAATTGCGACTGCGGCCAGGAGGTCCACTTGTATGCCGAAGCGTAGGGATCCAGATTGGCGAGGAGCTTGTCTTTGACCAGATTGCCGAACGAGGCGAGCCGAACGACATCCGGAACGTCGCTTCCCGACAGGATGTGGGAGACGTTCGTGGTGAGAGCCGTGTAGTCCTGGCTGGTGATCTTGACCGTCACCTTCGGGTACTTCGCGTGAAACGCTTTGCCGAGCGCATCGAACAGCGGCACGTCGGGGGTAGTCACCAACACGTTGAGCGTGGTGGGCTTGCCGCTCAGCGTTGTGCTTACTCCGTTGTTGGCTGAGCCGCTGCCGTTACCCGATCCCGGCGCACAGGCGGCCAGGGACACGACTGCGGCGGTTGCAGTAGCGACCAGTGCGAGGCGGCGCAGTAATCCGCTCCTGGTTTGTGAGGCAATGATGCGAGACATTATGACTCCTTTGTCTTGGATGCTGGATGAATTGGTGCTGTGCGTGCTGGTTCGGGGGCGAGGCAGCGACGGAGTGCGTCGGATGCCACCTCGAGTGCGGTTTGCGCATCGGTCAGCACTCCGCGCATTTGCAGGAATCCGTGGATCTGGCCCGCGAATTCGATGAGCTCGACCCGTACGCCATCCGCTCGCAGCCGGGCAGCATAGGCCTCGGCTTCGCCGCGCAGGATGTCGTGCTCGGCCGTGAGGATGACAGCCGGCGCAACGTCAGCCAGGCTCTCCGCGCGCATGGGGGTGGCGAGCGGCGACTGCCGCAACGCCGGATCGGGCGCGTATACGTCCCAGATCCATTTGATGCGCTGATAGGTGCTCTCGCCAAAATTCTCCTGGCCGGCGAAGGAGGCGAACCGGGTGCGAAAACCTTGTTTGAAGCTTGTCTCGTCTGAACTCTCGAGAACCGGGTAAATGAGCAACTGTGCCGCGATCCGGATGCCGTTGTCGCGGGCCTTGATCGACGCTGCGGCTGCGAGGGTCCCACCCGAGCTGTCGCCCGCAACCACGATGTCCTCAAACTCCTGCTCAGCCCAGAGCACAACATTCCAGACGTCGTCCAGGCCGGCTGGAAACGGATGCTCGGGGGCGAGGGCGTAGTCGACCGCGACGACTTCGCATCCGAGCTGATTTGCGAAGGCCCGCGCTACACCGTCGTAGACCTCAAGGTCGCCGTGCATCCAGCCGCCGCCATGGATCCAGATGAATCCGAGTCGCGGATTGGTGAGGTTCTCCGGGGTGTAGCGGCGAACGCGCACGCCATGCACGACGAGGTCGGTGCTCATTCCGATCGGCTGAAGCGCACCCCGAACGCGAAGTCCTACGTCGTGCGTTTGCGCTCGCAGCAGCCCGATGTCGCTGACGCCGCCGGTGTCGTCACCGGGGTTTTGCTCGAAGTACCGGAGCACCTCGTCGTTAGGCTGCGGACTGCTGCTGTCCTGGCCCACCGCCGTTTCGGGTGGAGTGTCGCTGGAGGGCATGCTGGTGGCTCTCAATGGCAGGAATGGAACTATAACTGACTGGTTAGTCAGTCAGTCACGTGTCAAACATACTGGTCACTTAGTCAGTTGTCTAGAATCTAAAATGCGGACAGCCGATCGGCGGGTTCGCGGAAGGGGCCGGCGTGACTCGACGAACGGGTGCTGATCGCCGCGAGGAGCTCATCTCGGTCGCCACTCGCCTGATCGCGAGGAACGGTTCCCGCGGTACGACCCTTGCTGATATCGCCCGTGAGGCGGGCGTTTCGCAGGCCGCGGTCGTTTATCACTTCGGCACGAAGGAGGGTCTGGTCAACGCCATCCTGGATGCCAGGGATGCGTTTGAGAATGGCCTTCTGTGGCGCGACGGACCCGACCCCGGGATGCGGATCTTCGACATCATTGCCGAGATCGTGAACGGATGGGCGGAGCATCCGGATCTCGTCGGGCTACTGGGTGTGTTGATCGCGGAGAATGTTGGGGACGACGATGCGCTACGCCCACGACTCGCGGCGAACTACCAGCTCACGGTTGATCGTCTTGCCGAGACTCTCGGTTCGGCACAGAGACGCGGCGAGATGCGGAAGGACGTCGATCCGCGCGCGAAGGCCATAGAAATCCTGGCATTCCTCAGCGGCCTCGAGCTGGCCTGGCTGGTTTCATCCGATACTCCCGCGGCACAGACAACGCGCGCGTGGGCTACCGAGCAGGTCAGAAACCTGTCGACAGCGGGTCGTAGCTAAGCAATCGGCGGCCTGAGGGCGGGCGGCGCTCGCCGGGGTTACCGCGTCCAAACATTTCTTCTACGAAATCGCCGTCAACCCTGTGGACAACTCGCACGAATGTCGGGGGACCCTGTCAGCATTAAGTCATGGGACGCGCAGGCTTTGGAGTCGAATTCGGTGATGCCGAATCGCCTGCTCCGCTGACCCCGTACGGCGAGATGCTCGAGCGCCTCGGCGACTTTGTCGACGACATCTCTGTGGCCGAAGCGAAGGTTGCGATGGCTCAGGCCGCGCGGGCTCGTCGCATAGAAGAGGCACGCGCATGGGCGGTCTACGCGGCCTCACAATTCCCGGGTGACGACTCTCATCACGCACGCACCGAGCTGGCGGAGCGGTCGTTCGTCGCCCAACTGGCTGGTGCGTTGCACATGTCGGAGGCGGCGGCTCGCAACGTGATGTGGTCGTCTCGGTGCCTGGTCAACGATCTTCCCGACACCCTCGCTGCACTGGCCGCGGGAGCGATTAGCTTCCGTCACGCCCGGATCCTGGTCGACCAGGTCAGCATCCTCGACCCGGAGTCCGTCGCGATGCTCGAGCAGAAGGTCCTGCCTCGCGGCAAGCAGCAGACTCCACCGCAATTCGAGAAATCCGTTCGGTTGATGAGCGAGAAGCTGAATCTCGAATCCATGGTCGAGCGTCACGTGGAGGCTGTCGAAGAGCGCAACACCTATCTCGAACCAATGCCGAACGGAATGGGTCGCTATTCGATCGAGGCACCGATGGTTCTGCTTGTCGCGATCGATGATCGGGCTACCGAGATGGCGAAATCTGTGCAGTCCGAGGGCGACCTGCGCACGCTCGCGCAGCGCAAAACGGATGTCCTGACCGATCTCCTGCTCGATGTTGATGGGCACAGTCTGGATGGGCAGGCGAACACGATTGCCGGCCAGGGTGACGGCCCGATTGCCCGCTTCCGCAGCATCCGCCCGAAGGTTCTGGTCACGGTGCCGGCGATGACGCTGTTGCGGCGCGGTCAGGAGCCCGGCGTGCTGGAGGGGTACGGCCCAATCGACCCACAGACCGCTCGGGAACTGGCCGGCAACGCGAAGTCGTTCGTTCGGTTACTCTCCCATCCGGAAACCGGGATTGCGCTCTCGATGGGGCGAAAACGCTACCGAATCCCCGCCCAATTGCGGATGTGGCTGAGAGTCCGGGACGGTCGGTGCCGGTTTCCGGGGTGCAACAGGAATGTCGCGCGGTGCGAATTGGACCACACTCGCGAATGGGCGAGCGAAAGCGGTGAAACCGCGCACAACAACCTTGCCCACTTGTGCCCGGGACACCATGCGCTGAAGGGCAATGCCGACTGGAAAGTGGAGCAGAATCTGAACGGATCGGGCGAACTCACGTGGACAAGTCCGACAGGTCACGTGTTCTGTACCGAACCCGAACTTCGGGTGCAGCCCGCGTTTTGACACCGTAACCCCAGCCGGTTCTGACTATGGTTCGATGTGGTCACCCGTCCAACTCCGCCCGCTCCACGGCGACCACTCATCACCGACATCCGCGAGCCCGGTCAGCCCCGGCCCCGGCGGCGATCCAAGGCACCGCCCGGTCGTCGAACTATCATCGTTCGACGCGTTGTCGCAATACTGGTTGTCCTGCTCCTGGTTGCCATCGGATACGTCGTCGTCAACTACACGACGTTCATCAACGGCATTACGCACGTCAACGCAATCCCCGGTGGCGGAAAATCGGATGATCGCGACGAGAACATCCTGCTAGTCGGCGACGACCATCGGCCAGCTGGCGCATCCGCCGCAGAACTCGCGCAGCTGGGCACAACCCAGGATGGCGGAACCCTCGACACCGACACGATCATGCTGCTGCATGTTCCGGCCAACGGGACGAACCCGACCCTGATCTCGTTCCCGCGTGACTCGTGGGTGAACGTGCCCGGCTACGGGATGCGCAAGATGAACTCCGCGTACGAGCTCGGTGCCGCACACGGCGGCGATGCGGGTGGAGCGCAGCTGCTCATCCGGGTCGTTCAGAACCTGACCGGACTCACGGTCGACCATTACGTGCGAATCTCGTTGCTCGGCTTCTACGATGTCGTCAAGGCGCTCGGGCCTGTGCGCGTCTGCCTGAAGGAAGCGGTCAACGACCCCTACTCGGGCATCCATCTCCCCGCCGGCGTCTCCAACCTCGACGCGAGCCAGGCCCTGTCGTTCGTGCGGCAACGCCACGGTCTGCCACAGGGCGACCTCGACCGTGAAATTCGCCAGCAGTACTTCCTGTCGATCGAAGCGCGTCAGATCCTCAACGCTGGAACCCTGCTCAACCCGGTGAAGCTGCACAACGTGATCACTGCGGTGAGCTCATCGATCGAGACGGACCCCGGACTCAACCTGCTCAATCTTGCCGCGCAGGTGCACGGGTTCGGTGGCAACCTGCACTCGGCGACCATACCGATTCTCGGTACGCCAACCATCTTCGTCGGTGGTGCGGCAGTTTCCATCGTCAAGGTCAACACGGCCGCCATGCCTGCCTTCATTGCGGGAATTGTCAGCCCGAAGTCGAGCGCGACGTCGGCCCCGCTGCCAAGCTCGATCACTCTCACTGTGATGAACGGTGGCGGTGTGAACGGAGCCGCAACGGCCGCTTCGCAGGCGCTTGACTCCGTCGGGTTCCACACGGGAACCCCGGCGACCGCACCAACCGAAACTAAAACGACGGTCGAGTATCCGCCGGCGGATGCGGCTGCAGCGAAAGTCGTCGCCGGTTATTTCCCGGGCGCGGCGCTCAGCAAGGACACCGGCATCAGCCAGATCGAGGTGGTGCTCGGAACCGACCACATCGCGGTCAACACGGAGGCTGGTGCAGCGGCCAACCCGCCTACCCCCAAGCCCACGGCACCGCCGACCAACACCTACAACGCGCAGTCCTGCGTGGAGTAGGTGGCAGACTCTCGAACATGTCGAGCACACCATCCGCTCCGCGGGGCTGGTACCCAGATCCTCAGACACCCGGTCGCGACCGCTGGTGGGATGGGAGCAACTGGACCGAATTCACCCATCGCGCCGCGAGCTCGTTGTCTGCCGGCCCCAGATACACCCGAAGCTACTGGGTCGGGCCGAACCTCAACGCTGGTCGATCGCGATTGTTCGCGTACATCGGCACACTCTTGATGCTGGCTGTCATCATCTTCATTCCTTTCGCGGCGTCGCCCTACAACCGGTTCGCTGGTGCTACATGGCTTGTCCTCGCGGGATTTGCTCTCGCAGGGATATCCGAAGGTCTCGCGATCGTGTTCGCAAGCCTGGCCTTGCGGCGTTCGACCGAGCTGGGCGCGCGGGGTCTCGCCCTCTCCAACCTCATCATCGGAGCAGTCGAGTCAGGGATCTGTCTGATCGGCGTCCTTGTCACAGCGCTGATGCTCGCATTCCCCGGCAGCACCTCGTGAGCGCAATGCGCTAACTCGCGGGCAGCAACTCCCGAGTGAAGTTGTCGAGACGCGCGAGCAGTCCCGAGGTTCGATCGGAGACGACCTCCGTCGGCCGAGGCTGCAGGTCTGACGGTGGTGGAACGATGCGGATGATCGCCGAACACGCGAGGTCCGAGCAGATGTAGGTGCCGATTGTGTTGCCGTCCCGCCCGGCCTGTCCCGCCTTCGGAACGGTGAACAGCGAGACCTGGTTTCCGGGCTGATGGGTGCGACACAGCGAGCACATCGCCGAGATTCCTCGAGACATCGACGACGATGCCGACCGCAGAATCATGCCGAAGGGTTTGCCCTCACGCCAGTAAACGATGTACCCGCGTTCGGCGAATGTCGGGTCGAGCCAACCCAGGTATTCACGGTCCTCCCACACGGTTTCATGGAGGCCCGGGAGTGGCATCCGTTCCATCGCATCCGTGGAGGCGTTCACGAACGACGAACGAATCTGTTCCTCGGTCAGCGGCTGCATGGACTCTCCTGCACGCGTTCGCTCAAAATCCCTCGATTGCGTGGGGAACATAGTGCTCGGCGAGCTGCGTCAGTTCGGCCTTCGTCAGCGTCAACTCAACGGCCGCGGCCGCATCCTCGAGGTGATTCGGCTTCGTTGCCCCCACGATCGGCGCAGTGACAGCCGGCTGCTGGGCGACCCACGCGAGCGCTACCTGCGCGCGCGGCAGTCCGCGGGCCTCGGCGACGGCGGCAACCGCATCCACGATCTTGCGATCGGCGTCCTCGCTCTGGTGGTACAGGGTTTTACCGAACTGGTCCGAGTCGCCACGCGCAGTCGACGAATCGTCCCAGGCTCGCGTCAGGCGGCCGCGAGCAAGCGGGCTCCACGGGATGACGCCGATGCCGCTGTCCACGCAGTACGGATGCATCTCCCGCTCCTCTTCGCGGTTCAGCAGGTTGTACTGGTCCTGCATCGAGATGAAACGGGTCCAGCCGTTCAGATCCGCGGCGTGCTGCATGTTCGCGAACTGCCAGGCGTACATGGACGACGCCCCGAGGTAGCGCGCCTTACCGGCCTTCACGACGTCGTGCAAGACTTCCATCGTCTCCTCGACGGGAACATCGGGGTCGAAGCGGTGGATCTGATAGAGATCGATGTAGTCCGTTCCTAGCCGCTTGAGCGACGCATCCACCTCGTTCATGATGGCTTTGCGCGAGAGCCCGTGGCCGTACGGGCCCGGCCGCATCGCGCCGTGCACCTTGGTGGCAATCACGACGTCCTCCCGAGACGCGAACTCGTGCAGGAGCGCACCGGTGATCTCCTCGCTGCTGCCGAGCGAGTACACGTTCGCGGTGTCAAAAGTGGTGATTCCGAGTTCGATCGCCTGCTTGAAGAACGGGCGTGCATCGTCGAGTCCGACGCTCCAGGCATGGTTGCCACGCTTGGGATCCCCGTACGACATGCAGCCCAGAATGACTGCCGAGACCTCGAGACCGCTGTCGCCCAGCCGTTTGGTTTTCATCACTCCAGCCTAGACACGTGTGCAGAGCCGCGTGTGTGGATGGACCCCCGTCTAGGCGGTTGTTCCGTCAACCAGCGATTCGCCCGAGTGCGCCTTGCGGATGATTGAGATGCGAGGACTGCCGCGCTCTATCCAGACGCGAACGCGCAGCTCGCGCCGACGAGCGAGATGGATGGAGATGACGATCGCCGCCAGCGCGGGCACGAGACCGGACACTGCGATGCCGATCGCCGGGCCCCAGCTGGATACGATCGCGCCCATGATCGGCCCACCGATCGCCTGGCCGCCGAGCTGCACCAGCACATACAGCGACATGACCCGCCCACGAATGCCGATGTTCGACGACATCTGCACCAGCGAATTCGCTGCCGTGATGAACAGCAGGCAGGCCAGGCCGAGGGCGACGAGTGTGCAGGCGAATCCGATTTCGTTGGTCATCAGAGCACCGAGCGCCTGTAGCAGTCCCCAGGCGATGCCGGTGAACAGGACCGTGCGCAGCCGCACGCTTCGCCGCCTCGTCGACAGAATTGCGCCGGCAAAGGCCCCCGCGGCAATGAGTGTGTTGAAGAGCCCGTAGCCGGATGCGCCCACCTTGAACACGTCGTTGGCATAGGCGGTGAGGATGACGGGGGTCGTCAGCGCGAACACTGACAACAGCGTGAGCACGACAATGGTCCAGAAGATCGAGGGTTTTCGCACCGCGTACGCGAGACCCTGTTTGAGCTGCCCCTTTGCCCGAGGCAGCGGAGCGTTCCTGTAGAGGTTCGACTTCTTGAGTGCCGAAAGCGTCAGCACGGTGACGCCGCACGCGCCGGCGTTGATCGCGAAGGCCCATCCGGCGCCCACCGCGTCGAGCAGGAATCCTGCGACGGCCGGTCCGATGAGACCGCCGAGCTGAAACACCGACGAGTTGATGCTGATCGCGTTACGCAGCTTGCGTGGCCCGACGAGTTCGCTGACGAAGACCTGCCTGGTCGGGTTGTCCACGACGACCACGAGCCCGACGACGAACGCGATGGCCCAGATGTGCCAGACCTGAACGGTGTGCGTCAGGGCGAGGATGGCCAGCAGCGCCGACAGCAGGCCGATTGTTCCCTGCGTCATCATCAGCAGCATCCGCTTCGAATAACGGTCGACGATCAGTCCGCCGTACAGGCCGAACAGCAGCATGGGCGTGAATTGCATCGCGACCGTGATGCCGACAGCGGTCACGCTGTGCGAGAGGGTCAGGACCAGCCAGTCCTGCGCGATGCGCTGCATCCACGTTCCCGACATCGCGAGGATGTTCGAGACTGTGAACAGCCGGTAGTTGGGAACCTGAAGCGCGGTGAAGCTCTGCTTCCACGGCTGGCGACCAGTGATCACCTGGATCGGCTCGGTGGGCGGATACGCGGATGAAGAATCGGTGGCGGTCACTGGGTTTAAGAGTACGCTCGCCCGTTTCATTCTGAGAGTAAATTGAACCTATATCTGTCATTGACAAACGTAATGGAGCCATCGTGTTCGATCCGGTTCTGCTCAGAACGTTCCTCGCGGTCGCCGAGACGCAAAGCTTTACGGGCGCGGGCCTCCAGCTGGGTCTCAGCCAGCCAACCGTGAGCCAGCACGTTCGCAAACTCGAGGATGCGGCCGGGCGGATGCTGATCTCGCGCGACACCCGGGACGTGCGACTCACCGACAACGGCGATGCCATGGCCGGATTCGCCCGCACGATCCTGGCGGCCCACGAAAATGCGTCGAGCTACTTCCTGGGATCAGCCATGCGGGGGCGGCTCCGGTTCGGGGCTGGCGACGACCTCGCGATCACCCAGCTGCCGCGCATCCTGCGGCACTTTCGCCAGCTGTATCCGCAGATCAATCTCGAACTTACGGTCAGCCAGACCGGCCCACTCGTGCGCCGGCTGCGAGGCGGACAACTCGACCTCATCTTCATCAAGCAGTCACCGGATGAGAGTCCCGACGGCGTGCGCGTGCGTCGAGACGCGATGGTCTGGGTGGGCCACGAGAACACCATCATCGAGCCCGACCAGCCGGTTCCCGTAGTCGCCTACCAGGCGCCGAGCTTCAGCAGGCAGATGGGTATTGACGCGCTCGAAACCGCCGGGCGCACCTGGCGTATCACCTGCAATTCGCGCGAAGTGAGCGGGCTGCTGGCCGCCGTGCGGGCGGGCCTGGGCGTCGCAGTGTTTCCGCACAGCCTGATTCCCGAGGACCTCGTGAAGGTGACTATCAAGTTCGGGCTGCCCGTTCTCGGCGACGTCGACTTCACGCTGCTGCGAAACCCGAGCGCGCCGGTCGACTCGACCGATGCCCTGATCTCGGCCATCCTCGGTCGGGGCCTGGCTTAGTTCTAAATCCAGCCGCGTTTCTTGAACGAGGCATACAGGATGAACCCGAGCACGATCATGGCAAGGATCGCCAGTGGATAGCCCCACGGCCACAGCAGCTCGGGCATGTTCCGGAAATTCATGCCGTAGATGCTGGCGATGAGCGTCGGCGCGAACAGGATGGCCGCCCACGACGAGATGCGCTTGGTTTCGTCGCCCTGACGCAGGCTCGCCTCGGTGAGGGCCTTAGTCTCATCTCCCTGGCGTTGGCCAACCAGTGTCGCGTGAACCATGAGCGCGTTCTGCAGCAGGGTGCGAAATCCGTCGACGCGCTCGACGAGAGTGATGACGTGGTCCTCGACGTCGCGGAGGCTGCGGCGCAGTTCGAGCGTGCGCTCATCCTCGTCATCGAGCCGCTCGCGCAGCAGCGCCAGCATCCCGACAAGCGGTTGCGTCGCCCGCTGGAAAGCGATGACTTCCCGGGTGAGTTCGTAGATGCGCCGCGACACGTTGGCGTCCTCCTTGAACAGTTGGTCCTCGATCTCGTCGATGTCGTTCTCGACACCGCTCACGACGGGTGAGTACTCGTCGACCACCTGGTCGAGAACGGCATACATGATCGCCAGCGGCCCGATCGCGAGCAGCTTCGGGTTCGCCTCGAGTCGCTTGCGCACGTGCCCGAGATCCGGTGACTCTGCATGCCGGATCGTGATTGCGAAGTCCGGGCCGATGAACATGTGGACCTCGCCGAACTCGACCTCCTCGGATGCATCGAGGTAGCGGGCGGGCTGCAGGACGATGAACTGCGTAGTGCCGTAGCGCTCCAGCTTCGGACGCTGGTGTCCGGCGAGAGTGTCCTCGACGGCCAGGTGGTGGAGGTCGAATTCGGTCGCGACGGACTGCACTTCCTCTGGCGTCGGACGGTACATCCCGATCCAGGCCATTCCGTGCTTTTCTCGCAGCAATTCGTAGGTCGCATCAAGCGAATCGGGGATCGCCGCCCGCTCGCCATTCACGTATACGGCGTTGTCGATGATCGGCATGCGGCAAGTCTGACCCACGGCACCGCGCATCCGGCTGCATGGCACACTTGAGACGTGAACTCGCCATCCGCACCGAGCGCGCGCACCATACGCCGGTGGCGGCAGTATCTCGCCGATGAGCGGGCGGAGGCGCAGCTTTACCGTCGGCTGGCGAGCCGGCGCAAGGGCGAGGAACAGGAGATCCTGATCGCCCTGGCCGACGCTGAAGGGCGCCACGAGGCGCACTGGCTCGCGCTCCTCGGCGACCAGGCCGAGAAGCCGCGGCGGGTGGATGTTCGCACCGGGGTCCTGGTCGCCCTGGCCAGGGTGTTCGGCTCCGTTTTCGTGCTCGCCCTTGCCCAGCGCGCGGAGGGCCGTTCGCCTTACGCCGAAGACAAGGATGCGACGAGCGCGATGGCCGCAGACGAAGAGATTCACGAAGAGGTCATTCGCGGCCTCGCCGCGCGTGGTCGCAGTCGGCTCAGCGGCACGTTCCGGGCTGCGGTCTTCGGCGCCAACGATGGACTCGTGAGCAATCTTTCGCTGGTGCTGGGCGTCACCGCTGCAGGCGTACCTACGGGCGCAATACTCGCGACGGGCGTCGCCGGCCTGCTCGCGGGCGCGTTGTCGATGGCTGCGGGGGAGTACATTTCGGTGCACTCGCAGCGCGAGTTGCTTGACGCATCCACACCCGACCCGGAGGCGGACAAGGCACTCAAGCACCTCGACGTTAACGCCAACGAGCTCGCTCTGGTCTACCGAGCTCGAGGCATGAGCAAGAAAGCCGCGGTCGAACACGCCGCGGAAGTGATCAGCGCGCCCCGCGGAAGCCTGTCGTCCGGGGTCACAACAGAGAACAACGAGGCGATCGGCAGCGGCATCGGAGCCGCCGCATCCAGCTTCTGCTTCTTCGCGAGCGGCGCGATCATCCCGGTGATCCCGTACATTTTCGGCCTGACCGGCGTACCCGCCTCGCTCGTTGCGGCGGGTCTCGTCGGGCTCGCGTTGCTCGGAACCGGTTCGATCGTCGGACTGCTGTCCGGCGGATCACCGACGAGGCGGGCGCTGCGCCAGCTTGCCATCGGATTTGGCGCGGCCGCCGTGACCTACCTGCTGGGACTTCTCTTCCATGCGTCGGGGGCCTGACGTGTTCGCGAAGCTGCGCACCGGACTGTTCCAAATGCTGTCGAGAGATGCGAGAGGCACACCGCGCTGGGTCGAGGCGCTGGAGGCCGGCGACGACGAGGGCTATTTCGGGCCGGCATCCGCGGTCTGGGCCGTAAACGGTGGCATTCCGGTGCTCGTGGCCGGGATGCGCGCGCTGCTCCTGCAGACGCTGCATCCGGGTGCGATGGCCGGCGTGCACGACTGGTCGCGCTACCGTGAAGACCCGCTCGGTCGCCTCAACGGAACAGTACGCTGGGTTCTGGTGACCACCTTCGGCGATCGCGAGCAGGCGGAACTGGCGTGTGCACAGGTTGGTCGGCTGCACACCCGAGTGAACGGCAACTACGAACGCGACGGCGAGAAGGTGTCGTACTCCGCGAGCGACCCCGAATTGCTCAGTTGGGTACATGTTGCCTTTACCGACTCGTTCCTTCGATGCCACGAGACCTGGGGCGGGAAGATTCCCGGCGGAGCCGACAGCTACGTACGCGAGTGGGCCGCCACTGGCGAGTTGATGGGCGTCTCGCGGCCGCCGACCTCGCGCCGAGAACTGGCGGACCAGCTCACGGCATTTGATCCCCAGTTGCGGCAGGACCAACTGGTACACGATGCCGTGCGGTTCATTCGCCGGCCCGCGCTGGGTCGATCGACCGGCCTTGGCTACCGCATCATCTTCGCTGGAGCGGTCGCGACGCTCCCCGTGAGGTATCGTGAGCTGCTCGGCGTTCGGCGCGCATGGTGGCCGGCCGTGGCGGCAACGCGACTGCTGCTCTGGTTCGTCTCGAACGTGCTGGGCCGACCCTCGATGAGCGAGCGCTACGCGCGTCGCCGGATCGCGAGATTGGTGGCGAACGCCGATGCCTGAACTGGATGTGGTCGTTGTCGGCGCGGGACCAAACGGGCTCGCCGCCGCGGTCGTCCTCGCACGCGCCGGCTTACGCGTTCGAGTTTTCGAGGCCGAGTCCACGGCCGGCGGCGGCTCACGCACCGCCGAGCTGACGTTGCCGGGTTTCCTACACGATGTCTGTTCCGCGGTGCATCCGATGGCTCTCGCGTCGCCATTTTTTCGATCGTTCGGGCTGGAGCATCGGATCGACCTGCGGATTCCCGCAATCTCCTATGGCCATCCGTTGGACGGCGGACGCGCCGGCATCGCCTACCGCGACCTCGACGCGACGGCTGAGCACCTCGGCCGCGACGGCCGAGCGTGGCGCCGCCTCCTCGGGCCGCTGGCTACGCACGCCCGCGAACTAGCCGAGGTCAGCGGCACGACGCTGGTGCGGTTTCCCCGGCATCCGTTCGTGCTTGCCGCGCTCGGGTTCCGTGCCCTCGAGCAGGGAAGCGCTGCCTGGAACGCAGGATTCTCCGACGAGCTCGCGCCCGCAATGCTCTCGGGGGTCTTCGCGCACGCGAACCGAAAGCTGCCGGATGTGGCGGCAGCGGCCGCCGGATTGGTTCTGGCGACCCACGCGCATGCGGCGGGATGGCCGGTGCCGGTCGGCGGCAGCCAATCCATCATCGACGCGCTGCTCACCGACCTGACCGCCCACGGAGGCGAAGTCGTCACCGGGGTTCGCGTGACCAGCCTTTCCGAATTGCCCACGGCGCGCGCGGTGCTGCTGGATGTGACGCCGCGGTCGTTCGTGCAACTCGCCGGCGATCGACTCTCCACCGGCGCGGCGCGGCGGCTATCCCGGTTCCGCTACGGCAGTGCGGTCGCCAAGGTCGATTTCGCCCTTGACGGCCCCGTGCCCTGGACAAATTCGGAATTGGCCAGTGCGGGCACAGTTCACCTCGGCGGAACGCGGGCGCAACTTGCGGCATCCGAGCGTGAGGTGACCGCCGGTCGTCTGCCCGACGCGCCCTACGTTCTCGTCTCGCAGCCCTCCGTGCTGGACGCGACCAGGGCCCCCGCAGGCAAGCAGGTGGTCTGGGCGTACACGCACGTACCGGCAGCATCGCCGGTGGATCGCACCGAGACGGTCATCGCCCAGTTCGAGCGGTTCGCACCGGGATTCAGGGACCGCATTCTTGCTTCCACGTCCTCAACGGCAGTGCAGGTCGAGTCGCACAATGCGAACTATGTCGGCGGCGACATCGGATCGGGCGCGGTCTCGCTCGTGCAGCTGGTGCGACGCCCCACGATGTTCACGCCGTGGGACACCCCGCTCGAGAGCGTCTACCTGTGCTCGGCGTCGACCACGCCGGGACCGGGCGTGCACGGCATGGGCGGATTCAACACGGCCGCGCGCGTCCTGCAACGCGAATTCGGTGTGCGAGAGCTTCCGAGCCTCGCGCCGTAGTGCGCAGTTGTAGTGAACTACTTGAAGCGCACCATCCGTACGGCCTTGTCCCATTCGAGCGACTGGCCGATCTCGACAGCGTGGCTGAGAACGTCGCCGCTGAGCGCGACGTAAACGGTGCCGACCTTGTGCACGAACCCCAGCGTCTCGCGATCGGTCATCACGCTGTAGACGTCCTCGGTGACCAGGGCGACAGTGGGTTCGGAAGCGGGATTCCGAGCTGCAGAAGACAGTAGAGACATCGCGCGATCCTTTCCCCAACGGACGCGTCACCCCTCCTTTGGGGGACGTTGCTCCGATTGAAACACTCTGTCTACCCGGTGGCAAGGGGCTGGGGGAATTTAGAAGGGAAATCACACGATTCCCTCCGCATGGTGCTTGCGGTGGTTCAGCGCGCGCGCAGCACCATGGTCGCCTTCCCCTCGATCGCGACGGTTGCTCCCGCGTCGAGCGGCTGGGTGCCCGGAGCACCTGATGCCGTGTCGACGACGATCTCCCAGCTCGCGGCATATTCATCCGGTGGAATGACAAAGTTCACCGGATCGTCGCCGGCATTGAAGAGCAGCAGGAAGTTGCGATCCGTGATCGTTTCGCCGCGTGGCCCACGCGCGTGGATGCCGTTGCCGTTGAGGAACACCGCGATCGCACGACCGAAGCCGGAATCCCAGTCGGTCGGGGACATGACCGCGGCATCCGGCTGAAGCCAGACGATATCGGGAAGCGGCTCGCCGGCGCCGCGGACGACCGGGCGTCCATCGAAGAATCGCGACCGTCGGAACGTCGGATGCGCCTTCCGCAGCGTCACCAGCCCGGCGGTGAAGTCGATCAGGGACTGGTCGGCGGTGTCCCAGTGAACCCATGAGAGCGCGGAGTCCTGGGCATAGGTGTTGTTGTTGCCGTCCTGGGTTCGGCCGAGTTCATCGCCGTGCAACACCATGGGGACGCCCTGCGAGAGCAGAAGCGTCGAGAGGAAGTTGCGCTGCTGGCGAGCGCGCAGAGCATTGATGGCCGGGTCCTTGGTGGGGCCTTCGACCCCGCAGTTGTAAGAGCGGTTGTCGTCCGTGCCATCCTTGTCGCCTTCGCCGTTGGCATCGTTGTGCTTCTGGTCGTACGAGACGAGGTCGCGCAGGGTGAAGCCGTCGTGCGCCGTGACGAAATTGATGGACGCCACCGGTCGGCGTCCCTCGTTCTCGTACAGGTCGGACGAGCCGGTGATGCGCGAGGCGAACTCGCCGAGCGTCGAGGGCTCTCCCCGCCAGAAGTCGCGAACCGTGTCGCGATACTGGCCGTTCCACTCCGTCCACAGTGGCGGGAAGTTGCCGACCTGGTATCCGCCCGGTCCGACATCCCACGGTTCGGCGATCAGCTTAACCTGGGACACGATCGGGTCCTGCTGCACGAGCTCGAAGAACGCCGCGAGGCGGTCGACGTCGTAGAACTCGCGCGCGAGCGCGGCGGCGAGATCGAAGCGGAATCCGTCGACGTGCATCTCGGTCACCCAGTAGCGCAGCGAATCCATGATCATCTGGAGCGAATGTGGGTTGCTCACGTTCAGGGTGTTGCCGGTGCCGGTGTAGTCCATGTAGAACTCCGGCGTCGCATCCACCAGCCGGTAGTAGGCCGCGTTGTCGATGCCGCGGAATGACAGGGTCGGCCCGAGCTGGTTTCCCTCGGCCGTGTGGTTGTAGACGACGTCGAGGCTGACCTCGATGCCCGCCCGGTGAAGCTCACGCACCATCGACTTGAACTCGGTGACCTGCTGGCCATGGTCGCCGGTCGAGGAGTAGCCGTTGTGCGGAGCGAAGAATCCGATGGTGTTGTAGCCCCAGTAGTTGCTCAGGCCCTTCTGCTGCAGGGTCGAGTCATCCACGAACTGGTGCACCGGCATGAGCTCGATCGCGGTGATACCGAGCTTCCGAAGGTGCTGGATGATCTCCTGCGAGCCGAGTGCCGCGTATTTGCCCCGCTGGCTTTCGGGAATGCCCGGATGCAGCTGGGTGAGCCCCTTCACGTGTGCCTCGTAGATGACCGTCGACGCATAGGGAGTGTGCGGTGCACGGTCGCCGGACCAGTCGAAGGCGGTATCGACCACGACACCGTGGATCATGTGACCCGCGGAATCATCGTTGTTCTCGGATTCCGGGTCGCCAAAGTTGTAGCCGTACAGCGATGGATCCCAGTCGATCTGCCCGCACGCCGCCTTCGCGTACGGATCGAGGAGCAGCTTCGACGGATTGAATCGCGTGCCGGCTTTCGGGTCGTAATCGCCGTAGACGCGGTATCCGTAGCGCTGACCCGGTTTAACGTCAGGGAGGTAGGCGTGCCAAACGTAGGCGTCGACTTCGGTCAGCGGTACACGGGTCTCGACGAACTTGTCGTCGAACAGGCACAGCTCGACCTTTTCGGCCGCCTGGCTGTAGAGAGCGAAGTTGGTGCCGGCACCGGCCGTGCCCTTACCGTCGAAGGTCGCGCCGAGCGGATAGGCGCTGCCGGGCCAGGTATTCATCTTTCCCCTTTGCGAACTGTCGTCCCACAGTATCTTTTTCGTTGTGACAACCCGTTACGTGATCCTTCTGCGCGGAATCAACGTGAATCCCTCGACGCGCGTCTCGATGGGCGACCTGCGCGACATCCTGGCCGGTCTCGGATACGTCGGGGTGCGCACAATCCTGCAGAGTGGCAACGTCATCCTTGACTCCGCGGGCAGGCCGGATGCGGACACGCTCGAATCGGCGATTGGTCTGGGCACGGGCGTGCACTCGCGCGTCATCGTGCTCTCACTTTCCGAGTTTCGTGCTCTCGTCGAGACGAATCCGCTGCGGGATGTGGGCGACGACCTTTCGAAGCTGGTCATCACCTTCGTCGGCGACGACATCGTTCCCGCGGAAGTCGAACGACCCACGGATGCCGCGCTCGCCCCTGAGCGTCTGGTGATCACCGCGCGCGCCGTCTACCAGTGGTGCCCGGCCGGCATCCTGCACTCGCAGCTCAGGCCCGCGTGGTGGCGACAGTTCGGCCCGGTGGCGACAACCCGAAACGTGCGCACCGCCAACCGCATCCTCGAGGCTGCCGAGTAGCCCGCTTTCCTAATTCAGGAGCTTGCTCTAGCAATTCAGGAGGCTGTGTGACTGGTGGTGCGGATGAGGCGGATGGATGCTGAAATGTGCCACTTTTCGCCGCCGCCGCTGTTGGACTCCTGAATAAAGAGAGGAGGCTGGGTATCTAGAGTGGATGAATGACCGAAGCTGCACCGAGCCCCATCCTCGACACCGACCGCGCGTGGGCGAAGAACCACATCGACGAGTACCTCGCCACCAACGGCGAGAAGCCGGTGTTCCGTTACAACGCGCCCATCGTGCTGTTGACGACGAAGGGTCGAAAGTCGGGTGACTGGCGTCGAACCGCGCTCATCGGAGCGAGCGACGGCAACAACGTCATCATTGTCGCGTCGCTCGGCGGAGCCCCGAAACATCCGGTCTGGTACCTCAATCTCGAGGCGAATCCGCGTGTCTGGGTCCAGCAGGGCGGGGACGCATTCTGGGCCGTCGCTCGCACCGCTGAGGCCGCCGAAAAGCCGAGGCTCTGGGAGAAGATGGTCGGCCTTTACCCCGACTACTCCGATTATCAGAAGAAAACCGAGCGGGACATTCCGGTCGTCGTCCTCGAGCGCGAGTAGGCTTAGAGCCACATACACGGGAGTCCGGTGACGCCGGGCTGAGAGGGAACTAATCCAAGTTCCGACCGTCGAACCTGATCTGGATCATGCCAGCGCAGGGAGGCCAGCTCTCGAGCAGTTCGACTGCTCCCGTGCCATTCACTACGAAAGGCACGACAGTGACAACATCCTCGGTACTTGAAACCAAGCGCACGCCATGGCGCGAGCGCACCCGTTGGCGGGTAGTCGACATCGTCGTCGCCGCGGTTCTTGCAGTCGCATCCGGTGTCATCTTCTGGGGATGGGACCAGGCCTGGACACCCCTCTCGACGCCGCTGGAAGCCCTCGTCCCGGGACTCAGCGGAATCCTCGGAGGAGTGTGGCTGCTGGCTGGCGTTCTTGTGGGACTGATCGTTCGCAAGCCGGGAGCGGCCTTGTTCGCTGAGATCGTGGCTGCCACGGTCGAGGCACTCCTGCCCGGCAACCACTGGGGTGCCATCGACCTGTTCTACGGCCTCGTCCAAGGCCTCGGTGCGGAGATCGTGCTCGCCGCCTTTCTCTACTCGAGTTCTCGAATCTGGGTCGCCATCCTCGCCGGGGCTAGCGCCGGTGTGGGACTCGCGTTTCTCGACCTCACGCTCTACTACGCCGGGGCGAAGGGATCATTCGACCGGATCTACGTCATCGCCTCGATCCTGTCCGGTGCGGTGATCGCGGGTATCGGGTCGTGGTTGCTGATTCGCGCGCTCATTCCTACCGGGGCACTGCGGCGGTTCCCCGTTGGACGCTCGAACCGGGCTGTGGTCTGAACTGTGGCTGCCTCGGTTCGGGCGACGGGGTGGGGATGGCGGCATTCCGGCCGTCGTGCCTGGGGCGTACACGACCTCAACCTGTCGATCGAGCCGGGGGAGCGCGTCCTCCTGCTCGGAGCATCCGGATCGGGGAAATCGACGCTGGTCGCCGCGCTCGCCGGGGTTCTCGGCTCTGATGAGGGCGAGCAGGCAGGAGACCTTCGCGTCGACGGCCTGCGTCCGCACGATGCGTTCGGTCGCACCGGCCTCGTTCTTCAGGACCCGGATTCGCAGGTCGTCCTCGGCCGGGTCGGTGACGACGTCGCCTTCGGATGCGAGAACCTTGGCGTGCCGCGGGGGGTGATTTGGCAGCGAGTCTCCGAGGCGCTCGAAGATGTCGGCCTCGACCTGCCGCTGGATCGATCCACGAGCGATTTGTCCGGCGGACAGAAGCAGCGCCTGGCGCTCGCGGGGGTGCTGGCGATGCGGCCGGGGCTGCTGCTCCTCGATGAGCCAACAGCCAATCTGGATCCCGCCGGAGTCGCCGAAGTTCGGGATGCCGTCGCAAGGACACTCGACGGATCCGGAGCGACGCTCATCGTGATCGAACATCGGGTCGAGGTGTGGCGAGACCTGGTCGATCGGGTGATCATCCTCGACGCGACCGGCGGACTGCTCGCGGATGGCCCGGTCGATCGAGTGTTGGCAACGCGCGGCGGGGAGCTCGCGGGCGCCGGGGTTTGGGTGCCGGAGTATCCGCCGGTCGCCCGAACGCGAACGAGCAGCGAATCCGGTGGCGTGCTCGGCACGCGTCACCTCGTAGTCAGCCGAGTCCGCGGCAGTGCCGTGGCCGCGGTCCCCGACCTCAGCGTTCGGGCGGGTGGCCTCACTGCGCTCACCGGACCCAACGGGTCGGGCAAGTCGACGCTCGCACTCACGCTCGGAGGCCTTCTGCGGCCCGAGTCCGGTGCCGTGATCGCCGAGCCCGGTCTCGCGATCGGTCTGGATCCCGCTCCGGCGAGCTGGAAATCCCGGCAGCTCGTCGCCCGTATCGGCAGCGTGTTCCAGGATCCCGAGCATCAGTTCCTCGCCGCGACCGTGTGGGACGAACTCGCCGTTGGACCGCGCGCCCTGCGCTCGCGGCCATCCGAAACCAAGCGCACTGTCGACGAGTTGCTCGGGCGGCTGGGGCTCGACCGCCTCGCCCTTGCCAATCCGTTCACCCTCTCCGGCGGCGAGAAGCGCCGCCTGTCTGTGGGTACCGCGCTGGCAACCAATGCTCCGGTGCTGATTCTCGACGAGCCGACGTTCGGCCAGGACTCGCGCACCTGGGCCGAGATCGTCGACCTGTTGAGCGTGCGGCTCGACGAGGGAACCGCCATCGCCGCGGTCAGCCACGACGGTGCCTTCCTGGATGCCCTCGCAACCGAGGTCGTAGCGCTGGGCGTCGACGATGTCGCGGCGGCGCGCTCGTGAGCGCGGCCGCACGACTGTCCGGCGTGAATCCGCTCGCCGCTCTCGCCAGTTCGGTGCTGATCGCAGTGCCGCTTGTACTCACGCTCGACTGGGTCTCGGCGTCCGTTGCGCTGGTTCTGGTGCTGATGCTGCTACCTGTCGTTCGGATGCCCGCCCGTGCGTTCTGGCGACGTTCCGCCGCGATCTGGATTGCAGCACCCCTCGCCGGTGTCACAATTGCGCTCTACGGCCAGCCGAGCGGCACCAGTTATTTCCGATTCGCACTCGCCGACATAACGACCGGATCTTTGGCGCTTGCGCTCGCCACGACGCTACGTATTCTCGCCATTGGGCTTCCCGCGGTGATCCTGTTCACCGGAATCGATGCGAGCGCTCTCGCCGACGGGCTCGCCCAGCTCCTGCACCTGCCGGCTCGCTTCGTCCTCGGCGCTCTCGCCGCATTCAGGCTGGTCGCCCTGATCGCGGAAGACTGGCGCTCCCTCGGTCGAGCCCGCCGTGCCAGGGGAGTGCAATCCACATCCCTGCGCCGTTTCACCGGCCAGGCGTTCGGTTTGCTCGTCCTGTCCCTGCGAAGGGCGACGAAACTGGCGACCGCGATGGAGGCCCGTGCCTTTGGTGCGCCGGGGAAGCGAACCTGGGCCCGGGTGTCCCTCTTCGGCTGGCGCGAGTGGATGCTGGTCGCCACTTCAGCCCTCGTCGTCGCAATCGCCGTCGGGGTGTCGGCGGCCACCGGACACTGGAGTTTCGTTGGCGCCTGATGCGGTCCGTCAGGTCGTCGAGGCGTCGCACGCAGCATCTCCGGCGATCATCCTCATCGATGGACGATCAGGTTCAGGCAAGACCGAACTCGCCTCCTCGGTCGCCGAGCTGCTGGAGGCCCAGCTCGTTCGTCTCG
Source organism: Galbitalea sp. (assembly GCA_036266835.1). Classification (GTDB taxonomy): domain Bacteria; phylum Actinomycetota; class Actinomycetes; order Actinomycetales; family Microbacteriaceae; genus Galbitalea. Next base: position 7,540 of record DATAXD010000032.1, on the reverse strand, counting down.
ACGACCTGTATCCGGGCTGGCAGGGGCTCCAGGTCGGCAGCAAGCGCGTGCGAACGGATGTGCTCGGTCGCCACCGCTGGCGACGCTGGGACTGGGCGACCGGCGCGCTCGCGGAGGAGCATGTCGTGGACGCCGGGCGACCGCTCGTGATCGAGGGGTCGGGCGCCCTGTCGCGGGCCAATCGCGCGATTGCAACCCTCGGTGTCTGGGTCGAGCTCGATGCTCCCACCAGAAAGGCCCGGGCCTTCGCCAGGGATGGTATCGGGTACGAAGCGCACTGGGACGCGTGGGCCGCGCAGGAGCAGCGCTTCTGCAACCGCGAGCACCCCGAGCTGCTCGCCGACATCCGCGTCGACGGGGCGCGCGTCCTGGGCTAACCCCAGCCGAGCCGTTTCAGTTCCGCATCGTCGAGCCCGTAGTAGTGCCCGATCTCGTGCACGAGTGTCACGTGGATGTTGTTGTGCAGGTCTTGGATATCCCGCGAAATGCGAAGCAGCGGCTCGCGGTAGAGCACAATCCGATCCGGAAGCTCGCCGTGTCCGTACTGCCCGCGACGGGTAAGCGCGATGCCGGTGTACAGGCCGAGCAGCCGCAGGGACCCGTCATCCGGGCGGCTCTGCGTCACAAATCCAACGTTCTCGATGCCATTCATCATCTCGTCGGGGAGTAGGTCGAGTTCGTCTGTCACGAGCTTTTCGAACTCATCCGGGTCGACTTCGTCGCTTCTCATGCGCGCGCCTCAGTGATCCACGGTCCGAACGAGAGCCCACTGCAGTTGGCCGAGCCAGGTGTAGATCGCGAGGGTCAGCTGGGACTCGTCGTCGACCATGATCGCGCTGGTATCGTCAACGATGCCCAGCCGCGTTGCGAGCGCGAGGCGGATGTCGGTGAAGGTGCGCATCCAGTCGAGGGCGGCCAGCGGATCCAGCGTGACGTGGACCGGACCCTCGGATGCGACATCCGAGTCCCTTTCGGGTGTGAGCGACTCGGCCATGCCGAGTGCCCTGCGGATCTTGTCGTCCGCGAGGTCCTCTTCCGTGAAACGGCGGAACTCGGCGGCGTCCTCGTCGCTGTCGCGGTAGGCGTCCGGCAGAAGGCGCTCGATTGCTGGATCGTTTTCGAGCTCGTCGCGACCCGCGAGCAGGCCCGCTATCTGGGTCGCGAGGTTGGCGAGGAGCTGCGCGTCCGATCCTGCGAGCTTGACCGTCACGCCGTCTGCGGTCGCGCGGAAGGGCTTCACCTACGACTCCTTCTGCAGGGTCGCCCACAGCCCGTAGCCGTGCATCGCGGCAACGTGACGCTCCATCTCTTCGCGCGGACCCGATGCGACCACGGCTTTGCCTTCGGTGTGTACCTGCATCATGAGGCGCTTGGCCTTCGCTTCGGGGAACCCGAAATAACTCTTGAATACATAGGTGACGTACGGCATGAGGTTGACGGGGTCGTTCCAGACTATGGTGATCCACGGAAGATCGGGCACGGTCAACTCACCGAGGTGAGTGTCTTCCTCGGTCTGTTCGCGCGTCCCCTGGAGCGTGTCGGCCACGCTGCAAGCTTTCCACAGCGGAAGGCTCGACATCCGGTCGAAGGCGAAGTCGGCGAAGCCGTAGCCCGCGATGCTTGGGACGCGCGTACGCGTCCCAAGCCAACAAACACAGCGGGTGGACGACGGGGCTCGAACCCGCGACCCCCGGCACCACAAGCCAGTGCTCTACCTACTGAGCTACGCCCACCATGAGTCGCCGAAGCAACCTATGGATACTAGCAGCCGCAGGGGCGGCGGCTGCGTGTATGCACCGTGCAGCCGCAGGGGCGGCGGCTGCGACGAGCGGCCGAGCCTAGCTTAGGCGTGAGGCCCAATTCTCCACCACCGCGGCGGCTGCGGCCTGGGCATCCTCCGAGGTCGGGCCGGGTTCGGCCACGAACGCGACAGCGCGGTAATACTCGAGCTCACGGATCGACTCGAGGATGTCAGCGAGGGCGCGGTGGCCACCGGCTTTCGGTGGCGCGTTGAAGTAGATGCGCGGGAACCAGTGCCTGGTCAGTTCCTTGATTGATGAGACGTCGACGCTGCGGTAGTGCAGATGGGAATCGACCCGCGGCATGAACTTGGCAAGGAACATCCGATCCGTGCCGATGGTGTTGCCGGCCAGCGGCGCGCTCTGCCCGATCGGAACGAACTTCAGAATGTATTCGAGTACTTCGTACTCGGCCTCGGCGAGGGTCGTGCCGTTGGGGATTTCGGCGATGAGTCCGCTCGTCGTGTGCATCTCGCGCACGAAGTCACTCATGTGGTCCCAGGCGGTCTGATCCGGCTTGATGACGATCTCGAACCCGGGGTCGACCGGCATCAGGTCGTAGTCGGTGATGACCACCGCGACCTCAACGAGTTCGTCGACCTCCAGGTCGAGTCCGGTCATTTCGCAGTCGATCCAGACCAGACGGTCATCCGTTGAAGCCACGCAGTTATCCTATCGAGCGCCTCCGACCCACTCTGATCGTGCTCACAGGTCGCATGCGGGTGCCAAAATAGAGGCATGACCGACACACAGCCCACTCTTGCCCATGGCGATCAGTACATCGTGATCTTCTCGGGCGGACCGAACGATGGCCAGACCGACCACCGCATCGCTACCGCGAGCGGATGGGATCAGGAGATCATCGTGAACGGGCTCGAGTCCGCGGCCGCGGCGGAGTTCGCCTACACCGCGTCGAAGGCGGTCAAGGTCGGCGACAGCGTGCACGTGACCTACGTCTGGGATCCGAAGGATGCCGACGATCTCGAGGCTCCGGAAGAGCGCGTCGACCTGTAGGGATGCTCGCGGGTCGAGTAGCGCCACGAAGCGGCGCGTATCGAGACCATTCAAGGTAGAAACTTAAGTAGTTAGTTCCTAGGGCCGCGCCGGCTTTTCGCCAGCCATACTTGGGTCGTGACTACGACTCTTCCTGCCGACTACTGGAACACCGACCAGGCGCAGCTGCTGACGGACCTGACCTCGACGGACAAGGGCCTCACCACGGCCCAGGCCGCCGCGACGTTGACACGCGTCGGCGCGAACACGCTCGGTACGTCAAAGCAGACCTCGGATGCCCGGCTGCTCGCGCGTCAGTTCCTCAGTCCGATCATCATCATCCTGGTGGTCGCGACCGTGCTCGCCTGGGCGCTCGGCGACCCCGTCGACTCGATCATCATCCTCGTCATCATCCTGTTGTCGGGGCTTCTTGGATTCTGGCAGGAGCGCGGGGCAGGCAGGGCGATCGCCGCCCTGCTGGCCACCGTGGAGGTGAAAGCGCAGGTCTACCGCGATGGAACGCTCCAGGGCGTGCCGCTCACCGGCATCGTTCCCGGCGACGTCTCCGAGCTCTCCGCGGGAGACCTGGTTCCCGGTGACTCGATCGTGCTGTCGTCGAACGGGCTGCAGCTCGACGAGTCGGCACTCACCGGCGAGACATTTCCGGTCGAGAAGACGCCCGGCACCAGCCCGGCGGATGCCGCGCTCAACGCGCGTCCGAACATGGTCTTCATGGGCACGCACGTTGCCAGCGGCTCCGGCACCGTGCTCGTGGTTGGCACCGGCGTATCCACCGAGATCGGATCCGTGTCGGCTCGCCTCGAAACCGCAGCGCCGAAGACGGGATTCGAAAAGGGGCTGACCCGTTTCGGGTTGTTCCTGACCCGGATCATGGTCATCCTCGTTGTCGCGATTTTCGTGGTCAACCTGCTCGAACACAAGGCGGTCATCGACTCGGTGCTGTTCTCGCTTGCGCTCGCAGTGGGGCTCACCCCCCAGCTGCTGCCGACGATCGTCACGATCAGCCTGGCTCAGGGTGCGCGCGCGATCGCCAAACGCAAGGTGATTGTCCGTCGGCTCGACGCCATCGAAGACTTCGGTTCGATGAGCGTCTTCTGCTCCGACAAGACCGGAACGATGACCGCGGGCGAGGTCGTTCTGGATGCCTCGCTCGATGTCACCGGAAAGCCCAGCGACGCGGTCGCCCGGCTCGCATTCCTGGACGCATCGCTGCAGATCGGCATGAAGAACCCGATCGACGATGCCATCTGCAGCGCCGTTAAGTGCGATGTGTCGAAGTGCGTGAAGCTGGGGGAGCTTCCCTACGACTTCAACCGTCGCCGGTTGAGCATCCTGTTCCAGGACGGCAGCGCTGATCCGGTGCTGGTCAGCAAGGGAGCGCTCGACGCGATCCTTGAGGTCTGCACGCAGGCGGTCGGTGCTGGCGGAAAAACCGTGCCGATCGCATCCGTGCAGGCATCCGTTCAGAAGCAGTTCCTGGACCTCAGCAACCAGGGGTACCGGGTGCTGGGCATCGCTACGAAGGACATGAAGGGCGCAAAGACTGCCGTACTCGCCGACGAGGCGAAGATGACCTTGGTCGGGTTCGTGACGTTCGCCGACCCGGCCAAGCCGGATGCGGCGAAGACGCTCGAGGATCTCGCTACCAACGGCATCTCGGTGCGGATGCTCACCGGCGACAATCACCTCGTTGCGGCACACATTGCGAATGAGGTCGGGCTGTCCACAAAGACGGTGCTGACCGGCACCGACATCGACGCGCTGGATGATGCCAAGCTCGCACTCGCTTCGGCCGACGTCGCCGTCTTCGCGGAGCTCAACCCCATCCAGAAGGAGCGGATCGTTCGGGCACTGCGCTCGGGCGGTGCGGTCGTCGGCTACATGGGGGATGGGATCAACGACTCCCCGGCGCTGCATGCAGCGGATGTCGGTATCTCCGTCGACAGCGCCGTTGCGGTCGCGAAGGAAGCTGCGGCAATCGTGCTCTTGGAGAAGGACCTCAACGTTCTGCTCGCCGGCATGACGCAGGGCCGCCGCACCTTCGCGAACACCATGAAGTACATCTTCATGACGACCAGCGCGAGCTTTGGCAACGTGCTCTCGATGGCGATCGCGGCGGCGGTTCTGCCGTTCCTTCCGCTGCTGGCCGGTCAGATCCTGCTGATCAACCTGCTCACCGACTTCCCGGCGACCTTCATTGCGACGGACTCGGTAGATGCCGCCCAGCTGCGCGTACCGCAGGCGTGGAATGTGAAGCTCATCCGCAACTACATGATTGTGTTCGGAACCCTGAGCTCCGCCTTCGACATCATCACGTTCCTGGTGCTGGAGCTGGTTTTCCACGCGAAGGTACACGAATTCCAGAGCGCGTGGTTCCTGGGCAGCATCCTCACCGAGGTCGTCGTGCTGTTCGTGCTGCGCACTCGGCGGCCGTTCTTCCGCAGTCGGCCGAGCAAGTGGATTGTGATCGCGAGCATCGCGGTCGCCATCGTTGCGTGCTACATCCCGTACTCACCGCTGGCGGCACCCTTGCAATTGGTGGGCCTGTCGGTTCCGCTGTTCTTGTCGATCATCGGAATCACGCTGGTCTACGTGGCCTCGAACGAACTGGTAAAGCGCTTCTTCTGGAAGCCGAATCAGCGAGCTGTGTAACACACTCCCACCTCTCCTAATTCAGGAGGTTGCCAACCAGCCGCACCCGATGTTGCACAACTCAGGAGACTCCAGCAAGCTTCTGCCACTTCAGTCACACAGCCTCCTGAATTAGGTGACCAGCCTCCTGAATTAGGAGAGAGATGGGGCAAGAATTAGACCTTGGTGTTGTCGCTTCCGGTGGCATCGGTGCGCATCGTGCTCGACTTGAAGGGCAGACCCTCGGTCGTTGCCACATCGGTGGGGTCTTCGCCGTGTGCGCGGGTGTAGGCGCGGTGCTGGATGCGTTCATCGTCCATGCGTTGGTTGAACGAGGCGAATTTCGACCCGAGTGAGGGGACGCGACGGATGACGTCCATGACCAGCCGGAACCGGTCGAGGTCGTTGAGCATGAGCATGTCGAACGGCGTGGTCGTGGTGCCGCGCTCCTTGAACCCGCGCACGTGGAACCGCTCGGGTGCGCTGCGCCGGTAGGTGAGTCGATGAACGAGCGACGGGTAGCCGTGAAACGCGAAGACGACCGGCTTGTCGGCCGTGAAGACCGCGTCGAATTCATCGGAGCTGAGACCGTGTGGATGCTCGGTCTCGTCTTGCAGCCGCATCAGGTCGACCACGTTGACGAACCGCATCTTCAGTCCGGGTATCTCGTTCTTGAGCAGCTGAACGGCGGCCATCGCCTCGATGGTCGGCACGTCGCCAGCCGAAGCGATGACGACATCCGGCTCCTCGCCTTCGACCTCGGTGCCCGCCCAATCCCAGACCCCGAGACCGCGCGCACCGTGTTCGCGCGCCTCCTCGAGACTGAGGAATGTCGGTGTCGGCTGCTTCCCGGCAACGATGACATTGACGTAGTCGTGCGTTCCAAAGATGTGCTCCGCGGTGACCAGCAGCTGGTTGGCATCCGCGGGCAGATAAACACGGACGACACTCGCGCGCTTGTTGACGACGTGGTCGAGAAATCCCGGATCCTGGTGCGAGAAGCCATTGTGATCCTGGCGCCAGACATGGGATGAGAGCAGGTAGTTGAAGGATGGGATCGGCCGACGCCACGGCACTTCGGCGGCCGACTCGAGCCACTTTGCGTGCTGGTTGAACATTGCATCGACGACGTGAATGAAGGCCTCGTAAGAGTTGAAGAGGCCGTGGCGTCCGGTAAGGGTGTAGCCCTCGAGCAGGCCCTGCATCAGGTTCTCGCTTAGCGCCTCGATGACCCGCCCCTCATGGGCCAGGTTCTCGTCGACGGGAAGATATTCACCCTGCCATTCCTTCGCGGTGACCTGATAGACATCGTCGAGGCGGTTGGATGCGGTCTCGTCGGGTCCGAACACGCGGAAATTCGTGGGGTTGGCAACAATGATGTCTCGGAGCCAACGGCCGAGCACGCGCGTCGACTCGATGACGACGCCGCGATCCTTCGAAACATCGATCGCGTGGTCGTCAAGCGGTGGCAAAACCAGGGTTTTCTCGAGAAGCCCGCCGTTCGCGTTCGGGTTCGCGGACATCCGCCGCTCGCCCTTTGGCCGGTTCGCGTCGAGGGAAGCGATCGGCGATCCGTCGGCGTTGAGGAGTTCGCCGATTTTGTAGCTCTCCATCCACTCCTGCAGCTGATGCAGGTGCTCGGGCTTGTCCCGAACGCTCGCGATCGGTACCTGGTGGGCACGCCAGGTGTTCTCGACCGGTAACCCGTCCACGAACTTCGGGCCGGTCCAGCCCTTGGGCGTCTTGAGGACGATCATCGGCCAGGCTCGCCGAGCCTCGTTGCCGTTTTGGCGGGCATCCTTTTGGATCGCAGCGATCTCGTCGAGAGCCTTCTCGAGCGCATCCGCGAATCGCGCGTGGACGGCCATGTGGTCCTCATCGTCGAACCCGCCCTCGACCCAGATCGGCGCGTAGCCGTAGCCCTGCATGAGCTGGATGAGTTCGTCCTTGGGGATGCGCGCGAGGATCGTCGGGTTCGCGATCTTGTAACCGTTGAGGTTGAGGATGGGCAGCACCGCGCCATCCGTCTTCGCGTTGAGGAACTTGTTGAGGTGCCAGCTCGTCGCCAGTGTCGCGGTCTCGGCCTCGCCGTCGCC
>DATAXD010000017.1:0-15315 GCA_036266835.1 Galbitalea sp. | reverse complement strand
GCCCTCGGGCAGCGTGATGACGCCGGTGACGTCGGTGGTACGGAAGTAGAACTGCGGACGGTAGTTCGCGTAGAACGGGTTGTGACGACCACCCTCATCCTTCGACAGGATGTAGGCGGTGCCGTCGAACTGGGTGTGCGGTGTGACCGAACCCGGCTTGACGACGACCTGGCCGCGCTCGACGTCCTCGCGCTTGGTACCGCGAAGCAGCAGACCACAGTTCTCGCCCGCCCATGCCTCGTCGAGCTGCTTGTGGAACATCTCGATGCCGGTGACCGTGGTCTTCTGCGTCGGGCGGATGCCGACGATCTCGACCTCGGAATTGATAGCGAGGGTTCCACGCTCGGCGCGGCCGGTGACGACGGTTCCACGACCGGTGATCGTGAAGACGTCCTCGATCGGCATCAGGAACGGCTTGTCCTTGTCGCGGACCGGGTCAGGGATGCTCGTGTCAACGGCCTCCATGAGCTCGAGGACCGACTGCACCCACTTGTCGTCGCCTTCGAGCGCCTTCAGGCCCGAAACGCGGATGACCGGAGCGTTGTCGCCGTCGAAGCCCTGGCTGGACAGCAACTCGCGAACCTCGAGCTCGACGAGCTCCAGGATCTCCTCGTCGTCGACCATGTCGGACTTGTTCAGCGCAACCATCAGGTACGGCACGCCGACCTGCTTGGCGAGCAGTACGTGCTCACGCGTCTGCGCCATGGGCCCGTCGGTCGCCGCAACCACGAGGATTGCACCGTCCATCTGGGCAGCACCCGTGATCATGTTCTTGATGTAGTCGGCGTGGCCCGGCGCGTCGACGTGTGCGTAGTGACGCTTCGGGGTCTCGTACTCGACGTGCGAGATGTTGATCGTGATACCGCGCTGGCGCTCTTCCGGCGCCGAGTCGATCGACGCGAAGTCGCGCGGCTGGTTTACGGCCGACGGGTACTTGTCGGCGAGCACCTTTGAAATGGCCGCCGTGAGGGTGGTCTTTCCGTGGTCGACGTGACCGATCGTTCCGATGTTTACGTGCGGCTTTGTCCGCTCGAACTTGGCCTTAGCCACTGTGGGTCCTCCTCAGGACTCGTTGTGTACGACTCCGGTGGTTCCGAAAGCCATACAGATTGGTGTGTTGTTATGTTACTTACTCGAACGCGTCGGGTGATTACTCGCCCTTGTTCTTCTGGACGATCTCGTCGGCAACGGCCTTCGGGACCTCAGCGTATGACTCGAAGGTCATCGAGTACACCGCGCGGCCCGAGGTCTTCGACCTCAGGTCACCGACATATCCGAACATCTCCGATAGCGGCACGAGTGCGCGAACGACCTTGACGCCTTTCGCATCATCCATGTGCTGGATCTGACCGCGACGCGAGTTCAGGTCGCCGATGACGTCTCCCAGATATTCCTCTGGGGTACGTACCTCGACGGCCATCAGCGGCTCGAGCAGAACGGGCCCGGCCTTGCGAGCGGCCTCCTTGAAGGCCATTGAGCCGGCAATCTTGAACGCCATCTCCGAGGAGTCGACGTCGTGCGAAGCACCATCAAGCAGGATCGCCTTGATCCCGACCATCGGGTAGCCCGCGAGAACACCGACGTGCAGCGCATCCTGGATTCCGTGGTCGACCGACGGGATGTACTCCCGCGGAACGCGACCGCCGGTGACCTTGTTCTCGAACTCGTAGGTCTTCTCCGCGGTGACCTCGAGCGGCTCGAGAGAAATCTGCACCTTCGCGAACTGGCCGGATCCACCGGTCTGCTTCTTGTGGGTGTAGTCATGCTTCTCGACAATTCGCTTGATCGTCTCGCGGTATGCAACCTGCGGTTTACCGACGTTGGCCTCCACGTTGAACTCGCGCTTCATCCGGTCAACCAGGATGTCGAGGTGAAGCTCGCCCATGCCCTTGATGATCGTCTGGCCGGTGTCCTGGTTCTGCTCGGTGCGGAACGTCGGGTCTTCCTCGGCGAGCTTCTGGATTGCCAGGCCCAGCTTTTCCTGGTCCTGCTTCGTCTTCGGCTCGATCGCGACCTCGATGACCGGCTCCGGGAACGTCATCGACTCGAGAACGACCTGGTTGTTCGGGTCGGACAGCGTGTCGCCCGTGGTCGTGTCCTTGAGGCCGATGACCGCGTAGATGTGGCCGGCAGTCATCGACTCGACGGGGTTCTCCTTGTTGGCGTGCATCTGGAAGATCTTCCCGATGCGCTCCTTGCGGCCCTTGGTCGAGTTGACGAGCTGCACACCCGAGTCGGCGTGACCGGAGTACACGCGGATGTAGGTGAGACGCCCGAAGAACGGGTGCGTCATGATCTTGAACGCCAGCGCCGCGAACGGCTCCTTGGAGTCCGGATGGCGCTCGATGACCTTCTCCTCGTCACGCGTGTCGTGTCCTTCAATTGCGGGAACGTCGAGCGGGCTCGGCAGGTAGTCGACGACGGCATCAAGCATCGGCTGGACGCCACGGTTCTTGAACGCAGAGCCGCACAGCACCGGGTACAGCTGGCTCGACACGGTTAGCTTGCGGATGGCGGCCTTGATCTCGGCAACCGAGAAGTCCGTGTCGCCGTCCAGGTAGCGCTCGAGCAGGTGGTCATCTGCCTCCGCGACCGTTTCGATCAGGATGTGGCGGTACTCATTGGCCTTCTCGACGAGATCCGCGGGGATCTCCTCGATGGCATACTTGGCGCCGAGTTCGACGTCACCCTTAGAGTCACCACGCCAGGTCAGCGCGCGCATCTCCACCAGGTCGACGACACCCTCGAAGGTGTTCTCGAAACCGATGGGAAGCTGGATGACCAGCGGCTTCGCGCCGAGGCGCTCGATGATGGTGTCGACCGTGTAGTAGAAATCCGCACCCAGCTTGTCCATCTTGTTGACGAAGCAGATGCGCGGAACGTCATACTTGTCGGCCTGGCGCCAGACGGTTTCTGACTGGGGCTCGACGCCTTCCTTGCCATCGAAGACAGCAACGGCGCCATCCAGAACGCGCAGGTTGCGCTCGACCTCGACCGTAAAGTCGACGTGTCCGGGCGTGTCGATGATGTTCAGCTGGTACTTGTTCCAGAAGCACGTCGTCGCGGCAGAGGTGATCGTGATGCCACGCTCCTGCTCCTGCGCCATCCAGTCCATGACGGCGGCGCCATCGTGGACCTCGCCGATCTTGTGCGTGATCCCCGTGTAATAGAGGATGCGCTCGGTCGTCGTCGTCTTGCCGGCATCGATGTGCGCCATGATGCCAAAATTGCGGACCTTGTTCAGGTCGGTGAGCACGTCTTGTGCCACGGGTTTGTTTCCTTACTTGTTGTATTCCACGCTGGTCGAGTAGCGCCGCGCAGCGACGCGTAGCGAGACCAATTCGCTGGATCGCGGCGTGGTCTCGGTACGGCCTTCGGCCTAGTCGACCGCCGGAAGAGTGGTCACCATCTGTAGTGGGCGAATGCCTTGTTCGACTCGGCCATCTTGTGAGTGTCCTCGCGACGCTTAACCGCGGCGCCGAGTCCGTTCGAGGCATCAAGGATCTCGTTGGTCAGACGCTCGGTCATGGTCTTTTCGCGACGTGCCTTCGCGTAGCTGGTCAGCCAGCGCAGGGCGAGGGTGTTCGCGCGATGCGGCTTGACCTCGACGGGCACCTGGTAGGTCGAGCCACCGACGCGGCGCGACTTGACTTCGAGCGTTGGACGCACGTTATCGAGAGCCTTCTTGAGTGTGGCAACGGCATCCTGACCGCTCTTGGCCGAAACACCTTCGAGTGCACCGTAGACGATGCGCTCGGCGAGGCCCTTCTTGCCATCGAGCAGGATCTTGTTGACAAGCTGGCTGACGATTGGTGCTCCGTAGACCGGGTCCGCAACAACGGGACGCTTCGGTGCTGGTCCTTTACGTGGCATTACTTCTTGTCCATCTTCGCGCCATAGCGGCTGCGAGCCTGCTTACGATTCTTGACCGCCTGGGTGTCGAGCGCACCGCGCACGATCTTGTAGCGGACGCCCGGAAGGTCCTTGACGCGACCACCCCGAACAAGCACCATCGAGTGCTCCTGCAGGTTGTGACCTTCGCCGGGGATGTAGGCGGTGACCTCGGTACCGTTGGAAAGCTTCACGCGAGCGACCTTGCGAAGTGCCGAGTTCGGCTTCTTCGGTGTCGTCGTGTACACGCGCGTGCAAACGCCGCGCTGCTGCGGGTTGGACTTCAGGGCGGGCGCCTTGGTCTTGACGACCTTCGGACTGCGGCCCTTCCGAACCAACTGCTGAATGGTTGGCACTACTTCACTCCTTGTGTTTACTGCACGGTGACAGTTTGCTGTCCCCGCAAAATCACGGTGACAGCTTTGCTTTTCGCAATTAGCATTCGAGGCTCTGCACGCTTCACGCGCAGGGTTACGAGTTCATCTGGACCAAACGCAACACTCAAGAAATTCGAGGTTTGATTGGTATGCCGTGGGTTGCCCCGGCGGTTACCCGAATTGACCGGCATTCGCTGGGCACAACAAGAGCGCGCGCCAATGCGCACACCCGATCAAGACTAGCCCTGCGACCACAACGGGTCAAATGGCGGCCGCCGAATTGGCCGCCTGTTCGCTCAGGGCGCGACCGTGTCAGACTCGGCAGCAGTGGCAGGCTCTGCCGGTGTCTCAGCTACTGGCGCGCTTGCGACCACGGGAACGCCGGAGTTTGCGTTGGCTTGCTCGTATTCCGCACGCTTCGTCGCGATCTCCTGGTCGTACAGCACGCGGGCATCGACGTTGCGCACCTTGACCTTGCGCCCGCGGGAAGCGATGAAGAAGCCCATCCACAACGAAACCTCGCGAGCGATCAGTGCCGCGATGATGAGCTCCGGGCTGAACAGGGTGCGAGTGAACGTTTCCGCGACCTGGTTCGACGGGATTTGGTTGATGTTCAGCAGCAGGAGAACGCCGGTGCCACCGAAGAACACGACGAGGCCGACGAAGATGCTGCCCAGCACATGCGCCCCCCATCCGGCGCGATTGACCACCAGCACGAGCAAGACGAATCCGACCAGGAACATGATCGCCGGAGCGTAAAAGCCGGTCGTACTGATGAAGCTGAAGTCGAGCGGTTGGGAATTCACCAACTCGAAGACGACCTGGGCGATCGCATTGAGCACGATGAAGACGACCGTGGAGAGAACGGCGATCAGAACGCCGAAACCACGGTTGCCCTTCGCAATGAACGGCTTCGGCGCCTCGACATATACGACCTGCTGTGCCGGTGCCGCGGGTGTGACCGGTGCCGCTGGTGTCACCGGTGCCGCCGGCTCGGGCTGAACAGCGGATTCTGCTGCCGGTTCTGCCGTTGGTGAATCAGGTGCCGCGAGGGCGGGGTTGGCAACGGCTGCCGCCCCATCGTTTGGTCCTGCGTCGGTCGGCGTGACCTCGGCGGACTGTTGCGTGGGACGTTTGGCAGCCATTGCTTCTCTCCTCACAGCCCTCGCGGGCACCTGATCCTGTATGCCCACTCTACGGTGGAGCCACGCCTGGGAGGTAGTGGGCTCCACCGAGAGGGGGGGCTCGCAGGACCCGACTCAGGAAGTCGGGCTCGGATTTGGAGTCGGCGTCGACGATGGCTTTCCCGAGGTCGACGACTTCGCGGTGCTCGTCGGCTTCGGCGTCGAGGTCGGCGTCGGAGTGGCCGTCGGGGTCTCAGTCGGCGTTGGCGTCGTCGTGCTGTTATCCGTCGGGGTACTCGTGCTGCTCGAGCTTGCATCGCTCGAGCCCTGCAGGGTGAAGATGTCGCCCGATATGGATGACGTCACCTTGCCGGACGCGGCGTCAGTCGTGATGGTGAGACCGGACGAGACGAACAGGCGCAAGCCGGTCTGCAGCGAACCGAAGAACGACTGGTCCTGCGAGAGGCTTCCCTTTACGGTGACCACAACCGGGATCACAACTAGTCCGCTCGACGTGACGATCGGCGCAGTCGGCGTTGTGGGCGCCGGCGAGCTTGTCGGTGCCGGAGTCGACGTCGTCGCGGGCGCTGCCGCCGCGGCGGCACCGGGAGCCGAGTAGAGCGTCGCATCCGAAATCGTGACGCTCTGCAGTGTGGTGCCCGCGCTCGAACTCAATGAGTTCACCTCGCTGAGAAACTCCGATGCCGCCTGCTGCTCGGGAATCGAGAGCCGGAGCGAATCGAGGTTCGCGCGGAGATCAGAAATGCCGGCGAACTGAGTCTTGAGAGTCGCCAACTGCGACTGGGACGCAGCGTTAGACGCCTGAATCGACGATGTCTGCGCATCAGCCTCGGTGATCTGCGTGAAGACCGGCGAGATGCCAATCGTCCAGCCGCCGATCACTACGACCAGCATCGCGGCGATAACGCCGAGTACCCAAACACGTGACTTGCTCATTTGGTCGCCTCCGCATCTTTCGTGAATCGTCCCGAGACCGCCTGAGCGTTCATGTGAATGGTCACCACGAGCTGGTAGTTCGCACTATCGGTGGTCGAAGTGGTGATGCTCCCCGGCGTCGCATCTACAAATCCCTTGATGGCTGGCAGAGTGTTCAGCCAGCCCGGGATTTCAGACTGTGCGATCGAAACGGTCAACTGCACCGTCGCGATGCGGGGACCCTGAAGCGGTATCGAGCCGCCGCCCTCAACGCTCCCCGCGGGAGCACCGATCGGGTCATCAATCTGGGCGTTCACGGCCTGGACACTGGCGCCGGACGGGAGCGTTCCCTCGAGGTTCTTCAGGTATGGCGCCCACAGGATTTCCTGGGTCGTCGCCTCCTGTTGTGCTTCCTGGATCGCCGAGATGTCGGACTTGACCTTCGTCACCGCTCCGTACTTGCCCTGCTGTGCCAGCAGTTGCGACGTTGCGGTTCTCGCCGCATTGAGCTGGCTCTGCGCCGCGGTGAGATCCACGGTCGCCAGAACGTAGCCGAAGGCGACAATCGCGACAACACCAACGGCGACGAAGAGCAAGCGGCGCTTGAGCAGCTTGGTCTTCTTGCGCTCCATGGTCTCGGGCGGTAACAGGTGCACACGGGGCTCACCACCGATTGCCAGTGGTGCTGCGCTCGCGGCGGGCCGGCTCACTACCGGCCCACGGAGCGCAACGGCCCCGGCTCCACCGCCGGCCTGCACCTGCGGCTTGCGCTGGGGCAGGAAGGGCTTCTTTTCCTTTACTGCGGTAGTCATGCTGCACTTCCTAGAGCTAGACCGAGCGCGACGCACGCCGCGTCGCTGCTTGCGCTGGACGTTCGTGCCGCGAGCCGGCGATCAACCGACACCAGGCCGAACGGGTCTGCGATAACGATCGGAATCTGTGTTCCGTCCTGCAGCGCCTGAGCGAAGCCACGGAGTTTGGCTCCGCCGCCCGTCAGCACAATCTGCGAAATCGGCTGTTTGTCGTGTGAGCCCACGAAGTAGGTGAGCGTGTTTCGAAGACTGTTCAGTAGTTCGCCGGCCACCTTGTAGATCACCTCGACAATTGGCTGTTGGGCGACCGGAACTCCGACGGTGCTCAGTCCGAGCGCCTGCTTGGAAGCCTCGGCCTGCTCGGAAGTGAGCATGCCCTCGGACCGGATCGCATCCGTCAGGTCGCGTCCGCCCGCTGAAATGATGCGAACGAACTCGGGCACGCCGTCCCGAGCAACGACGACAGTCGAGGTGTTCGATCCGACGTCGATGATCGCGACCAGACCGCGACGGTTTGATCCGCGCAGCAGGACGCGACACAGCGCGAACGGGATGAGGTCGACATCCACCGGGTTCAGCCCGGCGAGCTCGACGGCCCGGACGTTCGTGTCGACCGACTCCTTGACTGCTGCGACAAGCAGGCCGTTGACGACCGGTCCCTGGTCGGACTGTCCCTCGGAGACCGGGTAGAAGTCCAGGAGAGCCTGGTCTACCGGCACCGGAAGGAGATCCTGTACCTGGAACGGCAGCGATTCACGGATGTGCTCGATGCTCATTCTCGGCACGCTCAGGTCACGAGCGAGTACGCGGTGGTTGCCGATACCGAGCACGACGTCCTTGCTTCCGAAGCCTCCGGACGACCAGAGTTGCCTCAGTGCAGTGACGACCGTCGCTACTTCGACGACCTCCCCACGGAGTACGGCACCTTCCGGAAGCGGAATCGAGTCGTACTTGACAACGGTGGGTCTCGCGCCGGCGGCATCCCGAACCTCAACGGCTCGAATGCCTCCGCTGGAGATATCCACCCCAACTATGTTTTTTGCCATTTCTTTTTCCCCCCAATTTGACTTACTAGAACTAGGTCGCCAGACCAAAAATCGACAAGTAGTCGTTCCAGATCAGGTTTCCGAACAAGATCCCGACCCATGCGCCCAGCAGCATCCAGGGCCCGAACGGGATCCCCGATTTCCGCGTCGTTTTGCGCAACAGGATGAGCACGAGACCGAAGGCCCCGCCCAGGAAGAACGCGCCGAGTGATCCGACGGCGAGCGCACCCCACCCGGCGTAGCCGAGGTAGAGGCCGAGGACGCCGGCCAGCTTCACATCGCCGAAGCCCATCCCGCCACGCCACAGGATGGCCAGCAAAAAGTACCCGGCCGCCATCGCGGCAAGGCCGATCGCCCCGCGCAGCAGTGCCGCGTAGTCGCCGGTAAGGATGCTCGAGCCGGACAGAAGGAGCGCGCCGACCGCATATGACGGCAGCACGATCTTGTCCGGAAGCCGGTGATGCTCGATGTCGATGAACGAGAGCGCGACCGAAATCGCCGCAAGATAGAGGAATGCGACCAGTCGCAGGCCGGATGCGATCATGCTGACGGTCGGCTGCACCGCCGCGAGCTGAGCCGCCAGCGGCAACGAGACCACAAAGAACAGCAGGCCGGTTCCGAGTTCGACGAGTGGATAGCGCGCCGAGATCGGAGCGCTACAACTCCTGCAGCGTCCGCGAAGTGCAAGCCACGACACAAGCGGCACGTTGTCGTAGGCATGGATTCCCGAACCGCAGTTCGGGCAAGCGCTTGCCGGAGACACGACGGACTTCCCGATCGGCACCCGATAGATGACGACGTTGAGGAACGATCCGATCGCGAGTCCAAACAGGCCGGCGATGGCAGCGATGAGAATCATCCGCCCGAGATCTCCCGGTAGCCGCCGACGGTGGAGTCGGTGTAGGTCGGCGGGGCATTCCACTTCTGGTAGCTCGCGCCGGTGCAGCTGTTGACAGTTATATACGAGATGTCACCGCTGAAGATGTCACTGGAGTTAGCCTCAAGGCAGCGACCGTAGGTGTCAACAAACAGGTAGCTGTCCAAATAGTCGTCTCCGACGTAGACCCGATCCCAGTTCTGCTGCGCGACGAGCGCACCAGATGTCGCGCACGCTGCGAAATACGGGAACTGGTTGGCCGCAGTCGTTGCCGGAGTCGTCGGGCGCGGATTGCTGGCGGTCGTGCTCGGCGTCGTCAGGCAGTACTTCGACGACGCGCTGTTGTTATACAGAACGTAGATCTGCTGGTTAGTTGGATCCACGGTTGTATCGCAACCCGCGTCGCCGACCTCGCAGTAGTACCACAGCTGGTTCCACGTGATGTTCGTTGTGCCACCCGTGGGGTCTTGCTTGCAGGGATAGTCGATCATCGGGTATGCGTCAGTGTCCGGCTGAGGCTGGTTGGTGACGTCTGTGCAGCGACCAAATTCTGCGTAGTTGACGATCTGATCCTTGTCGTAACTGGCCGCGCCGGCGCCAACCTGGGCGGACGGTGCCATGGTTCCGATGGGAGAGGTCGCGTTGACGACTTCGAGGTCCTTGCCGATCGGGCTGGTGCCATCCGCGTACGGGGGCGAAAGCCAGGCGTTACCGTTCGGGCCGCTGATATCGGAGAGTTCACCCTCCCAGGTGTACGAACCGGTCCAACTCCAGAGCTGGTTCCAGCGCGCCGAGGCCGTGGACTTCTGGCAGCTCTTCAACAGCGCGTTCTGCGTCGCGCCGCCCGAAACTGTCGGACCGGTAATGCAGAGGCTCGCTGTGGTAACGACGCCCCCAACCTCGGTACTGGTCAGCGCTATCTGCCAATTGGTCGTGTAGCTCCATAGCTGGAGGGCTGCATTCGTTCCGGTCGAGCTGCACGACGAAGCGGCTACGAAGGCGATGGCCTGCCCTGACGCGGCTTTCACGGCCTGCAGGCAGGCAGTCTGGCCGTTGTTGTAGATCAGGCCGCCGAGGATGTTCGCGGTCGAAACCTGGAAGGTATACAACGCGGTAATTGAGCGGTTCGCCTGAGTCGTCACTACCGGGATCTGGGTCGCGGTGCCGGCAGAAGTGATCAGGGCGTACTTCGGCGTAGTGCTCAATCCGTAAGCGGATGTGCCGTACTGCGCGAGAGTCCCCGTCTTACAGGCCAGCTGGTTCGTGGTGATCCAGCTCGCTGACTGACCGGTTGGGTCGAGCGTGAAATACGCAATCGAGACGGAATAGCTGTTGCCGTCAGAGAGGCCGTTCGACGTGCCCGTTACCGTACAGGGCATCTTCGTCGGGTCTCCGTAGTAGTTGCCGGACGTGGTGTCCAGCGTGCTCCCGGACCGGATGATCGAAAGGGCCGCCTGAATGCCGGCCTGAGCCGAGTAGACCGTCTTGGTCCCTTTCTGATCCAGGTACGACGGGATTGTCTGGGCCGAGACAACTCCCAGAATTATCGTGGACACGCCCGCCATGATGATGATGAACAGGATGGCCGTCAGCATCGCGACGCCGCCTTCGCGGTTTCGGTCCTCGAAATGAGATCTAAGCACCCGACGAAGTCGAATGAGAGTGGTTCCGCGCATCATGGCCTCGAGCTTCCCGGGCAAATTGGTGAGTCGCTTGTTCCGGCAGCAGTGTCGTCGGTGTTGCTTTGGGACTGGATGGAACTGTTACGCGCGACGAAGTTCGACGTAATCGCAGCGCCCTTCACCGACGTGTTGCCGGTGTCGAGAGTCAGGACGAGTTGCTCGTTCTTCGCGCCATTCCGCGTCGCGGGCAGCATTTGGAACGGATAGCTCGCGCCGCCGTCATTTGCCACGTTGGTCAGGAGTGTGTCCCAGGTCGTTGGCGGGGTAATACCCGTCTGATTGTTCCACTGCCGAACCTGAACCACTCGGGCCGTCGGGTCAAATCTCCACTGAGTGCACAGTGCGATCTTGCTTGTGGTGGCCGTGGCGGGCGTGTCGAACTCGATATACATGTCACCGCTCGGGCTACCGGTCCCGGGGAAATTGATCGAGTCAGCGTAACGGATTTCATGGTCCATCCGAGCGAAGGTTGCCAGCTCGGCGCTCGAGGACCGCGCGGTCACCTGAGCCGTCGTGGACGCCTTGGTAATTGACACGACCGAGGTCATGACGACAACCAGGAAGATCGAAAAGACCGCGAGAGCGATCATCAACTCGACCATCGTGAAACCACGATCGAGCTCACGCGTGGCGCGGCGAAGAAGAAATCTGCGAATCGTGATCAATGTGACACCCACTGAAGGTCGGAGTGCGGATCCGCCATGGTGGTGGTCTCGTAGTAGCAACCGTTGGTCGAGCAGCTCGATCCCGCGGTCCATGAGACGACGACGATGATTCGGACGACCAGCGCGTAGTTGGCCGGAGTCGTGGACGGTTCGGTGGCTTGACCCGTGATCTTGCTGCAAGTACCGCCGATCACCGGCTGGTAGCAGTCTCCGATCAGGGTCCAAACCGTGTAGTTCGTGCCGTTTTCGGTCTGAGTAGCGCTGATCGGAATCGACGCGGTGCTAGTTGACGTTGCAGAGGAATCGAACGTCGGGTAGGTATTACTGACGCCTGGGACTGTCGAGTTCGAGGTGAATGATGTCGAGACCGCCGCGCTGGTGCGACCGGCGTAAAGACCGCTGACCTTCGTCACCGTGTTCAGGCTGGGATCCCAGCTGCTCACGGTTTCCATGGCGCCGTTGGCGATCGTTACGGCGACCTGCTGGCGCTCCTGCGCTGCAGCGGTCTTGATGCCGTTGATTCCGAGACCGGCGCTGGCCAGCGCAACGGTGACGACGACGATGACGGCTGCGATGACCTCGACGAGGGTAAGACCCGCATCACTGGAAGCGACGGAAAGGAGTCCCCGTTTACCGTTCTTCATGCGCTATCCCCCTCCCCAGGCGGTCGTGCGAAGCGTGCGCTCGGTCCTGTCGGACCGGTGTGGTGCGATGGAACTGCGGGTGATTCTGGTGAAGCACTCGTGCGCGGGATGCCATTTCTGACGTCCCGCGCACGAGCATGGTTCAGTTGCCTGTTAGCTGGGGCCCGTAATGGTGCCGTTGGTCAGCGTGTAGGTGTGGTTCGAACCGCTGTTCGGGTTCGACTCCGTCAGCGTGTAGCCCGAGCCGGAGCCCGTGACGGCGATCGTGCCAACAGAGTTGCCCGACGTCGCGGTGAATCCGTTCGAGGTGAGCAGCGTGTTGGTGAGGCCGCTGTAGCTACCGTTGTTCGTGGTGGCGTACGACGTGGCCGCGATCGCTGCGCTGGAGAGGTCGGACTTAACCGAAGCGTCCCAGGCCGCAACGCGCTGGTTGAGGAACGCCGGGATGGCGATCGCTGCGAGAATGCCGATGATGATAATGACGACCATGAGCTCGATCAGGGTGAAGCCCTTCTCGTTCTCACCGTCCTCGATTTCTGCACGACGCGCGAGCGCCGCGTTGATCGACTTGATCATGAATTGTCCTGTCTAGTTGAAAATATGAATTGACAGGTGGCCCCCAAAAAGTTTGACCCCCTGCGGTACAGCCTGCCGCCGCGCCCCCATCCTGCAAATCCCGTGAACGGGGGGTTTTGTTCTCCGACACACCCCCAGTTCGGGTGTGGTCGATTTTGGCTGCCGGCGTGGCTTCAAACGCAACGAGGACGCCGGTTAGCGGCGTCCTCGTTGCGTTCGTGCCCGAATGAGCGGGCAGCGCGATCAGGACGGACCTGACATCGAGCCGTTGACCAGCGAGTAGGTGTGGCCGGATCCGCTGTTCGGGTTCGACTCCGAGAACGTGTAGCCCGCACCCGAACCGGTGACCGTGAGGGTCCCCGCGACATTGCCGGAGGTCAACACGTACCCGTAGGTCGTGAGGTTCGTCGTTGTCAGGTTGGTGAAGCTGCCGTTGTTTGAGGCGGCGTAAGCGGTGGCCGCGATTGCCGCGCTGGAGAGGTCGGACTTGACCGACGCATCCCAGGC
Organism: Galbitalea sp.; assembly: GCA_036266835.1. Lineage (GTDB taxonomy): Bacteria > Actinomycetota > Actinomycetes > Actinomycetales > Microbacteriaceae > Galbitalea. Next base: position 2,178 of record DATAXD010000017.1, on the reverse strand, counting down.
CGCCACGCGCTGATTGAGGAACGCCGGAATGGCGATCGCCGCGAGAATGCCGATGATGAAGATGACGACCATGAGCTCGATCAGCGTGAAGCCTTTCTCGCGCTCACCATCTTCCGCTGCTGCCCGGCGCCGCCCGACGGCGCCGGTGATCCATGTGATCATGATGAATAGATTCCTGCCTGCTTTTGAAGCGCAATGTAATGGACAGGTGGCCCCCAAAGAAACTTGACCCCCAGGTGCCAGCCTGTTCCTTCGGCGGCGTTCTGAAAATCCCGTTAACGGGGGCCAGTCTCGGATGCGCGCTCAGGACCTGAGCGAGTCGTTTCCTTAGCCGCCCTGGATGTGGCTGTAGATGTCGAAGATCGGCATGTAGAGCGCGACGATCATGCCGCCGACCAGAACACCGATGATGGCGATCATGATGGGCTCGATGAGGGCCGTGAGCGACTCCGTCATGGCCTCGACTTCCTGGTCGTAGAAGTCGCTGACCTTGCGCAGCATCACTTCGAGCGCACCGGAGTCCTCACCGACAGCGATCATCTGAGTGACCATGGCCGGGAAGAGCGGCTCACGGGACAGCGGTTCCGCGATCGTCTTTCCCTGTCGCACCGACTCGCCGACCTTGGCGAGCGCCTGTTCGACAACCCAGTTGTTAGCGACCGCGCCGACGATGGTGAGCGACCGGAGGATGGGCACACCGGCGCCCATCATCATGGCCAGGTTGCGAGTGAGGCGAGCAACGGAAACCTTCTTCATGAGCTCGCCGAACACCGGGATTTTAAGCTTGAGCGGGTCCACGAACTGTCGAACCCGAAGATCGTTCTTGTACCGTCGCCACCAGATGACGAACGCGATGATGAGCGCGACCACGATCGGGCCGATGTAGACCATGCCCTGGGAGAGCACCACGAGTATCTCGGTGGGCAGCGGCAGCGTCGCGTTGAGCGACTTGAACATGGCCGAGAACACCGGGACGATGAAAATCAACATGGCCGCGACCGCGACGCAGGCGATGATCAGGACGATGACCGGATAGGTCATGGCCGACTTGATCTTGCCGTTCAGCTTGACCTCGGCCTCGTAGTTGGTCGCGATGGACTCGAGCGAGCCCTCGAGGAAACCTCCGACCTCACCGGCGCGAACCAGGTTGAGCATCAGCGGCGGGAAGATGTCCGGCTGCTTCGCAATGGCATCCGAAAAGGATGTACCAACCTCGACCTCGCTGCGGATCAACCCGAACGCCTTCGCGAGACGCTTGTTCTCGGTCTGCTCCGAGATGATCGTGAGAGTGCGCAGCAGCGAGAGACCGGCGGCGATCATGGTGGCAATCTGGCGGCTGGCGACCGCGAGATCCTTGGTCTTGACCCGCTTCTTGAACCCGATATTGAGCTCCATGTTGAGCCCGGTGCCGGCCGCATCCTCCGAGATCGAGACGGGCGAGAGCCCCATGGTGCGCATGCGCGCAACGACCGCGGACTCGCTCGATCCCTCGAGCTTGCCCTTGACGATCCGGCCGGTCGCATCGCGACCGGTGTATGCGTAAGCGAGAGTTGCCATTAGCGTCCGGCTCCTGAATATGCCTCGTAGTCAATGGATGAGGCTGCGCCTCGTCCGTCTGCCGCGGAATCCACGCGGTGGATCAGCTGCTTGATGCCCTCGACGTCCTGCGCCTTGTCGATGGCGGCGCGCTGCGAGATGACACCGGCGTTGGCCAGGTCGGCCAGGTGGCGGTCCATCGTGTGCATCCCGAGTTCGCCACCGGCCTGCATGGCCGAGGCGATCTGGAAGGTCTTGCCCTCGCGGATGAGGTTGGCGACGGCGGGGGTGGCGATGAGAACCTCGGTCGCCACCACTCGGCCCTTGCCGCTGGCCTTCTTCACAAGCGTCTGGCAGACGACACCGCGCAGAGTGGCCGCGAGCTGGGCTCGAACCTGGCCCTGCTGGTGGGGCGGGAAAACGTCGATAATACGGTCGATGGTTTGCGGCGCATCCTGCGTGTGCAGGGTCGCGAACACGAGGTGGCCCGTTTCTGCCGCGGTCAGCGCGACCGAAATGGTCTCGAGGTCTCGAAGCTCACCGATCAGGATGACGTCCGGGTCTTGCCGCAGGACGTGCTTGAGAGCGGCACCGAAGCTGTGCGTGTCCTCACCGACCTCGCGCTGGTTGACCAGTGACTTC
>DATAXD010000002.1:0-63918 GCA_036266835.1 Galbitalea sp. | reverse complement strand
ATACTGCTTGAGTCCGCGCAGCAGGCCGTCGGCGGCACCGCGGCTGTTGTACTCGCCTTCCGGGGGCATGTGCACGAGCACGCTCGAGCCGTCGATGCCCTGCCAGTGGAACGTGCGGTACGGGAAATTGGTGACTTTGTTCCAGGACAACTTGATGGTCTGGAACCAGTCCATCCCACTCAACTTGAGGATCTGCGGCAGGCTGCCGGTGTACCCAAAGGTGTCGGGCAGCCAGCACATCCGCAACTGGTCGGGAGTCATGCCGAACTCCTCGCTGAGAAACCGGCGACCGATGATCGACTGGCGCACGAGCGACTCGCCGCCGGGCATGTTGGTGTCGGTCTCAACCCAGAACGATCCCTGAAGCTCCAGGCGTCCCGCAGCGACGGCCTTCCTGATGCGTTCGTAGAGATCCGGATGCTCCTGCTTGACCCAGAACAGTTGCTGAGGCTGGCTCGTGCCGTAGATGTAGCCGTCGTAGCTGTCGATCAGGTTGACGGCGCGGGCGTAAGTGCGCGCGGACTTGCGGTGGGTCTCGCGCAGCGGCCAGAGCCAGGCCATGTCGAGATGCCCGTGACCGATCGCGCTGTAGACGAAGTCGTCCTCCGACTTCCTGCCGAGTTCGACCGCTAGCAGCGCACGGGCTCCCGCAAAGTCGCCCCTCACGAACCGGTGAAAGGCGGCGTGGAGGGACCGACGGATCTGCGCCGCACGTGTCGCGTCCTCGGTCGAGTCGGCCAGCACGACCAGAGTCAGGTAGTCGTAATACAGGCCGAACGCGTCGTCGGTGCGGATCGCGAGGTGCGCCCCGTGGTAGACGCCGCGACCGAGTGGGTACAGCAGCCAGCCGTTGTAGCTGACGTCGACATAGAACTCGACTCGGCCGGTTGACTGGTCGACGTGACGCACCGGCCGGAACTGGTTGCCGCTGTGCGGATGGTCGCCCTGTTGGAACACGCGGCTCAGCGAATCGAGTACGAGCCCGTCGCGGTCGTAGGCGAGTCCTTCGCCGAGCAGTCCAAACATCACCTCGGCGCCGGCGGCACCCGGCGGCACGTCTCCGGTGATGCGAATCCAGGCGCAGTCGAGTACTCCACCCCACGATGCGCCGGGACGAAGCGGCCGGAACCTGGACGCGTCGATGTCAGCAAACGGAATGGGTTCGGCCGACCGGATGATCTCGGCCTTCAGGTTTGCGATGGGCCGATAGATGTGGCGGCGGATGCGTCGGAGTCGAAGATATTCGACCGGCTGCGCGGCCCGGATGCCCAATAGCCAGGCGGCGAAGTTGTCCATTGCGCCCAGGCCTCCTTGTTGCCGAACGCAAGCCTACCTAAGGCTTTGGCATCTACCTTTTCGCCGTGCCCGCGGAGTTGACTCGCGCATCCGCGGTCTGGCAGGATTACTTTCCGAACGGTCGGTATATATTTGCCAACGGAGGGTCCGCGCGACGTGGCTGAAGCCTTTCTAGTCGGGGGCGTTCGAACGCCGGTGGGACGCTACGGCGGAGTCCTTAGCGGCGTCAGGCCGGATGACCTCGCTGCTCTCGTGGTTCGCGAGGCCGTAAGTCGCGCGGGCGTCGACGCCGAGAACATCGACGAGGTGATCCTCGGCGGAGCAAACCAGGCCGGCGAGGACAACCGAAACGTGGCGCGCATGTCAGTGCTCCTCGCGGGACTGCCCGACCACGTGCCGGGGGTCACCGTGAACCGGCTCTGCGCATCCGGCCTGACGGCCATCACCATGGCCGGACAGGCGATCCGTGCCGGTGACGCCGACATCATTGTCGCCGGCGGTGTCGAATCGATGTCGCGCGCGCCGTGGGTTCAGGCGAAGCCGGAGAAGGCGTTCGCAAAGCCGGGGGCCCAGTTCGACACGTCCATCGGATGGCGCTTCCCGAATTCGATTCTCCTCGCCAGGGACAAGGCAACCTTCTCAATGCCCCAGACCGGCGAAGAGGTCGCGCGCGTTTACAACGTCAGCCGCGAGGACGCCGATGCGTTCGCCCTCGCCAGCCACCAGAGAGCCGTCGCGGCGATGGATGCCGGACGCTTCGAGGCGGAGATCGTCGGCGTCGAGGCGCCGGCGGGCACAGTACTCGTCGATGAAGGACCTCGGCGAGATACGAGCGCCGAAGTGTTGGCCGGCCTCCGACCGGTAGTCAAGGGCGGCAGCGTCGTCACCGCCGGAAACTCGAGCGCCCTCAACGACGGTGCATCCGCCATTGTTGTCGCCAGTGCCGAAGCGGTCGAGCGGTACGGTCTGATACCGCGCGCACGAATTGTTTCCGGAGCGAGCGTGGGCGTTGCTCCCGAGGTCATGGGCATCGGACCGGTTCCGGCAACACGCAAGGCGCTCGAGCGGGCGGGGCTGACGGTCGCCGATCTGGGCTCGATCGAGCTGAACGAAGCGTTTGCGACCCAGTCGATCGCGGTCATCCGGGAGCTCGGTCTCGATCCGGCGCGGGTAAACGCGGATGGCGGAGCAATCGCACTCGGGCATCCGCTCGGGTCGAGCGGCTCCCGACTGGTGGTAACGCTGCTCGGGCGGATGGAACGCGAGGCGTCGCGCTACGGCCTGGCGACCATGTGCGTCGGCGTCGGCCAGGGAACAGCGCTCATCGTCGAACGGGTCGGCTGAGTTGCATCTGGCTGCCGGCGAGACCGAAGAGCGCTCGACGATTCTGGTAACGCGGATGCCCGACCGGGTGATCGTGCAGCTGAATCGTCCCGCGGTGCGAAACGCGATCAACCAGGAGATGGTCGATGAGTTGCACGTAGTCTGCGCCCAGCTCGAGGCCCAGCCGCGCATCCTGATTATTACCGGATCAGATGGCGTGTTCGCGTCGGGCGCCGATATCGCGGAGCTGCGCGAGCGCAGTTCCGCGGATGCGCTGAAGGGCATCAACACCATGCTCTTCATCCGCATCGCCGACCTCCCGATGCCTGTGATCGCCGCGATTGATGGTTACGCGCTCGGCGGCGGCGCCGAGCTCGCCTACGCGGCCGACTTCAGGATCGGGACGACCCGTGCGAAGCTCGGGAATCCGGAAACCGGCCTCGGAATCGTCGCGCCGGCCGGAGCGCTCTGGCGCCTCCGCGAGCTGGCCGGCGAACCGCTGGCCAAGGAGATCCTGCTCAGCGGTCGCATCCTTGACGCGGACGAGGCGCTCGCAGCCCGCCTGCTTACGAGTGTGTGCGAGCCGGATGTCCTGCTCGCGAATGCGCACGCGCTCGCCGACCAGATCGCATCGAAGAGCTTCGCCGCGACAATCCGCACAAAGGCGATCATGCGGATGGATCGCGGCGAACATCCGTCCATCGATCTGGCGGCCCAGGCCGAGCTGTTCGATTCGGACGACAAGCGCCGGCGGATGACCGAGTTCCTGGAGAGGCGCAAAAAGTGAGCGACGTCCCCGCTCGAGTGGGGGTGCTCGGAGGTGGTCGCATGGGTGCGGGAATCGCTCATGCGTTCCTCGTCTGCGGGTCGGATGTCGCGGTCGTCGAGAGAAACGACGATGAAGCCGCGGCCGCGCGCGACCGGGTGATGTCCGCCGTCGCAATGAGCGTGGATCGCGGGGCGGTCGCCGAAACCGCGGATGCGATCGGCGGTCGGCTGGCGACCGGCACCGACGACGGCCTGTTCGACGACTGCGATCTCGTTGTCGAAGCCGTGCCCGAGGAACTCGCGCTCAAACTCGCCTCGCTGTCGCGGATCGAGGACCGCGTCGGCAGCACCGTGACGATTGCGAGCAACACGTCCTCCATCTCGATCGACGAGCTCGCGGCGAGCCTTCGCTACCCCGGGCGCTTCATCGGGGCGCACTTCTTCAACCCGGTCCCGGCATCCGCGCTGGTCGAGGTCGTCGTCGGGGCGGTGACAGACCCGACGGTCGTCGAAACCGTGCAGGGCTGGGTGACCGCGATCGACAAGACGCCGATTACCGTGCGCAATTCGCCCGGTTTCGCGTCCTCCCGGCTCGGTCTCGTGATCGGACTCGAGGCCATCCGGATGCTCGAAGAAGGCGTCGCCTCTGCCGCCGATATCGATGCGGCGATGGTGCTCGGCTATCGCTACCCGGTTGGGCCGCTGCGGCTCACCGATATCGTCGGACTGGATGTTCGCCTCGGCATCGCCGAATACCTGCACTCGCAGCTCGGTGAACGCTTCGCTCCGCCCCAGCTGCTGCGCGACAAGGTTGCCACCGGGCAACTCGGCCGCAAATCCGGCCAGGGATTCTTCGACTGGTCGAACCAGTGACGAATTTTCGCGACCGAACCAACCACGGAACTAAGGAATCGACCCATGACTGAAATCCTGCCCAGCTACCTCAAGGGCGCGTGGTGGACCCCGAGGTCCGATCCGGCAGCGACCGAGGTACTCGATGCGTCGACAGGCGAGCTGGTCACGCACGTCAGCACGAAGGGCATCGATCTCGCCGGTGCCCTCGAGTACGCACGCACCGTGGGTCAGGCGTCGCTCGGTAAGTACACCTTCCACCAGCGCGCGCTGCTGCTGAAGGAATTCGCACAAATCCTCAGCGAGCACAAGGACGAGTTGTACGAGCTCTCCGCGCGCACCGGCGCGACTCGCGGCGACTCGATGGTGGACATCGACGGCGGCATCGGCGTGCTGTTTACGTATGCGTCCAAGGGTCGTCGTGAACTGCCGAACACCCGTGTCTATGTTGACGGGCCGGTCGAGCCGCTGTCGAAGGACGGATCGTTTATCGCACGCCACATTTACTCCCGCCTGCCAGGAGTGGCCGTGCAGATCAACGCCTTCAACTTTCCAGTTTGGGGTTCGCTGGAGAAGCTGGCACCCGCATTCCTGGCCGGAGTGCCCACCCTCGTGAAGCCTGCGACGCCCACCGGCTACGTGGCCGAGGCCTTCGTGCGCATCCTAGTGGACTCCGGTCGACTGCCGGATGGGTCGCTTCAGCTCGCCTCCGGCGGCGTGCCCGACCTCTTCGACAGCCTGCGCCTTGGCGATCTGGTTGCCTTCACCGGGTCCGCGTCGACCGCAGAGCGGCTTCGCGCCCACGAGTCTGTGCAGAACGGCGGGGTGCGCTTCACCAACGAGACCGACTCGATCAACGCATCCGTGCTCGGGCAGGCCGCGGTTGCCGGAACTCCGGAGTTCGACGCGTTCGTTCGCGGAGTCGTCACCGAGATGACGGTGAAGGCGGGCCAGAAGTGCACGAGCATCCGCCGGGTCATCGTCCCTCGCGCGACTGCGGATGACGTGACCGCCGCGATCCAGGCTCGAATCGACGAGCGTGTGGTGATCGGCGACCCCCGCGCCGAAGGTGTGACGATGGGGCCACTCGCGTCGGTCGAGCAGCGTTACGAGGTGGAGCGGCAGGTCGCGAAACTGATGGAAGCCGGTGGTCGTGTCGTCGTCGGGGGGACGGATGCCCCGGCTGTTACCCGAGCGGACGGCACCGTCTCGCAGAGCCCGACCGGCGCGTTCGTGCAGCCGATCATGCTTCGGTTCGATGATCCCTCGGCGATCGCGGTGCACGAAGTCGAAGCCTTCGGACCGGTCGCGAGCCTGATCGCCTACGACAGTCTCGACGAGGCGATCGAGCTCGTCGGCCGCGGCGGCGGCTCGCTGGTCACCAGTATCGCGACACACGATCCGGGGGAGGCGGTTGCGCTCATGAGCGGCATCGCGGCGTTCAATGGCCGGGTGCTCGTGCTTGACCGCGACGATGCCCGCACCTCGACCGGTCACGGTTCGCCGATGCCGCACCTCGTGCACGGCGGCCCCGGTCGAGCCGGCGGTGGCGAGGAGCTTGGCGGCATCCGCGCGGTGCTCCATCACATGCAGCGGACGGCGGTGCAGGGCTCGCCCGAAATGCTCACGGCGATAACCGGCATCTGGCACGCGGGCGCGATGTCCTCGCACGAGGGACCGCACCCGTTCCGCAAGACGCTCGAGCAGCTGTCGCTTGGCGACAGCGTCGTGTCGCCCGCACGGGAGATCACGCTCGCCGACATTGAGCACTTCGCGGAGTTCACCGGCGACAAGTTCTACGCCCACATGGACGAGAAGGCGGCCGCGGCCAATCCGTTCTTCCCCGGTCGCGTCGCGCACGGCTACCTGCTGGTTTCGTGGGCCGCCGGCCTGTTCGTTGACCCGGCGCCGGGTCCGGTGCTGGCGAACTACGGCCTCGAGAATCTGCGGTTCCTGACGCCGGTTTCGCCAGGCGATTTCGTGCGGGTCGTGCTCACGGCCAAGCAGATCACGCCGCGGGAGACCGATGAGTACGGCGAGGTTCGCTGGGATGCAGTGCTGATCAACCAGAAGGACGAGGTCGTCGCCACGTACGACGTGCTTACCCTGGTGGCCAAGGATTCCTACGTCGCCGAAAGTCCTTCGAGCGCCATGGCGAGTACATCGTCCGCGAGCTGATCGGCTGACTCCGGCCCTTCGGGCCGGTACCACTCGACGATCGAGTTGATCATGCCGAAGATGAGTCGAGTAACCACCCGTGCATCGATGTCGGATCGCACCGATCCCTCCGCGCGCGCCTCTGTTACTAGTGCGATCACGGCGTGGTCGAAGTTGCGCCGCCGAAGAAGAGCGTCGCGTTCGACTTCCGAGTTGCCGCGAACTCGCAGCAGCAGGGTCACGTACGGCAGCTTGTCGACGAGCACGCGCACAGCTCCCCGAAGCACGAAGGCAAGCCGCTGTTCGGCGTCGCCCGTCGTCGCGCCGTCCTCACGAAGCACGCCCTCGAGGGCATCCAGCGCCTCGTTCAGAGCGGCCCGGAGCAGCTCCACCTTTGCCGGGAAGTGATGGTAGATCGCCGCCTTGCTGAGCCCCAGTCGCTCGGAGAGCTGCCCCATCGATGTCGCATCGTAGCCGTACTCGATGAATGCCGTGACGGCGGCATCCAGTACGGCTTGCTGGCTGATGCCCGGTCGGCCGCGCTTGGGGCTCGGTGTTTCGTCAGCGTTCACCATCAACCCCCAGTCTGGCAGAGGTGTTTTTGCCGATCATCGGGTACCTCTAGCCACGGAGATCGTACAAGCGCTTGAGCTTGCCTTCGCTGCGTGGCAGGGAACCCGGCTCCACCAGGACGACGTCCACACTCGACCCGATCTGCACCTTGATGCGTTCGACCAGTGCGGCTCGGGCCGCTTCGGCATCCGCGGCGCTCACGCCCTCGCGTGGCTCGATCTTCACCGTCAGGTGGTCCATCCGTACTGGACGCGTGAGCTCGAGGATGAAGTGGGTCGATAGCGCTTCGATCCCGAGGGCGAGCTCTTCGATCTGGGTCGGGAACAGGTTGACCCCGCGAAGGATGATCATGTCGTCGTTACGTCCGGTGATCTTCGCGATCCTGCGCATGCCCGGTCGAGCCGTTCCTGGCAGCAGCGTGGTCAGGTCGCGGGTGCGATACCGGATGATCGGGAACGCCTCCTTGGTGAGCGACGTGAAGACGAGCTCGCCTTCCGTGCCGTCGGCCAACGGTGTCCCGGATTCCGGGTCGATGATCTCGGGAAGGAAGTGGTCTTCCCAGATGTGCGGGCCGTCCTTGGTCTCGATGCACTCGTTAGCGACGCCCGGTCCCATGACCTCGCTCAGCCCATAGATGTCGAGCGCGTCGATGTCCAGGCGGTCCTCAATCTCGAGCCGCATGCTGTTCGTCCACGGTTCCGCGCCGAGGATGCCGCCGCGGAGCGTCGTCGAGCGCGGGTCGATTCCCTGCTCTGCCATGGCATCCGCGATGGTCAGCAGGTACGAAGGCGTGCACATGATGATGTCGGGCTCGAAGTCGCGGATGAGCTGCACCTGCTTGAGCGTCTGGCCGCCCGACATCGGAATCACGGTCGCACCCAGCGCCTCGATTCCGGCATGCGCTCCGAGGCCGCCCGTGAACAGTCCGTAGCCATAGGCGTTGTGGATTCGCATGCCCGCGCGAGCGCCGGATGCCCGCATCGATCGGGCGACCAGGGTCGCCCAGTTGGCCAGATCCCCGGTCGTGTAGCCGACGACAGTTGGCAGTCCCGTGGTGCCGGACGACGCGTGAATGCGGGCGATCCGCTCGCGCGGCACCGCGAACATCCCGAACGGATAGTTCTCGCGCAGGTCGGCCTTGGTCGTGAAGGGAAGCTTCTGCACATCGTCGAGCGAGCGGATGTCGTTGGGATGAACACCGACCGCGTCGAATGCGCGAGTGTAGTGGGGGACGTTCGCGTAGGCGTGCCGCACGGTGTCCTGGAGTCGCGTCAGCTGCAGCGCCTCGAGCTCATCGCGGGACATCCGCTCTGCAGAGTCCCACTCGCCCTTCTCTGCGGGACGAAGTCTGGTTGCCGTCTTCGTTGACATGGTGATCCTTCGATTGGCGACCCGCGCTCGTTGACTAACCGAACGACCGGTAACTAAATCTTGGCACAGGCATCGTATTTGGTGCTACGAGGCTTCCCGTTCTCGCCTGAGGTCTCGCATTGCCGCACTCTTCGACACCAATTCGATCGGCGTCTGGCTGGGATCTCGTTCCGAAGGCGGGATCAACCAGTAGCGGGAGGCTTTGTCTCGCTGAATCTCCCATCCGTTGTTGTGAAATAGGAGGTGATGATGTCGGCACAGCAGGATGCCGTCCGCGAGATCGGTTCGTCCCTTGTCCCTTGCCCACGGCACGATGTGGTGGGCCTCCGTCCAGCTGGGCGGACGATCACAGCCCGGGCAGGCGCATCCGCCCCACTTCAGCGCGAGGGCGTCGCGCTGTCGGCGGGTGAAGAAGCGCTGCTCGCGACCGAAGTCCAGCACCAATCCCTGCTCATCGAAAATGACTGTCGCCTGGCCGGCTTCGCACGACAGTCGACGCGCCGTCGCGATCGAAACCGGTGACCCCTGGCCTTCGATTCTGGCGAGACCCGCACCCCGCTCGAACGCCGACCTGGTCGCAGTCAGCCGGATCATCGGGGCGCCCGATCCCAGCAGGAATTCAGGGTTGGCCTCGGTGCCGAGCTTGAGCAGTTGCTCGAACCCGTCGGAGGCGAGTTGGCCCGGAGTTCGGTCGTCGTTCAGGATGGCGTCGGCCGCTTCCTGCCGTTCCGGGTCAACGAATCGAACGCCGCCCAGCTTCGGTGACGTCGTGCGGTCATAGATGTTCCGAACGGTCGCCGCAGTTTCCGGGTCCATGATCCAAACGAGCTTCGTCGTGCCGTCCGGCTGTAGATACAGCTGAAGCGACCGCTTCGCACGCCGCTCGTCTTCCCGCAACGCGACGCCGTCGAGGTCGAGTTCATCGCGATAGGCATGGGCTTCCCGAGCCACCGCGTCCGGGTCGAGCGTGTGCGCGACAACACAGAGTTGCTGCGCCGCATCCCGAAGTTGGGCCTCCGTGATCGCCGAGTTCGGCGAGCCGAGCCCTGAACGAATCGCTTCTGCGGACTCGATCGAGATTGCCCGCGCTGCCAGCGCCTCGGTCACGGGGGAGAGCCATGGCTGGGACGGGGTAGCGATCTCGCCGGTCATCCCGTCGACCTGACCCTCGACGGATGCCTCGCGCATCAGGCCGCCAACCCGGACGGCGGTGCCCGCGTCACGCCCGGTGGAACCCGTGGTGACCTTGACGAACTGCATGGCGGTGCGGTGACCGGCACGTTGTGCGAGTCCCTCGGATCCGAGTTCGGGTGCGGAGCGGTGAGCGATCTCTCCGGCGATGAGGGCACCGCCGTTGCGCAGGGCGACCTGGGATCGAGCGAACAACTGATTCACTTCAAGTAGTTGCGCTTCGGTCATCGCCGAATACCGTGCCGCATCCGTCGGCAGCCCGTCCAGCGCTACCGCAGCGGCCCGATAGCGATCGAGCGCCGCGAGCACCGCCTGCTCAGGCACCGCCTGCTCAAGCAGAGCCTGCTCAGGCACAGCCTGCTCAGGCACGGCCTGCTCCGGCACAGCCTGTTCCAGCACGGCCTGCTCCAGCACAGCCTGCTCAGACGCTGGCGCCTCGGTCGAAGTCATCCACCTATTATCGACCTTCGAAAGTTTGTTCGCCGCCGGATTTCGCGATTTGTGGATAACTCCCGCGCCCCAACGAGGGGGCAGGCGAAGTGCACGACGCCGCAATCGGCCTCGACGGCCGAGCTCGCCTGGCTAGGCGTCCGCGGGAACTGGCATGTTGGTGCGACGGCTGCGCCCGCGGAATTCGGCGACGACACCACCGTTCTGATCGGTCACCTGCACGTCGTAGATGCCCGATCGTCCAGCGCGCGACCGCAGCACCGCGGTGGCGGTCAGAGTGTCGCCGACCGTGGTCGTGGCGAGAAACGTTACGTCTGCGCCCGCGGCAACCGTCACCAGGTCGCTGTCGTTGCAGGCGATCGCGAACGCGGTGTCGGCCACGGCGAAGACGAATCCGCCGTGAGTGATCAGAAACCCGTTGAGCATGTCATCGCGGATCGGCATGGACACCACCGCACGACCCGGTTCGCTGGCTTCGATGACCATTCCAAGGCCGCTCGATGCACGATCGCGTTGCATCATCTCCGTGATGAACCGGCTCTGGACCTCGGTCATGAATACCCCTCGCTGAGTCATTCGCCCACTGGACCGTTGCTCGCCGGGGACGCTGGAGAATATAATACTGAACGACCGGTAAATAATTCTACCGGCGCAGACCATACCGGCGCAGACAAGGAGTCGAAGATGCCTGCAGAAGCAGTTGTCGCCGAAGAACTCTCGCCCGAGCAGCGCGAGTTCGATCGTCTCATCGCCGCTGACGCCCGTATCGAGCCGCGGGACTGGATGCCGGATGCCTACCGCAAAACGCTCGTCCGGCAGATTTCCCAGCACGCGCACTCCGAAATCATCGGAATGCAGCCCGAAGGCAACTGGATCACCCGTGCGCCGAGCCTCAAGCGCAAGGCGATTCTGATGGCCAAGGTCCAGGACGAGGCGGGCCACGGCCTCTACCTGTACTCCGCCGCGCAAACCCTCGGCGTCGATCGCGAGACCATGTTCGAGCAGCTCATCACCGGGGCCGCGAAATACTCCTCGATCTTTAACTACACGACGCCGACCTGGGCCGACATGGGGTCGATCGGCTGGCTCGTGGACGGCGCCGCGATCTGCAACCAGGTGCCGCTGTGCCGTGCCTCATACGGCCCGTACGGTCGTGCGATGACCCGCATCTGCAAGGAGGAGTCGTTCCACCAGCGACAGGGCTTCGAGATCCTGCTCACGCTCATGCGCGGCAGCGAAGCCCAGCAGCGGATGGCGCAGGAGTCGGTCAACCGCTGGTATGCGCCGGCGCTGATGATGTTCGGACCTCCGGATGAGGACTCGCCCAACTCCCGGCAGAGCATGGCCTGGAACATCAAGCGCTTCAGCAACGACGACCTGCGCCAGCGGTTCGTCGACATGCTCGTGCCGCAGGCCGAGGTCCTCGGCCTCACGCTTCCCGACCCGGACATCAAGTGGAACGAGGAGCGCGGGCACTACGATTTCGGGCCGCTCAACTGGGACGAGTTCTCCGAGGTACTCGCCGGCCGCGGCCAGGCCAACGCCGTTCGCGTCGCCCGGCGTCGCAAGGCACACGAGGACGGCGCCTGGGTGCGCGAGGCGGCTCGCGCCTACGCGGACTCGCAGGCCGAAGCATCCGAGCGGATGGCGTCATGACCAGCCCCGGCGACTCGGGATCGCGCGAAACCTGGCCGCTCTGGGAGGTCTTCATCCGTTCTTCCCGCGGTCTCTCGCACGTGCACGCGGGATCGCTGCACGCTCCCGACGAGACCATGGCCGTGCGCAACGCGCGCGATCTCTACACCCGCCGCGCCGAAGGCGTATCGATCTGGGTCGTGCGTGCATCCGACATCACCTCCTCCGACCCGGATGCCAAGGGTGAATTTTTCGAGTCGCCGCAGGGCAAGGAGTACCGGCACGCGACCTACTACACCGAGTCGGAATCGGTACCGCACCTGTGAACCACAGCAACCACACCATCTCGACCGCGATCACGGCCGAGTCCATTGCGGACTCGTCGGTCGTTTGCCCGGAGCCGGTGGCGCCTTACGCAATCGGTCTTGGTGATGACGCGCTAGTGCTCGCGCACCGGCTGGGCGAGTGGATAGCGAATGCTCCGGAACTCGAAGAGGATGTCGCGCTCGGCAACATCGGACTCGACCTGCTCGGGCACGCCCGCAGCCTGCTGACCTACGCGGGCACCGCCGTCGATAAGTCCGAGGATGACCTCGCCTACTTCCGCGACGAGAGCGAATTCCGGTGCCACCAGCTGTTCGAACAGCCGAACGGCGACTTCGCCGCGACGATCGCGCGCCAGCTGATCGCTTCGGCGTACTTCGTGCAGCTGTATCGCGCCCTGTCCGCATCCACGGATGGGACGCTCGCAGCGATCGCCGCCAAGGCGCTGAAAGAGGTCGACTACCACCTCGATCACAGCGTTCAATGGATGCGCCGGCTCGGACTCGGGACCGAGTATTCGCGCGAGCGCGTCCAGCTCGGACTGCGCACAATGTGGCCATACGTCGAGGAACTGTTCCGGGAAGACCCGTTCGCAGCGGCGGCCGGAAACGCTGCGGTCGACCCGCGCGCACTGCGCGCGGCCTTCGACGCGATCGTGCTGCCGATCATCGCTGACGCCGGGCTTGACCTGCCAGAGGTCTCGGGAGCGCAGGGCGGCGGCCGGTCAGGTATGCACTCCGAAGCGCTCGGACCCATGCTCGCGGAAATGCAGGTGCTCGCACGCGCGCATCCGGGGGCGACGTGGTGATGGCGCCGACAATCGAGGCCATTGCGCGACCACGTCCGACGGGGGAGGCAGAGCGTGCGATCTGGGAGCTGGCGGCCACGGTCGTCGACCCGGAGGTTCCCGTGCTCACGATCGAGGACCTGGGAGTGCTCCGCGATGTTCGCATCGAGGGTGATCGCATCATCGTCGACATCACTCCGACCTACTCGGGATGCCCGGCCGTCGACGCGATGCGCGATGACATCGTGTCGGTGCTCGGCGCGGCGGGATACCGCGACGTGAGCGTCCACACGGTCCTGGCTCCCGCCTGGACGACCGACTGGATGAGCGAGGCGGGCCGCGCCAAGCTGGAGGAGTTCGGCATCGCCGCTCCGGCAGCGCGCGGGGCGGGAGGTGTCGTGAGCCTCGGCCTCGGCATCCGTTGCCCGCACTGCGGATCCCTGCACACCCGCGAGCTGTCGCACTTCGGCTCGACATCCTGCAAGGCGCTCTACGTGTGCCAGCGCTGTCAGGAGCCCTTCGACTACTTCAAGGATCACTAGTGGCGCAGTCGGTCCCCGCGACGATCCGGCGACGGGCGCGATTTCACAGCCTTGAGATTTCACGGGTGCGCAAGCTGACGGATGATGCGATCGAGGTCACTTTCGAGGTGCCGCCCGAGCTTGCCGGCGACTACAGCTACGACCCGGGGCAATACATCGCTATTCGCACCGAGCTCGAAGGCGCAGATCTGCGTCGCAGCTACTCGATCTGCCAGGCGCCGGTCGAGGGTCAACTGAAGGTTGGGATCAAGCGCGACCTCGGCGGCGTGTTCTCGACCTGGGCGATCTCGAGCCTGCGCGCCGGCATGTCGCTGGATGTGATGAGTCCAGAGGGCAAGTTCACCTCGCAGCTCGTGCTCGATCGACCGGCGAATTACGTCGCGATCGCGGCGGGATCGGGGATTACCCCGGTCGTTGCGCTAATCGAGAGCACGCTGGGGGCGTCGCAGGCCAACCGCTTCTCGCTGGTGTACTCGAACCGTACGGCGATGGACACGATGTTCGTCGACGAGCTTGCCGACCTCAAGGACAAGTACCCGGCGCAGCTCGCGCTGTACCACGTGCTCACGCGCGAGCGCCGCAGTTCGGAGCTGCTATCCGGGCGGCTGGATGCCGAGCGCATTCGCGGCATCCTCGACAACCTGATCTATGCGAGCGATGTCGACGAATGGTTTATCTGCGGACCGTTCGATCTCGTCCAACTCTGCCGCGACACGCTCGCGGAGTACGGGGTGAAGCCCGACGCCATCCGCTACGAGCTGTTCACCACCGGCACTCCCGAGCATCCGCAGGGCCAGACCGGTCGTCCGGTCGAGGTGGTGCCGGGCGAGGATGTGCACACGATCACCATCCGGCTCGACGGCACCACGGCGATCGTGACGACTCCGGTGCACAGCAACGAGAGCATCCTGAACGCGGCGCTGCGGGTTCGCGGCGACGTGCCTTTCGCGTGCGCCGGCGGCGTCTGCGGCACCTGTCGAGCCGTGCTTCGCTCCGGCACTGTCGAGATGGTCGAGAACTACGCCCTCGAGCCGGAAGAACTGGCGCGAGGTTACGTGCTCACCTGCCAGTCGATCCCCACCAGCGAGGCCGTCTCGATCGACTACGACGCGTAAGCGACCCTGCTGATAGACCCCACCAACAGACCTCGCCAGTAGATAAGGACCGACACCGTGGTCGAATACTCCCTCGAAGACTCCGTCGCGGAGATCGTGCTCAATGATCCGGGCAAGCTCAACGCCCTGGACGAGGCCGGGCTCACCGAGTTGGCTGCCGCCTTCACCAGGGCCGCGAAGGAGGATGCCCGCGCCGTCATCCTGCGTGGCGAGGGGCGCGCGTTCTGCGCGGGTCGCGACATCTCGAACGTGACTCCCGCGACGGATGACGTCATGGGCTACCTCGGCGACCTCGTGACGCCGCTGCTCCGGCAGATCAGCGACTTCCCGGCCCCGACCTTCGCCGTCGCGACGGGGGCCTGCCTCGGTGTGGGCCTCGGACTGCTGGTCGCCACGGATGTCGTCTACGTCGCCGACAACGCGAAGATCGGGTCGCCGTTCGCCAACCTCGGAGCAACTCTCGACTCCGGCGGGCATGCTCTGTTCTACGAAAGGCTCGGAGCCCACCGCACGCTTGATCTCATCTACACCGCCGAACTCATGACCGGCGCCGAGGCGGTCGCTCTCGGACTCTTCAGTCGGGTGGTGCCGGCGGATGAGGTGCTCGAGTTCACGCGCGAGCGCGCCCGGCGGGCAGCATCCGGAGCGACGCAGACATTTCTGGCCAGCAAGCGCCTGGTGCATCGACTGCGAGACGAGCCTCTCGGGCTTTGGGAGTCAATCGCGGACGAGAACCGCGCCCAGGCCGATCTCTGCGCGACCGACGACTATCGGGAAGGTTTCGCCGCCTTCCAGGAGAAGCGTCCGCCCGTTTTTGGCGGGGGTCGCTCCTAGACGGAGCCAAGGAGCAGCAGTGGCTCCTGGATGCACGAGGCAATGTAGGTCAGGAACGCGCTCGGGATGTCGCCGTCACACACGCGGTGATCGAACACGAACGACAGTGTCATGACCTTGCGCACCGCGAGCTCGCCGTCGACCACCCAGGGCCGGTCGAGGATGCGCCCGAGACCGAGCATGGCGACCTCCGGCGAGTTGATGATCGGCGCTGATCCATCGACCCCAAATCCGCCGTAGTTGTTGAGGGTGAACGTGCCGCCGGTCAGCGCAGACTGCGGGAATTCGCCCTTGCGGGACTGGTCGACGACCTCCGCTATCGCATCCCGCAGTTGCGTCGTGCTCATCGCTTCGGCACCGTGAACCACGGGAACCATCAGGCCTCGGGGCGTCTGGGCGGCGAGGCCGAGGCCAATCGAGCCGTGCTGCACGATCTCGCCTGCGGCTTCGTCGACCGACGAGTTCAGAATGGGATACTGCGCCAGGCCGGCGACCGTGAATCGGGCAATGAGTGCCGTCAGACTGAAACGTTCGCCCGTCGATTTCTCCAGTCGCGCCTTCGCGTTCACCAGCTCGGTGGCGTCGACATCCAGCCAGATGGTCGCCTCCGGGATCGTCGCGCGCGAATGGCTGAGCCTGCTGCTGATCAGCTTGCGCATGGCAGGCATCGGGATGCGCTGGTCGCCGGGAGCCGGAGCGACCCCGCTCGGTGCCGCTGCGACGCCGGACCGTGCCATGGATGCGGCGGGCGCGGCCACACGCTTGGCCGCGATCGCCGCATCCACGTCTCCTCTCAGCACGAGCGAACCCGGGCCGGAACCTAATAGCGCGCTTGCGTCGATCCCGTTCTCGCGAGCCTGGCGACGCACCAGGGGCGAAATGACGGGCGAACGCCGGGTCGGGTCCAGCGTTGGCTGGCCCGTGGCGAGGTCTGCTGTCGCGCGCTTGCCGAATCGTCCGCCGACGGGGCGCGCGAGGCGCATCGTCGACTCCTTCGTGCCGTAGCCGACCAGCACCGCGCCGGATCCGCCCTCGGCATCCGCAGCGCGCAGGGCGGTACCGGGAACGAGGTCGCCTTCCGCCGGCGCGACAGGAGTCGACTCGCCGCTGGCTTCGCCCACAGTGATGAGCGCGGCACCCTTGTGAACCACCTCGCCCTGCGCAGCGTGAAGGGTCTCCACGCGCCCCGCGTACGGCGATGGCAACTCGACGATCGACTTCGCCGACTCAACCTCGACGACCGGCTGGTCAACGACGATGATGTCTCCGGGCGCGACGAGCCAGTTGACGATCTCGGCCTCGGTCAGGCCTTCGCCGAGATCCGGCAGCAGGAATTGGTTGGACACGAAAAGTCTCACCACTCCCAGGTGTCGAGCGCCGCGAGCACGCGCTCGGCCGTCGGCAGGTAGTGCTCCTCGAGTTTGGGCGCCGGGAACGGAATGTCGAAACCGGTGATGCGCAGGATGGGTGCGGCGAGGTAGAAGAACTGGCGTTCGGTGACCCGCGCGGCGACCTCGGCGCCGTAGCCTCCGAACTGCGCAGCCTCGTGGATGATGGCTGCCCGCGATGTCTTGCGAACGGATGCTCCGACCGTCTCGTCGTCGAACGGCGACAGGCTGCGAAGATCAATGACTTCGATGGACAGCCCCTCGACCGAAGCGAGCTCGGCGGCCTGCATCGCGGTCTTCACCGTCGGGCCGTAGGCGAGGAGCGTGACGTCACTGCCTTCGCGCAGCACCTCGGCCTTCGTCATCGGCAGGGTGTGAATGGGAAGCGCCACGTCGTCCTTGACCCAGTACCGGCTCTTCGGCTCCAGGAAGATAACCGGGTCGTCACTCGCAATTGCTTCGCGCAGCATCGAGTAGGCATCCGAGGGATTCGAAGGCGTGACGACTGTGAGGCCGGGAGTGTGGGTCCAGTAGGCCTCGGATGAGTCCGAGTGGTGCTCGACGCCGCCGATGCCGCCGGCGTAGGGGATGCGCACGACGATAGGCAGTGTGATCCGGCCCTTCGTGCGGTTGTGCATCTTGGCGAGATGCGAGGTGATCTGCTCGAAGGCGGGGTAGCTGAACGCGTCGAACTGCATCTCGACGACCGGTCGCATCCCGTACATCGCCATGCCGATGGCGGTTCCGACGATGCCGGCCTCGGCGAGCGGCGAGTCCCAGATCCGCTTGTCACCGAATTCTCGGGACAGCCCATCCGTCACCCGGAAGACCCCGCCGAGCGGGCCAACGTCCTCGCCGAAGACGACGACGTTCGGGTCATCCGTCATCGCATCCCGAAGCGCGGCGGTGAGCGCGCCCGCGATGGTGATCGGGGTTGCGGATGCGGCTGCCGCGGGTCTGCTCTGCGTCATCGTCATGCCTTAGCTCCCGGATTCTGCGGATGCGAGTTCCCGCGCCAGGAACTCCCGCTGCTCGATGAGAGACGGTCGCTGGTTTTCATACACGTGGTCGAAGAGCTCGAGCGGGTCGAGAATCGGCGTCTCGTTCATCGCGTCGCGAGTTGTCGCCGCCAGCGCTTCGGCCTCGCCGGTGATCTCCTCGGCGATGGCCGGAGTCAGCGTGCCGGACTTGGTGAGGTACTTCTCGATCCGATCGATGGGATCGTGTGTTTGCCACTCGGCCGTTTCGCTCGCCGTGCGATAGCGCGTCGGGTCATCCGAGTTGGTGTGCGCCTCCATGCGGTAGGTGATGCCCTCGATGAGTGTCGGCCCGCCACCGCTGTGAGCGCGGTCGAGAGCAGCCGAGATCACGGCGTACATCGCGGCGACATCGTTGCCGTCGACGTAATAGCCGGGCATGCCGTAACCGATGGCCTTGTCGGCCAGCGTGCGGGCGTGCGTCTGTCGCGAAAGCGGAACGCTGATCGCGTACTGGTTGTTCTGGATCACAAAAACCACGGGCGCCTGCCAGACGGCGGCGAAGTTGAACGCCTCGTGCGCGTCGCCCTCGCTCGTCGATCCGTCGCCGAGGAACGCGAGCGCGGCCGTCGACTCGCCCTTGAGCTTCGCGGCGGTCGCCAGTCCCACCGCGTGCAGTGCCTGGGTCGCGAGCGGGGTGGCCTGGGGCGCCATCCGCTGTTCGATTGAGTCGTATCCGGCGTGCCAGTCGCCGCGGAAGAACGACAGGATCTGTGTCGGCGGAACACCGCGGGTGAGGATGGCGATCGTGTCGCGGTAGGTGGGGAACAGCCAGTCGTCCTCGGCGAGCGCGCTCACGGCGGCGATCTCGCAGGCCTCCTGGCCGAGCGCCGACGGGTAGGTGGCGAGGCGTCCCTGTCGGGTCAGCGCAGTGACCTGGGTGTCGAAGCGGCGCGCGACGACCATCTTGCGGTACAGCGAAAGCAGCACATCGTCGGCCGGAACCTCGAAGCCGTCGGCACGCTTTCCGCGCACCGCAGCGCCCTTCTCATCAATGAGTCGGATGGGCATCGCCGTCGGGCGTGCGGGCTCATCGCGGCGCGTCGCTGTGTCGCTCATTTGGCTATCGTGCAGCACCTGCGCCGAGTGCGGGAGTCGGTTCAAAAGGTTGTTTACAGACGGCACTCA
This sequence comes from Galbitalea sp., assembly GCA_036266835.1. GTDB lineage: Bacteria > Actinomycetota > Actinomycetes > Actinomycetales > Microbacteriaceae > Galbitalea. The sequence continues at coordinate 45,147 of DATAXD010000002.1, read as the reverse complement.
CGACGATGAGAAAGAGCCAATCGTCCTGCTCAGGTGGCGGAATCCAGCCAATTGTCTCGGCGCATTCCGGGTACTGAGCCCTGCCGCGCATCCAGAACCACGTGTGAACTCGTGGACACAACGCCGGGCGTTCCGTGGATCTGTCTCATGATGACCTGACTCAGGTGTTCGTGGTCGGGCGCGCTCACGGTAAGTACAAAGTCGATGTCGCCGCTCACCGCGAGTACCGACTCGACAAACGGAAGTTCCGACAGCGTGGCCGCCACCTGTGGCCATGGGGCATCGCCGACTTTCACTATCACGATGGCGGTCACATCCAGTCCGATGGCCTTGCGATCGACCTGTGCCCCGAAGCCGGTGAGCACGCCGTTCGCGACGAGATTCTGCACACGGTTGTGGGCGGCCGTACGCGAGATGTGAACGCGCTCGGCGATGGTGCGAATCGAGAGCCTCGAGTCGGCCGCAAGCTCGGCGATGATCGCTCGATCTGTGCGGTCAACGGGCATGGCATCAGATTACCGCCGTGGGTTCAGGCGCGGCGGTCACTCAATGCTTAGACGTAGGGGCGCCGCTCTCCTTAATGACGACGCTGATGCTGCTCGGCAGTGGCTGCCCGGGCGCCGAAGGCAACCGCACCGGTGCGACAGCCGGAGAATCGTTGTTGGCCATTAGAAGCTCATCTCGCCGAGGACGCAAACTGAAAGATCGCTAAGACCATGATCGCTCGAATGCCATGGATTGCAGCGACGAGTGCAAGGAAGATGGCCACCGTGGCCAGGATCACCGCTGAACCAGTGTCGCCGCGCCAATCAACGAAGACGATCGCTGGTACATCGTACGATGCTTGTCCGCAGTGGCATCCCGCTGTCGACTGCCGAGCTTTCATTCCACATTCGGCATCCGATGCGACAATTGCTCCCGTGCCTTCGAACCGGATGACCAATGGCGGCACACAGGTGCGCCCGGCCACCGAGGGTTGGTCGCAGCAACTCGCCGAGGACGGGCGGCCGCTGCTGCAGTTCGCGTCGCCGCGCCGCAAGCAGCCGGAGACGCATCTCGCCGACCTCGATCTGGCCGCCCGCCGAGCACGCGTCGTTGAGCTCGGGCTGCCGGCATTCCGCGCGAACCAGCTCTCGAACCACTACTTCTCTCGCTACACGAGCGATCCAGACGACATGACCGACCTGCCCGCGGAAGGCCGTGCCGAACTCGTTGCCGCCCTCCTGCCGCCCCTACTGACCGAGATTCGCCGGCTGCGCACCGACAAGGGTGAGACGATCAAGTTCCTGTGGAAGCTGTTCGACGGGGCACTGGTGGAGTCGGTACTGATGCGCTACCCGGGCCGCATCACGCTCTGCGTCTCGTCACAGGCCGGATGCGGCATGAACTGCCCGTTCTGCGCGACGGGCCAGGCGGGCCTCACCCGCAACCTGTCGGCGGCCGAGATCGTTGACCAGGTGGTGGCCGCGAATCGTGCGATCGCCGCGGGCGAGCTCGGCGGCCTGCGCACCGACGGCGGGCACGATGCCGAGCGGGTCACGAACGTCGTGTTCATGGGGATGGGCGAGCCGCTTGCCAACTACAACCGGCTCATGAAAGCCCTGCACCGGATGATCGACCCGGCGCCCGAGGGGCTGGGCATGGCCGCGCGGCAGATCACCGTGTCGTCCGTGGGGCTCGTCCCGGCCATCCTGAAGCTGGCGGACGAAGGCCTGCCCGTGCGGTTTGCGTTGTCGCTGCATGCGCCCGACGACCTGCTGCGTGACGAGCTCATCCCGGTGAATTCCCAATGGAAGGTCGACGAGGCACTGGATGCCGCCCGCAACTATTTCGTCAAGACCGGGCGACGCGTGTCGATCGAATACGCGCTCATCAAAGACATGAACGATCACGCCTGGCGCGCCGAGTTGCTCGCCGACAAGCTCAACTCGCGCGGACACGGCTGGGTGCACGTGAATCCGATACCCCTTAACCCCACGCCGGGTTCGATCTGGACCGCATCCGAGCGGGATGTCACGAACGAGTTCATCGATCGACTCGAGCGGGCCGGCATCCCGACCACGCTCCGCGACACCCGCGGCAAGGAAATTGATGGGGCCTGCGGGCAGCTGGCGGCCGCCAACGCCTGATCCGTCAGCGGGATCGCGCGAGAGCAGCGCGGCCGCGCAGACGGGGTAGGGCAAACAGAATGCCGAACGCCGCGCCGAGTAGGAGCGCGACGCCGTGAGCGTCGTTCAGGAAGACCACGAGGGCCAGCCCGATGAGAATCGCGATCACCGCAAGGACTTTCGCGAGCACGTCTCGAAGTATGACGAGCGCGAGACCGCACATGCTCATCAGCAACCCGTCGCTCGCGAACGAGCTTCCGCCGCCGGATGCGTCCCAGAAGACGATGGCCAGCAGGTTCAGGATGATCGACGGCAGCAGGAAGAGCACGACAGTTCGCCAGCGCCCCCAGATCCATTCGCCGAGCAGGGCGACTCCGGCGACAACGAGGAGGTTGAAGATGGCCGCGACGAGTCCGCCATCCTGAGCGAGCATGGCCGTGAACACTCGCCACCACTGTCCCTGGTGCAGCGTGAGTTCGGGATTGCGCGCCAGGCTCGCAGTAATTGCCGGCACCGCGAACTGCAGCAGCGACGGAACGCCGATGACGACCGTGATGATCAGCGCGACGACCGGGAAGCGCCGCGGCGCCGTGGAACCGCGCAACAACCGAAGTGCGACCTGCGCGAAAAGCGCGAGCACGACGATATAGAGGATGACGTTCGGGATGCCGTCGCCGGAAGTATTCACGCCTCACCGTGCGAGCGAAGGTAATCCAACAGAATCGCGGCATGATTCACGCGGGCATCGCGCGCTCCGTATGCGAGGGTGACGACCGGATGCTCGTTGAATACGTCCCGTAGGGCGGAAACTGCCGGGTTGGCATCGAGTTCCGCACGATAGCGGACCGCAAACTCGTCCATCCGTTCGGCATCGTGATCCCACCACTTCCGAAGCTCCGGACTTGGGGCGATGTCTTTCATCCACAGGTCGATTTCGGCACGGGCCTTCGACAATCCGCGCGGCCACAGGCGGTCGACCAGCACTCGATAGCCGTCGGCCGGCGCTGGTGCTTCGTAGACCCTCTTGATCGTCACTGTCACTTGTCCAGACTATTCCGCAAGGCAGACGCCACGTGATGGTTAGGGGCGCGGACCCGCGAACGCGACGACGCCACCGTTCGTGCCCACGAACACCTCGCCAAAGGCGGTACTCGGTGAGGCGAAATGCGGAATCGTCGAGCCGATCGACAGCGACTGCATGCGCGCCCCGGTTGCGGCGTTGTACTCATACAGCCGCCCGTCGGAATACAGGGTGGCCCACACCGTGCTGCCGATAAGGATGGGTGCCCCGTTCGCTCCGCTCAGACGAGCTCCGGCCCTGTGGCTGGTGAGGTGGACGACCTGAATGCCGCCGCCGGAGCAGGGAACGAAGAGGCTGTTGGACGCGGCGACGTATGCCGGGCCGCCATCCGGGTTGCTGTCGCAGACGTTGGGGATTTTGGCGACCACCGAAAGATTCGACTGGTTGAGCAGGTACCCGACATCCGTTTTGCCGACAGCGAAGACCTGACCATTCGGCAGGAGAACCGGATTGCCTGTGGCGAGATCTTCGTCGCCTCCCGCAATGCGATCCTTGTAGGACGCGAGCACCTGAAGATCCGGGCTCAGTTTCACAACGCTCTCGGTGTACTGCTTCGGGTCGGGACCGCCTTCCGGAGGATCCGGGTTGGCGTTGCCGGTCGTGACGTAGAGGTTGCCGTTCGAGTCGATCGCGGGCGCGCCGCCCGCTTCCCAGATGGCTCCGCCCTGGCCGTCGGACGCGACTTCGAACGACACCATGTCTTCGGGGCCCGTCTCGTTTACGGCGACTTCCCAGCCGTGATAGTGCCCGCAGTCACCGTCGTTGCCTCCGAATCCGATGTAGATCCGCCCGTTCGCCACCGCCAGCCCGGGTCGCTGCAGCAGGGTGATCGAGCGTTCACCGGTGGGCAGCGGCGGATCGACGTTTTCCGACCGCAGCACCGAACCTGTCTTGATGTCGATTGCCACGAGTTCGTGATGAACAACCCCGCCACCATCGTTGATTTCACCGACGACGAACACCGCGCCGGTGGCTGGATCGATCACCGGAGTGCTCGTAATGCCCAGTGGGTCGATGTCTCCGCAACCCGCCGCTTCGCCGACATTCGTGAGTGGAGTGCCGATCGAATCCGACCAGATGACCGCCCCTGTCTTCGGATTGAGTGCCACCACGCGGTTCCGCTCGGTCGCAGCAATCACCTCGTGGTCGGCAATGAGCGGCTGCCCGAAGACGGCACCACCGAGATTGGCGCGCCACAGAACGCTAGCCGGGTCCGGTGCAGACTTGTCGTTCGGTACAGCGCCGGTTCGGGTCTGATCGGCGTGATAGCTCGTCCACGTCAGAGTCCATCGGGGCGTTTCCGGTTTGGCGCTGGGGGTGCGAAGCGCGGATGCAGTGTGAACGCCGCCCGATGACCCGGCGGCACATCCACCGATGAGCAAGGCGGCGAGCGCTATCGGGACGAGCCACCAGCGAGACGCGAATCCGCGACGTCGGCGATCCGAATACCCCCGACCGATGGCCATGCCCCAGATTACGTCCGGGGCATGCCTTGCGGCTATCGTTCGGCGGGCACGGGCGAGCCGAGATCAGCCTCGCAGCAGCGCCCTTTTGTATCCCTCGGCAACCGCAGCGGCACGGTCGTTGACCTCGAGCTTGGAATAAATGTTCAGCAGATGCGTCTTCACCGTCGCCTCGCTCACGAACAGCTTCCCGGCGATGTCGCGATTGGTGTTGCCGGCAGCGACGAGCTCGAGCACCTCGAGCTCGCGCGCCGACAACGGCGACACCTCCGGTGTGCGGACTCGACTCATGAGCCGAGCGGCGACTGCCGGCGACAGCACCGACTCTCCACGAGCCGCGGCACGAACCGCCGCAAACAACTCTGCGCGGGGCGCATCTTTGAGGAGGTATCCGGTGGCTCCCGCCTCGATGGCCGGCAGCACGTAGCTGTCGGTGTCATACGTCGTGAGAACCAGGACACGTGATCGCGCGCCTCTCCGCACGAGTTCGCCGATTGCGGCGAGACCGTCTGTCCCGGGCATCCGCAGGTCCATCAGGATCACGTCCGGATCGAGTTCGGCGGCCATCCGAATCGCCGCGGCGCCGTCAGCAGCTTCGCCGACGACGGCGAACTCGGAGTCGGCGGCGAACATGCCGGAGAGTCCATCGCGCACTACCGGATGGTCGTCCGCCAACAGGATGCGGATCGCCTCGCTCATACCCGAACTCTCCCATCCAGCGGCACTCGTACCGAAACCGCCGTACCGTGACCGGGCTCAGATTCGATTGCCACCGAACCCGCCAGAGCATGGATGCGCTCGCGCAATGCGGTCAGCCCGAACCCGCCCTCGGGCGTCGTGGCGCCCCGTGCGGTCGGGTCGAAGCCGACTCCGTCGTCGCGAACATCAAGCGCGATTTCGTCGGCGAAATACGAAAGGGTCACTCCGACACGTTCGGCCTTCGCGTGCTTCGCGACATTCGCAAGCGCCTCTTGTGCGGCTCTCAGCAGTGCGATTTCGGTGTCGGATGCCACCGGTTCGACCTGCCCGGTCGTCACCACTTCTACGGGAGTGCCCTGCCGCTCGGACCACTGCCGCGCAACGGTCCCGAGCGCATCACCGAGCCTGGTTGCCTCAAGGGCCTCGGGCCTAAGCGCCAGAACAGACCGTCGAGCCTCGCCGAGGCTTTCGCGAGCCAGTGCCGCGGCGGCGTCGAAGTGTCGGCGCGACTCGTCCGGTGCCGAACTCGCGAGTTGGGCGGCCTCGAGTTGAGTGATGATCCCGATGAGGCCCTGGGCGACGGTGTCGTGAATTTCCCGCGCCATCCGCTGCCGTTCGTCCTGGACGCCGCCCTGGTGCGCCTGGCTCACGAGCTGGTCCTGGAGCGTCTCGATCTCACGAAGGCTCGCCTGGAGTTTTGCATTCGCCGCCCGCACCTCATCGAGTGCACGAGCACGCTCGGCGCCGAGCTCATCGCTGGTCCATTGGATCCAGCAGTATCCGCACATCACGATGACGTTGATGAGCACGATCGAGACGTACGCGATGACTCCCAGCACTGTCGTTCGGGGCACTCCGGATGCCAGGGCTACTCCCGACAGCACGGCGATCGCGGCGACTCCGGCGAGCCTCCACGGCCATCTCAGCAGCCCGAAGGCGTAGACGAAACCAGCGATGGCAAACAATCCGAACCACGGTTCGCGAAGGACCATAACGGCAAGGAGCAGGACGATGCCGACGAAGAAAACCCCCATCACGGCGGGTCGGTTTCGCCAGGAAGGTCGAACCGAGAACAGCACGATCATCCATAGGGCCGTGAGCGCGCATAGCGCGAGGTCGATCATTAGGTTGGTGGGCTGCGAACCGCGGATCACGAGGGTGAAAACCACCAGCACGCCGAGCACCGCGTAGGGCACGACGCCGATTACGGGAAACAGCCGGCGATCAGACAGAAGGCGGGACTGCGATGCGCGAGGGATCACCGTCGTCCCGCCTTTCCGTCTTCGACGCGTGCCTGAATTTCTGCTAAAAATCTACGCGGATCGCTCCGGCTCGGCGACGGGCCGGGATGCGAACTGCGCGCGAATGCGCTTGCCGTTGATCAGGATCACGACGGCGAGCAGGATGACTCCGCAGGTCGCCTGCTCGATCTTCATCCAGAGCGGAAAGTCACTCGACAGCAACAGCAGGATCGCGGCAATCGCGACGACCATGATCGCAGACACGAGGCGCAGCCGGAGGTAGTGGCGCGGGTTGCCGGATGCGGCCCCGATCGCGAAGCGCAGCATCAACGCGGCGGTCACCGCGACGATGGAACCGCGAATCCACACGGCCGCGTTGACGATCGCGGGATCGGCACGGAACACGATCGCGGTGACGATCGTCAGCATGCTCAGCGCCAGATACGTTCCGACGAGGGCGATCACGATTCGGAAGGTCGGGCGTGGGTTATCCGCGGCGGTTGAACGCGACGTAGCTGTGGTGGTCATGGGGTGCTCCCTTGGTCTGATTGGCTGGTCTGTCCAGCGTTCCAGGGGCGCGAGTTCGCGGCATCGCCCGTCCGGCCGCATCCGCGGGGCAAACGGATGATCCGCCGAATCAGCCATTCGGTGGATGCGACCGACTGGCCGCAGCTCTACTCGAAGAACTGATGCGATGCGATGAACGTGATCCGATGAGCGGTGACTCCAACCAGGCCGAGGTGCACGCTCAAGAGTGTTGACGGGATTTTCTCGTTCGTCGGCAGCGGGGTGTCGGCGCCGAGGGTCAGGCCGGCACCACCAAGCAACGTCGCCGAAACGGAGTTGACGTAGGCCACGACGTTTCCGGTCAGGGTCATGCGTTTCGCGTACGAGACCAGCCCCGGCACGTTGCCGGATGGGCGCACATCCAGCGTGAAGTCGGTGATCGTGATCGAGTTCGCGGCGAGTCGGATGACGGTCGTCCGGTCACCGTTGGCCAGCGGCACAGTGACCAGGCTCACCTTCTTGAGCCCCGTGAATGACAGCGACGAGCCTCCCATCTGCGCGGCAGGCAGCGTCATCGTCGGTGCGCCGGGGTCAGCGGTCGCGACCAGCGGAACGACGGGCAGTCCGCCGGGCGCGGAATTGCCGAGCAATCCGCCGAGCGGGGCAGGCGGCGTCGGAGACGGAGTCGGTGCCGGACATGTCATCAGGATCGGCAGGCAGAGCCCCTGCTGTGTGCCCGAGGGCACCCGCGCAGCACCGATTCCGCCAGTCGCAAGAACAAAGCACGCCACGACCGCGGCGCTGACCGACCTTTTGGAACGTCGGCCCCGGTAATAACCTTCTATGCCGGTTACGACCGGCTTCGCGCTAAAGGGAGTGGATCCGCGGGGGTCGTGCGCTCGCGGCGCTTCGGCGTGGGCTCAGTCGACATTTCGGGCGTCGCGCCCGCGGCGCCCGCATCCGCTTTCTTCGGCATCCAGGACACGACCAGCACTCCGCCAACCGATCCGAGGATCATTCCAATGAAGAATCCGCCCAGATTGAGCCCGATGAGCGAGTACACCGAGACCGCGAGCGAGATCACGCCGTAGAAGATCCGATGAGTGGGAGTGAACATCGCCAGCAGCCCGAGGGTCACCATGACCACCGGAATGATCGTCGACTGGAATCCCTCGATGCCCACTTGAACGTGGATGTTGCCGAGGTCGAGCTGACCCGAGAAGAACAGCTCGATGCCGGCCAGCACCGTGAGCACGCCACCACCGAACGGTCGGCGCGCACGCCACGCTCTGAAGTCCGACCAGGGAGCTGAAGAACGAAGCTGCCGGATTGCCTTGACCGTGTCGCCTAGAAACATGACGTGCCGTCCGTCACCTGCACGTGCATCCCGGTGAGGTTGAACACGGATGCCTGCGTCGACCAGGAGGTCTGCTGAAGCCCCGTGATCTTGATGGTCGAGGAATCCTGCGCGAAGTCGCCCGGCGTGCCCTTGGCGTTGGTGTTGACCGTCGAGGCGTCGACACCGATGCGGATGTTGCCGAACGTCGAGTCACCCTTGAGGTCGGTCATCCCGATCTGCAGGTTCGTTGCCGTCGCAGGCTTGCCGCCTCCGCCAGCGGTGATCAGCAGGCCGACCTTGCCCAGCGGTGTGTTGGTCACGACCGATTGGCACAGGTTTGTGAGGCTCGCCGAGTCGATGTTCGCGATCGCCACGTTGTGCTGGTGGCCGGCGGTGTCTGTCGCGACTCCCGCGTACTGGGAGAACCCGATGCCGTTCAACTGCGTCGCCGCGATCTGGAATTGGCTGCCCGAGATGTCGAAGGACACCGGAACAGCGCCCTGCGCCACCCCCGCCATCATGACCGTCGCAACCACCGCCACGGGCACGGCCGCGATTACGATGCGTCCGCTTCGTTTTGAGATGAGACTGCGCAATTTCATGAATCCTCCTTGACCCAGTGCACGTGTGTGCTGGGCACAGCGCTGCGCTATGTGCCCACCTGAGTGACCTCGCGCCACAGCCGTCATGACGGCAGATCGTCGGATTTCTGGTGAACTGGCCAAACATTGTTCGATTCGACCAAAAACCCCTCGAACGAGGGCCATTCGGTTGGGTGATTCGGCAAGGCGCGATTCCGCTATGCCCGCAGCGAACTCGCCCCAAGCCGACGACAAAAGCGGTCACGCTTGCTTTCATGAGCGACACCGACGCGCTGGACGCGTATTCGCGAACGGTCATCGACGTGGCCGAGCAGGTGCTGCCCGCCGTCGCGAGCATCAGCGTGCGTACCGCCATGGGCGGCGGGGCCGGGAGTGCGAGCGTGATCACCTCCGACGGGTATCTCCTGACTAGTGCGCACGTCGTTCGCGGCGCGCGGTCCGTCGAAGCGCTGTTTTCGGATGGCACAACGGCGAGCGCCGATGTCGTCGGAAGCGACCCGTTATCGGATCTCGCGGTGTTGCACGCGCGAGCCGAGGTGCCGGCGCCCATAGAACTAGGTGATGCCGCGGGTCTGCGCGTTGGACAGCTCGTCGTGGCGCTCGGGAATCCGCTCGGGCTGGCGGGGAGCGTCACGGCCGGCATCGTCTCCGCGCTCGGCCGGTCGCTGCCGACCGCGGCTGGTCGAGTCGTTGACGAGGTCATCCAGACAGATGCCGCCCTCAATCCCGGCAACAGCGGCGGAGTGCTCGCCGACTCTCGCGGACGGATGGTCGGAGTGAACACCGCGGTCGCCGGCGTTGGTCTCGGCCTGGCCGTGCCGATCAACGACACGACTCGCGAGATCATCGAGACGCTGCGCACGAAGGGCCGGGTGCGCCGGGCCTGGCTCGGCATCGCCGGAGCCCAGATCGTGCTGGCGCCGGAACTCGCGGCGCGAATCGGATCCCGCACCGGTCTGCAGGTTGCTGGCGTCGCGGAAGGCAGCCCTGCCGAACTCGGCGGTATCCATCGGGGCGACGTGGTCGTTGAGCTCGACCACAACAGAATCGTCTCGACCACCGCCGTGCAGAAACTCATGGTCGAAGGCGCAATCGATCGACCCATCGAACTCACCGTTTGGCGAAATGGAGCACTTGTGGACGCCATCGTCGTGCCCACGGAACTCGACGCGACGTAGCAGGGTTGCCATGTGGAATCCGGCAGCTATGATCATGCGATTATGGGCTTTCGTCTGAGTCTGCGGCCGCGTGCTGTGCTCCTGCCTTGTCTGGTGTTGATGGCCGGCGCGGCCTTGGTAATTTCAGGATGCTCGCTATTCGCGGGGGCACATCCTCCACCCCGGTGTCGGTCACCTACTGTTACGACAGCGCGGACCGGTTGATCTCCGACAGTGTGTCGGGTGCCCCGTCGGGTGAGTCGTACTTGTTGGCGAACGATTTGACCTCCGCGGATCTGGTCTATGACTCGCATGGGGATATCACCACCCTGGGGGATGAGACCCTCACCTACGACCAAACCGGTCGCCACGTCTCGACCAGCACCACGGGTGGTGGGGGTGCGACGGTGTCGTATCTGAGGGATGCCTCGGATGCGGTGGTGTCGATGACGACCACCACGACCGGTAGCCCGTCGACGGTGGAGTATTCGGATGCCGGTGGGGTGCAGTTCACCTTCAACTCCGACCACACCGTGCTGGATGAGATCACCCTGTCTCTGCCGGGCGGGGTCAGCGAATCCATCCAAGGCTCGAGCGTGTCTGCCCCGTCGGTGTGGTCGTATCCGGACCTGCACGGGGATGACACGGCCACCGCCGACAGCTCCGGCACCCGGTCGGCGGCGGTGGCGATCTATGACCCGTTCGGGGATCCGATCAACCTGACAACCGGGCAGATCGGCACCCTGGCGGCGGACACCCCAACCCTGTCGAACACCACCGTGGCCGGCACCAGTTACGGGTGGGAGGGCTCGCACCTGAAACAGGACCAAACCTCCGGGGACATCGCCACCATCGAGATGGGAGCCAGGCAATACGTGCCGCTGTTGGGCAGGTTCCTGTCCGTCGACCCAGTTCCCGGTGGCAACAGCAACGACTACAACTACCCCAACGACCCCATCAACGGGAACGACATCAGCGGACAAATGCTGTTATGGAACGACGGCTCGGACGGTGGAGGGGAAGCTGGCGGCGTCGAGCTTGAGGATGATAGCCCGCCATATAGGTTCACGGGCAAGAGCGCCACCTCCAGCCGCAATCGCTCGAACGTACTCGGAGAGGAAGGCGAATTTCAGGTTGGCGAGCGACTCGACCAACTGAAGAACACTGAGAACTTCGAGGTCAACGGCAATGATCGCACCCCTGACTTTGTGAAGGAAATCGGTGATGCGGATGATGACACGCCTGCAATGAAAATCGACGAGGTTAAGAACCGGAAGGTACTCTATGGTGGAATATATTCCGGGAACTATCTCCAGCTACGGGACTACGCCGACCTCTCCGACAACAACATGACGATTTGGCTCCGATGCAATGCGAGCGGGGCCATAACGACCAGGATCGGGCCCACCATCCTCGGCTTGATCGCCGCGCGGGGCATCGCGCTCACATGCATTCCCGGCGGTGGTGGATAGGGTGTTGACGATTCGCGGAGTTACGGACGAATTGTCTCGTGGGATTGATAAGGAGCCGATTCGTGTCCAGCGCGAGATAGCGCAGCTCGTTGATCGGGCCGAATCCCTAGGCGCGCCAAGCAACGCCCACTTGACTCAGGATCATCTGCAACGTAACCTCGCCCGCCTACTTAAAGAAAAACAAGCCGCCATTACCGCCGGTCGCGAATCAGCCGGATTGTTCGGTGCGTTGTCGGCTGTGGGAGTCGAGGTGGAACGCCTTGAGGACCTTGGCTCGGATGGTCGCGACGACAGTCGTGCAGTGCCGGTTCTTCTGGACTGTTTCAGGCGGACCAACTCGCGCGCGCTTCGATCGCACATCCTCGCCGCCCTCGGGCGAGAGTGGGCTTCGAATGACGCGCTTGATGCACTGTTCGAAGAGTTCCAGCGAATCGACCCAAGCGCGGACCCAGGCCCAAACAGCGTTCGTTGGAAGATCGTCGGCGCCATCGGGCAGCGCGTCACGGTCGAATGGAAGGATCGGCTTTTGAAGGTTGCCAGCGATCCTCAAAATGCAGAAGTAAGAAGGCAGGCCATCCGAGGGCTAGCAAGGCTCGGGGGTGCGAGGGCCGAACTCATCCCTGTCTTTCTTGAGTTTCTCGACTCCCACGACCCTGACCTGTTTGTCCCGGCCGCGGCGGCGTTGGGTGCGTGGCGAGTACCGCAAGCACGCCCGCGAATACAGGAACTGATCGATGTTGAGAGCTCGCGGGATGATCGAAGTGACACCCACAGCCTCTGGGTACTGGGAGAGCTCCGCAAGGCACTGTGGCGAATCTTGCCAACGAGTGCCACAAGGTAATGTGGCCGGCTTAGGGCGGATGGCAACCGGACGGGTTACAGCGACCTGACTACCGGTGGCACGGGCACATCCTCCACCCCGGTGTCGGTCACCTACTGTTACGACAGCGCGGACCGGTTGACCTCGGACTCGGTGTCTGGTGCCCCGTCGCCTGGGGAGTCGTACCTGTTGGCCAACGATTTGACCTCCGCGAACCTGGCCTATGACTCGCATGGGGATATCACCACCCTGGGCGATGAGACCCTCACCTACGACCAGACCGGCCGGCACCTCTCGACCAGCACCACGGGTGGTGGGGGTGCGACGGTGTCGTATCTGAGGGATGCCTCCGGTGCGGTGGTGTCGATGACGACCACCACGACTGGTAGCCCGTCGACGGTGGAGTATTCAGATGCTGGTGGGGTGCAGTTCACCTTCAACTCCACCCACACCGTGCTGGATGAGATCACCCTGTCTCTGCCGGGCGGGGTAACGGAGTCGATCCAGGGTTCGAGCCTGTCGTCCCCGGAGGTGTGGTCGTATCCGGACCTGCACGGGGATGACACGGTCACCGCCGACAGCTCGGGCACCCGGTCGGCGGCGGTGGCGATCTATGACCCGTTCGGGGATCCGATCGATCTGACCACCGGGCAGATCGGCACCTTGGCGGCGGACACCCCAACCTTGTCGAACACCACCGTGGCCGGGACGAGTTACGGGTGGGAGGGCTCCCATCTGAAGCAGGATCAAACCGCAGGGGATATCGCCACCATCGAGATGGGCGCACGGATGTACGTCCCGATCCTGGGCAGGTTCCTCTCCGTCGACCCCGTCCCGGGTGGCAATAGCAACGACTACAACTACCCCAACGACCCCATCAACGGCAACGACCTCAGCGGCGACATGGCGCTTGACGGTGGCGAAGACGTCCCGACCACCTTCTTCGCGGTGAGTCGTAGCCATGGGTACGTGCCCTTCTCGGTTGCGACCATTTCTCGACGCAACCTGGAACACATTATGCTCGGCACACCGTACCCTGGGAGAAAGTCGCCGGAGCACGGTCACATTATCGATTGGGGCCTTCTCGCGTTGCTGCCAAACCAACAGGGAGTTGACGACCCATTTACTTCAATGGACTACTTTGTCAAGCACACGCTTCTTCATCCGAGTGTCCCTGTAATTCAGCGACCAGGGTCGAACACTTATCAATTCGTCGGGCACTGGAACTGGACGGGCGTGATCAGCAACGTGCCGGAGACGATCAATTTCACGGTGACGGTGGCGGTGAAGCCAGACGGACAGATCTGGACTACGTATCCGACATTTGAGGACGGCGACCCTCTCGGTCGAGACAAGTGAGATTTCATTCAGGTTGGCCAATTGACGGAGACGCGATTGTCCGCGACTTTCTCGATCGGTTTGACGTGGGCGAAGAGGTGCTTGCGATCGATTTTGATGACGGTGCCATTTTCATTCGCTCGAGAAGCTCGTTCAATCTCAAGGCAATCAAGGTGAGCCTTGGCTCGGAGCAAATGCTCAACTGGATTCGGCTTTGGGTTGACGACCCGGCGTACGGTAGCAAATCGTCTCAAGAGCTTCTAACTCTGGCTTGGGAGGACTTGTCCGAGTCGATGTTCGAGGCGGCGGATCAAATCGGGCCGAATAAGACGCGTTTGTTGCTCAAGAGCGATGGAGGATTTGACTCAGAGTGACAAGGCACTTGGGCGGCGTGAGTCAGACCACGCCACGGGAGGGCATGGCGTGAGCGAATCGTATAAGAATTCCGACGAGTTGCCCCGGGCTGTTACATGCCGCTTGCGGGTTCTCGCGATCTTGCTAACTTTCTGCCTCCCGCCCGTCGGTGTAGTGATGGCGGCGAAGATGGTGAGCAAATCGTGGACGCTCGATCGATCACCCAATTATCTTGGGATTGTGCTTTGTGCAGTCGGCAGTGTCCTTACAATTGCGGTCGCGTTGTACGTCGGCTTCCTCGTATGGCACGTTCCAACTCCGCTCAATCACGGTGAGTTTCACCTAGATCCATGAGCCGACACTCATAGTCGCGCACAGTCCCGTACGTCCCCTTGTTGGGCCGGTTCCTGTCCGTCGACCCCCTCGCCGGCGGCACAGCAACGCCTACAACTACCCCAACGACTCCAACAACGGGGAAGACCTCACAGGGCGCCAGTGAAGCGCCCCGGGTTGTGTGGAGGGTCTTCAACTCCGACCACACCGTGCTGGATGAGATCACCGTGTCGTTGCCGGGCGGGGTCAGCGAATCCATCCAAGGCTCATCCCTGTCGTCCCCGGAGGTGTGGTCGTATCCGGACCTGCACGGGGATGACACGGCCACCGCCGACAGCTCCGGCACCCGGTCGGCGGCGGTGGCGATCTATGACCCGTTCGGGGATCCGATCGATCTGACAACCGGGCAGATCGGCACCCTGGCGGCGGACACCCCAACCCTGTCGAACACCACCGTCGCCGGCACTAGTTACGGGTGGGAGGGCTCGCATCTGAAGCAGGATCAAACCGCAGGGGATATCGCCACTATCGAGATGGGGGCACGGATGTACGTCCCGATCCTGGGCCGGTTCCTCTCCGTCGACCCGGTCGCGGGCGGCAACAGCAACGCCTACAACTACCCCAACGACCCCATTACCAGCAGTGATCTGTCAGGAGATTATGGAATCGGGCCACTTATCGATGGCGTGGGTTCACGCGCCGCGCTGATTCTGCTCGAGGAACGACGCGAGGGGCTGCTGATTCCACCGAACATCCCGAATGGCCCGGGCGTCTATTTCTTTCAATTTACAAACAGCAGAGTATACGTGGGTCGGTCGATGGTGTCGATCCTGGCCCGGATGAGAGCGCATGCGATTACATACGCCGATGAGGATTTGATTACCGAACGAGTTGGATTCATTTCGACGCCGGGGATCACACTTCAAGCCGAGCAGAACCTCGAGCAGAAGGCAATGAACATTTGGGGGCCACCGAGAAGTAAGCCTGGAAACTTCGCGCTTCTCAATGCGCGAATGGAGACGCTAAGACCTCAGGAGGACGGAATCTCGCTGATCGACTTTGACATTCAGTACAACCTTGGCGGATCCTTTGTCGCCGGTGGAATCGCGCCCGACTTTATTCAAGCTGTGACCGAACTGCAAGAAGCAGTCGAGGATCCATACTAGAAGACGGTCAGCAAGCCAGCACTGGTCACGCGAATGGTGGTCGTAAGCAAACTACGCCGGAGGTTCCAGAATTGAGTGAGCAAAACGCCGAGCCGGGGTGGGGCATGCTGGGCGCTGCGTGGGCCGACTCAATTCCCGCACATCTTCGCCCGTTGTGCCTTCTCTGGCCGGAGGGCGTTGTGGTTCACATTGGATCTGCGGACGATGCATCCGAAACTGACTTAATTGACCTGGGTGAACGTGGCTATTCTCTCGTGATCACGGCAAGGGAGGCATTCGATCTAGGTCGAATCCGAGGAGCCTTAGGCAAGTTTCTCCGCATTCGCATTATGAGGGCACGGTACCCCGTGGTCGGGTGGCGGTCACTGGCGAATGCTGCGTCGGCAGAATCGATACTCATAGACGCGGGTACCCCAGATTCGACGGTTGAGCTGCAGCACCTTCCACACCTTCGGGCGATCGCAGCAGTGGATGAGTTTCTTCTATCGGCCGCTCAGAATCCCCACGTTCGAAACCTCGGCTTGCGACTGTCAAATCTCCCGACCAGCCTTATAATCTCGTCCCCGCTGAATGTGCTCACGATCGAGTCATCTGGCGCGCGGAGACTGCCAGCGTTGAGGCACCCAGCCACTATGACTCGACTCACGCTAACCGGAGCCGCGTGGTTCGATCTCCGCTCGTTGGCGCCGCTCAAGAACCTTGCCGAACTATCGCTGTTCGATTGCCGCGAACTGGTGGGTGCGGAGACGCTCATGAAGCTGCCCGCACTGAAGGATGTAGAAATCGTTGGAGCTCGCAGTATTCCCGGGTACGAGAGACTTCGGACATTGACCGCTGACCGAATCCGCATAGATAACAATTACGTCTTTGACGAGAAATTTCTAGATCGGGTCGACCGCGACAAACGCTGGCGAATCGCCCGGTATAAGGGAGCTCCGATAGATTCCGCCCTTGGTGGGGCGGCTGACATTACGGGCAGTTTGAATGACCTGGAGTTCGCACCGTTCGTGCTAGCGGAGCGTATAGATGGTCGATTCGAACTCGTGTTCGATGACTGGATTGCGATGGCAGACACGTTGAACGAGCCACTCGATGTCGTTGGTGGCGTTGCTCGCCTGGAGTCGATTGCTCGAACGGTCATCCTTGGGCACGCGCCAACTGCCCTTGTGGATGGCACTGCGGAATTCGACTCCGAAGGCGACGCCATGTACCTCATTCTTCGCGACCTGCCTGCAGTGAAGGAGATTGGGCAGATACTCAAGAGTGTGTGGAACGATAAGCCACGTTTCAACGCATTCGCTCAAGCGCATGAGGGCGACGACCTAGACACGTAGTGACATCTTGTGTCGTGAACGGCTGGGCCCCGATCTGCCGCGGCCAGTGTCGCCGAGCAGCACAACTTGTACCGGCACTAGCGCATCGGCGTCAAGCATCCACTTAAATCGACGCGTTCGATTCCACTGGTGGGTGTGGTGCGGATGATGCGGCGGGTGCGGATGGCAACCGGACGGGTTACAGCGACTTGACTACCGGTGGCACGGGCATATCCTCCACCCCGGTGTCGGTCACCTACTGTTACGACAGCGCGGACCGGTTGACCTCGGACTCGGTGTCTGGTGCCCCGTCGCCTGGGGAGTCGTACTTGTTGGCGAACGATTTGACTTCCGCGAACCTGGCCTATGACTCGCATGGGGATATCACCACCCTGGGGGATGAGACCCTCACCTACGACCAGAGCGGCCGGCACCTCTCGACCAGCACTACTGGTGGTGGGGGTGCGACGGTGTCGTATCTGAGGGATGCCTCCGATGCGGTGGTGTCGATGACGACCACCACCGGTGGCGGCAGCCCGTCGACGGTGGAGTATTCGGATGCTGGTGGGGTGCAGTTCACCTTCAACTCCGACCACACCGTGCTGGATGAGATCACCCTGTCGCTGCCGGGCGGGGTCACCGAATCCATCCAAGGCTCATCCCTGTCTGCCCCGTCGGTGTGGTCGTATCCGGACCTGCACGGGGATGACACGGTCACCGCCGACAGCTCGGGCGCCCGGTCGGCGGCGGTGGCGATCTATGACCCGTTCGGGGATCCGATCGACCTGACAACCGGGCAGATCGGCACCCTGGCGGCGGACACCCCAACCCTGTCGAACACCACCGTCGCAGGCACTAGTTACGGGTGGGAGGGCTCGCATCTGAAGCAGGATCAAACCGCAGGGGATATCGCCACGATCGAGATGGGGGCACGGCAGTACGTCCCATTGCTGGGCAGGTTCCTCTCCGTTGATCCCGTCGCCGAAGGGAACAGCAATGACTACAACTACCCCAACAACCCCAACAACGGGAGCGACCTCACCGGGAAACTGTCGGCGGACGGGGCCGCTGGCTGGGCAGCCGACGGTTATGAAATCGTGATCCGTGGTGGCCGACTCACCTCAAATGGTAGAGAAGGGCCGGATTCCGAGGTCAAGGGGCCAGTCTCGACGGCGCCGGGTGCTTATCACTCTAGGCAGCTCGTCACCGTTCAGAGGTTGCACGGAAATAGCGGGAGGTGGACGGTACCAAATTCGGATAGCGTGGAAGTTACGATCTCATTTGGCGGCATCGGGACCGACGATGTCAACGTCTCGCGCCAGGGGGCTTGGTGGAGCGATGCACGTACTGCGACGGTCAGCATTGACGCGCCGCGCAGTATGTGGTTCGGTTCTACCACTGGAAATACCGTGTGGAGTCCACAGAAGTTCTATTTCGATGCTGACGGTAATAACGGAACGAGTAACAACACCTCGAACAGTGCTTGGGTTACGGTAACCGTGTCCCAATATGTGGAGGTGTCCTGGAATTGAGGCAACGACCGGCGAGGGCGGCACTGTCAGCAGTTTGTTGTCTATTTTTGGTGCTCGCCCTGGAGGGTTGTGCCACCCGTACAGACGAAACGACTCAATTGCGTCAATTGCTGGCGTCGAGATCTATCTCGGCAAGAGCAAAGCCAATATGTCGCGACATAGCCAGTGCGTGGCCGCTGCTGGCGGCGAGTGATTCAACTCTCGGCCAACTGCGGGAGATGCGCCTCGCCACAAAATACAAGGCACGATTGGGTGTGCTCAAAGGTCCGTACGCGGGTAACTCGATGTATGCCGCAATCTGCATCTACAGCACGAAAAATATCAAGGGGTTCAGCCCCCCCGGTCAATACATGGCATGGTGGGGGGAAGCTGACGGGAGCGACGGAATCGTTGCAGTCTGGTAGGTGAGGCTCCCTGATAGTAACGGAGAGAAATAGGGGACAGCTCACGAAACGGAATAAATTACACGGCGGATTCAATTCGCTCTTGCCTTGCTGGGTGACGGTCATTGCTGGTGGGCGGGGACCCACCGGTTGAAGCGTGGGGATGGACACGCCGTCGTCGCGGGCGACGTCGGATGGCGGTGTGCCGTCGGCGAGTAGTTTCTTCGCTGAGGCGGTCTTGCTTTCGGTCATGATGCGTTTCCGGCCGGGGAGACGGCCCTTGGCCCGGGCTGCGGCCGGGCGCGCCTGCGTCCGCTCGATGGTGAGCTCGCGTTCCATCTGAGCGAGCGAGGCCATAACGTTGAAGAAGACCCGGCCAGCCGGTGTCGTGGTATCGATGAACACCCCGACCCTGTCGAACACCACCGTCGCAGGCACGAGTTACGGGTGGGAAGGCTCCCACCTGAAGCAGATGGCCGGACCGGCGACGCGGGTGGCCCTGGTGAATCGGATGAGGCCTAGTCCGATTTTGCCAAGGAAGTGCAAACTGAGCGTGCGGTTCGGGAAAAGGAGGCAGAGGCCCGCGGAGAGGACGGTCAGGATGACGACACGGACCCCACGCCCGCCTCCAAGTTCAAAGGGGAAGCATCGTGGTACGACAACGACGAGCTTGCGCGGTTCGCGTTTCAGCATTCGGGCCAAGGTGAGGCCAATGGAGAGTTGAGGCCAACGTTTGATGAGATCAGAGGCGCCCTGGAAAACGACCCAATACGTGAGAATGGATATTCACAAACGGTCGAGGAGGGCAATGTGCGGGTCATCATTAACAACGTCGAACCATGGCGGTCGACTGCCTATTATTTTCCAGGCATTGCGGGTTGGATTAGGTGATCATGCATGACTTTGGTGCAGTTCGTGTTCGATTCGGGCGAGGCGAGGTTACTCTCGATGAGCTCGTCGAGGGCTGGGCGTCGCGAGTGCTGAAGGTGCGCGCGGACATGAACGAACGAGATTCGAGTGGCTCTGCGTGGGGCATTGACGATTTGGTGGGCAGCTACTACTTGCGCCAAGCCCTGCAAGACGGGATCGCTGCCAGCCCGGGCGTGGCAGTGCCCCGAACTCTTGAGGCGATTGACCGGTTGCTTGAGTCGTTCACTAGAGACGAAAGCTTGACCCCCATCCGCAAGATTGATGCTGGGATTCCGGATGGCTGGTGGTGGCACCGCATCCCGACGCGAGGTCCTGTCCGCGACGAATTTGATCGACTGGCGAGGGCGGTTTAGCGAAGCACAGGTCTTTTGGTTTTCTTGTACTGTCCGGCCGCCGGTTTATTGGCGGGTTCGGGTACGCAGACGACGAACACCTACCACGGTCCCACAACGACGATCGGCTCGGGGGTCTGCTCTCTGCCGTCGGCCACCCCGCAGTACAGCATGCTGCAGACCAGTTGGTAGCGATCACAGCTGGAAATGTCTGTGCTCGACCTTGGCTCGCATGATGGATCACGATGACGCCCCAGCGTTGAATGACCTCGACGGCAGGAAGGCTTCCTTAACATGATTAACTCGATTGTTCTGAGCTACAGGAATTTGCTGAACTTTTCTGGTCGTGCGTCCCGGAGGCAGTTCTGGTGGTTTTTTCTCTATTGGTTTATCGCAGGTAGTCTCCTGCTTGGTTTAGGCATCATCGTGCCGCCGGAGTTTATCCTCATCCCTAGGGTGGTCATCGTGCTCTGGGGTGCACCAACCTTGGTAGCACTCGTGGCTCTCATTTTGCGTCGGCTGCACGACACTGGTCGTAGCGGCTGGATAGCCTTCATAAGCTGCATTCCGGTCGTTGGCGGAGTGTGGCTCCTTGTCCTTCTGGCAGGCGAGAGCGAGCGAGTCGACTAAGTGTGACGCAGCTCGGCAGGATCGTTCCCCGTGACCGACCCCGTCGCCCGGCCCACTCCCAGTGTGAATTTCGACGGTTCCTGTCCGCCCGGTGACGAGCGGGTTTTTATCCAGTTTGGGTGGCGTGAGTTACCAACGATACGACTACCGTTGGTGAAAGGGACTGCTGAGCCTTTCAGTTGCTCGTTGAGTCGACTTAGCCGTCCGCAATCCTCACTGTTTCTGCAGGCAACTCGGTTAGGGAAGTTCCGGGTGGGCGACTGCGACCAGGTCGAGTTCGGGTATTCCGGTGAAGTCATTGGGGTTGCAAGTGAATAGCGGGAGCTGGTTCGCGATCGCCGTTGCCGCGATCAGTGCGTCATAGGCACGGTCGGCAGGTTTGCGTCCGCTGGCTCGAAGAGTTGCGGCGACGCGGCATCGGGGCCGGCGGAACGGAATGGCCGTGGCCACGTCCGCCGCAGTGTATGTCACGGCAGGAACGTGCCCGGGCTTCCTAGTAATGGTACCGGCACTGCCAGATGGTCAATTGGGTGGCGTCGAAGCTGTAGATCAAGCGATGTTCCTGGGTGATGCGCCTCGACCAGGAGGACCCGTCAAGGTATTTGAGTTGCTCGGGTTTACCGATCCCGGAGTCGGGGGTGCGGCAAGCGTCTTTGATCAGGAGGTTGATGCGTTTGAGCAGTGCACGGTGGGTAGCAACCCAGTGCTGATAGTCGTCCCAACCTTCGTCGGTGAAACCGAGGTCGAGCACCCGCGGCTACTCGTCGTCAGTTTCGACCAGGTCGCGGCTCTGCGTGCGGCCTTCGTGCACCTGCACCGCGGAAGCGGTCAGCCTGGCGGCGTTAGCAGGGGAGCGCAGCAGGTAGGCAGCTTCCTTCAGGGAGTTGTATTCGTGGGCGTCAACGAGGAACGCCGAGCCGGACTTCGAGGTGATCTCGATCTCGTCATGGTCGAGATTGACTCCCTCAATCAACCGATACAAATCTTTGCGCGCCGCCGTCGCTGTGATGACCATCCCCAACGCCTCCCTGATACGTACGCTTTCACGTACACATCAACTATAGAGGGTGGCCGCGTCACTGACAACGACCTAACCCAATCCGTAAGCGGGTCTTTACCGAAGCAGGCGAGCGCGAGGCACCATGACCCAGCGCCAAGAGGCGGTGCCAGACTTGGATCATGACGACTACTCGACCGCGTCACACGACCATTGAAACTAATTCGGTGATTCGTGCGCTCGACGATGCGCCCGTGGTGTGGCCCGAGTGATTGCCATCGATGCCAACGGCCTCATCGGCTTCCCGACGTAGCTGTTGCTAGTCCCGAACCCCAACAGGAAAGCAGACAACATTGACACTCACCACCCTCGATCCGAAGACAGCGCTCGTCGTCATCGACCTCCAGAAGGGCGTAGTCGCACTGCCGACGGCGCATCCGATGGATGCCGTGGTCGCGAACTCTCGCGAGCTCGCGGATGCGTTCCGGGCGCACGGCCTGCCGGTCGTGCTCGTGAACGTCAACGGGGCACCATCCGGTCGCACCGAGCGCTCGATGCCGGCTGGCGCGCGTCCGGAGGGATGGGATGAACTCGTTCCCGAGCTCGGTCAGCAACCGACCGATCACCTCGTCACGAAGCGCACTCGGGGCGCCTTCACGAACACCGACCTCGAAAAATACCTGAAGGACAACGGCGTGACGCAGATCGTGCTCACCGGCGTCGCAACAAGCGCCGGGGTCGAGTCGACGGCCCGTCACGCGCATGAGTTGGGCTTCAACGTGACCCTCGCCACCGACGCCATGACCGACATGAGCGCCGAAGCCCACGACAACAGCGTCACGCGGATCTTCCCCGGCATTGGCGAAACCGGCACGACCGCGCAGATCATCGAGTTGCTCGCCACCTCGCGCTAGGAGTCTGAGGGCGTCTCAAGATCGGCGCGATACGATTCCCGCATGGCCCCGAACGCGACCCGGTTCGACGGGGCCATTGCGTCGTGGAACCAGGATCGCGGCTTCGGATTCATCCAGCCGGATGGCGGCGGAAAGCAGATTTTCGTGCACGTGCGCGCGCTTCCGGTCGGAGCGCGGACGCCGAATATCGGCGACAAGCTGTCGTACGAGGTCGAGCGCACGACCGACGGCAAGACCCGTGCGCGCTACGTGCGCCTCGCCGGACAGCGCGCAGCCCAGACCTACGGAACGGTGCGCACGAACATCCTCAGCTACTTGCCGCTGGTGCTCTTCGCGGTCATCTATGCGGTTGTCGAGGCGCTCTGGCATCCGCATTTCTGGGTGTTCCTGATCTACCTCGGCACGAGCCTGATCTGCGTTCTCATCTACTGGGCCGACAAGTCCGCGGCCGCCCGGGGACGCTGGCGCGTCTCCGAGAGCGCGCTGCTTCTCCTCGGCCTGGCTGGCGGATGGCCGGGCGCGATCATCGCCCAGCGACTGTTCCACCACAAGACTCGCAAGGGCAGTTTCCAGGCCGCTTTTGCCGGCAGCGTGGTCGTGAACATCCTCGCTTTTGTCATTCTGACTTCGCCGATTCTCGGCACGTTGACCAACTTCACCGGGCCCGACTAACCGCGTCGACTTCGCGCCGCCGGGTCGCACACAATCACGAGTTGCGCGTTAATCTCGATGCGCCACAATGAGAGCATGTCCAAGAAGATCGATTCCGCGTTGAAGGACCTCATCAAGGCCCTGAAGAAGCACGCAGAAGTCGCGGGGGAGCGACACATTTCGCTCAAGCGGTCGCAACGCGCGACCGCAAAGGTTCGCGCCGCCGCGAGCGCGTACGCGGCCGCCGTCCACGCTCGCAGTGGTCTTGGCAATCCGTTTGACGACGTGACCGACCCGACTCTGGACGTGGAGACGCTGCAGTCGCTGTCCGCCGAGCGGGATGCGATCGCCCAGTCGCTGACATCGCCGATCCCGGTGCAGTCCGCGGCTCTGTAGCCTTCAGCGCCCGATCAGGCGGAGCCGCCGTGCGTGAAGCGGCCACCCAGCATTGTCGCAAAGACCGGGAGGGTTTGCAGCGCATCCGCGGATGAACCGAACGGATCCCGCTGGGTGATCACCAGGTCGGCCGGCTGGCCGACCGCGACTGTCGAACGTGCCGAGGCGGCAAGGGCTTCCGCCGCAGTGATCGACTGCTCCGGATGCCACGGCTCGCGTCCATCGCGGAACCGCCCGACCGCGGCAGCGATGGTGCGCCACGGGTCTAACGGCGAAACCGGAGCATCCGATCCGAGGAGCACTGTTGCGCCCGCGTCGAGCAGCGAGCGCAACGGAAACGCGCGATCGGTGCGACCGGCCCAGTAGCGGTCGGCGACATCCCGGTCATCCATCGCATGGTCGGGTTGGATGCTCGCCGCCACGCCGAGCTGCGCGAAGCGCGGCAGATCGGAGGTCGACAGGAACTGGGCGTGCTCGATGCGTCCGCCGCAGCCGACGCGCTCGAACGCGTCGAGCGCGATCGTGTTCGCGCGGTCTCCGATCGCGTGGACTGACGGCTGGATGCCCGCTCCGGATGCGCGGCGCATCAACTCCACGAGCCGATCCTCCGGAACAGTCAGCACCCCGAACTCGCCGTCTGTGCCGGCGAACGCGTCCCAGCAGTATGCCGTTCGAGTGTTCAGCGATCCGTCGATGAGGATCTTGAAGTTGCCCATCGTGAGCAGGTCGCCGAGACGATCGCCGGTTTTGAGCCCCTCCGCGATCGCTCGCTCGAGGTGCTCCGTGTAGACGCCGATCTCGATGCGAAGCGAGTTGCTGCCCGCTGCCTGGCGCCTAGTCCAGGATTCGACGTTCCATGCCATCTCGTAGTCGACAACGCCGACAACGCCCTTGGCGGCGGCTGTGCGGGCCGCCGTATCCACCCAGGTGTCCAGCTGGGCGTCGTCGACCTGGTCGATGAGTCCTATGACTCGGAACGCGTCGTTTTCGCGCACCAGACCAGTTGCGACCTCGGAGCCCGCCGACTCCGAAAACCCGTACAGCCTCAGAGCCGCCGAATTGAGCCAGGCCCCGTGCAGGTCGCCGCCGACGACGACAACCGGATCGGCCGACGCGGCGTCCAGATCGGCGAGATTGGGTGAATCCGGCCACAGTCCGTCGCGGAATCCGACGGCAATGAATGGCTTGGGAGACCGCGGCGTGATCGCGGCGGCGATTCTGCGTGCCGTCTCGGCGGCGGAGCCGGCGGATGAGACGTCGAGCCGCTGTGACTGGAGCGCCCACTGGTTGAAGTGCACGTGGTTGTCCCAGAGCCCCGGCGTCACCCATCGGCCGTCCAGGTCGAGCGACTCGTCGTCGGTGGCCGCGATGGTGCCCAGCTCGACAATTGTGCCGTCGTCGATCCGAACATCCACCGCTCGCGATCCCAGTCGCGCATTGCGCAGGATCACGGCAGCACCGAGCTGAGCAGCAGGCTCGTCTCAGTGTTGACGACACCGTCGATCGACCGGATGCGCCCGAGCAGCTGGTCGAAGCTCTTCAGGCTGTCGGTATGCAGTTCGGCAACCAAATCCCAGCCTCCGTTGGTCGAGTGAAGCGCGTGCACCTCGGGGAATCCTCGCAGCTTGCGAATGACATCGTCGGTCGTGCGCCCCTCGAGGGCGACGAGCGCGATCGCGCGAATGGTGTCATCGTCGGACTCTTCGCGCACCCGAATCGAGAATCCGAGCACGATTCCGGATGCCACCAGCCGCTCGATTCGGTTCGCGACCGTCGCCCTGGTCACCTTGAGTTGCGCGGCCAGCGACGAAACCGGCTCGCGGCCGTTCACCCGCAGCGCGGCAATCAGGCGCCGATCGAGATCATCCGGGGTATCCACGGCTCATATTGTATGGTGTGCATGAGCAATATGCACAGTTCGCGGCTAATATGATCGGTATTTTCCATTGCTGGTGTACATAATCGCGTTCTACCGTGAGATCGACAGAAAAGCGGTCGTTCAATGGTGTCGTTTGTTGGCGTTAAAGACGTCGTCGCCTGGCTGAATTCGCGCGGGGTCGAGCGAACGATGGTCGAGCTCGTTGACTATCTCGACGCCGATTTCCGTCGCTGGCCCCAGTTCGACAAGTCGCCGCGGGTCGCGGCCCACTCCGCCAAGGGCGTCATCGAGCTCATGCCCACCAGCGACGGCGAGCTGTACTCGTTCAAGTACGTGAACGGGCATCCGTCGAACCCGTCGCTCGGCCTGCAGACAGTGACTGCGTTCGGCGTTCTGGCGGACGTCGCCAGCGGCTACCCGCTCCTTCTGGCCGAGATGACTGTTCTGACAGCGCTTCGCACCGCGGCTACCTCGGCACTCGCGGCCCGAAACCTGGCGCGACCGCGCTCGCAGACCCTGGCACTCATCGGAGCAGGAAGCCAGGCCGAATTCCAGGCCCTCGCGTTCCGCGGCGTCCTCGGCATCAACCGTCTGCGCGTCTTTGACACAGATCCGGCTGCGGTCGAAAAGCTCCAGCGCAATCTCGCCCCGCTCGGATTCGAGATCGTCGAAGCGGCGGATAGCACCGACGCCGCACGCGGTGCGGACATCGTCACCACCTGCACCGCCGATAAGAAGAATGCGATCGTGCTCAGCGCGGATGCCGTTGAGCCCGGCATGCACATCAACGCGATCGGCGGCGACTGCCCCGGCAAGACCGAGCTCGATCCCGCGATTCTCGCTCGCGCGCGTGTCTTCGTCGAATACCCGCCGCAGACGCGTATCGAGGGCGAGATCCAGCAGATGCCGGCCGATTTTCCCATCACCGAGCTCTGGCAGGTCATCGTCGGGCAGGCACCTGGACGCACGGCGACGACGGATGTCACGGTCTTCGACTCGGTCGGATTCGCCATCGAGGACTTCTCCGTCCTGCGCTTCCTGCGAGAGTCGATCGCGGGCACGCCGTTTGTCGGCAACGTCGATCTGGTGGTCGAGCCGGATGATCCGAAGGATCTGTTCGGCCTCGTGACCAGCAATGCGCCGGTCCCGGTATGACTGTGATTCCGCAATGACTGTGAAAATGTCGGCGCAGGCACCGTCGTCCGCGGTGATGATCCGACCGTCGCATTTCATCCCCAACCCGGAAACCGCCGCCGACAACGCGTTCCAGGACCAGTCCGCGGTCGAGGACTCCGATGCCGTTTCCGCGGCCGCCCATCGCGAGGTCACGGATGTCGCTGCCGCGCTGACGGCGGCGGGAGTCACCGTTCACCTCTTCGACGACGAGTCGACCACGAGGCCCGACAGCGTCTTCCCGAACAACTGGTTCTCCACGCACTCCGGCGGTCACGTTGCCATCTATCCGATGTTCACGCCGAGCCGTCGCGGCGAACGGCGCACGGATGTCATCGAGCTGCTGAAGCGCGACTATCGCGTTCAGGATGTCATCGACTACTCGGGCCTCGAGTTCGATGATGTTTTCCTCGAGGGCACCGGGGCGATGGTGCTCGATCACGTCACGCGCGTCGCATATACGGCACGATCGCACCGCGCCGACCCCATCGCGCTGGAGCGGTTTTGCACGAACTTCGGCTACGAGCCGATCGCCTTCGACGCGACCGACAGCGCCGGCATGCCGATTTATCACACGAACGTGCTGATGTGCATCGCGACCGATTTCGCGCTCGTCGGGCTCGCCACCATCGCGGATGAGAAGCGCCGCGGCCAGGTCCGCGAACGCCTAGAAGCGCCAGGCCGCGACATCATCGACCTGACTGAGGCGCAGATCCGGGACTTTGCCGGCAACGCAATCGAGCTTCAAGGTTCGAATTCCCGGATTCTGGCGCTATCCACGCGAGCGCTCGCCAGCCTCAGGTCCGAGCAGGTCGCAACGATCGAGCAGTACTGTGAGCTACTTCCGCTCGATGTGTCGACCATCGAGCGAGCTGGCGGTTCCGTGCGGTGCATGATCGCGGGCATCCACCTCGATTCGCGCTAGGCGCGGTGCTGCGCGTCAGAGCTCTTTGCGCCGAAACGCCAACGCGGCGATTCCGGCAAGGACGACCGAGCCTGCGAGCGAGGTCAGCACCGGCCAGAACACCGAGGATGTCGCGGTGTCGGCGGCGAGGGTTGCGGCGTGACCGGCGAGGCCGGCCGGCGAGTAGTTGCTGAGCGGCTTCCAGATGCCCGCGACGGAAAGCAGGGCGAACGCGCCGATGCCGGCGCCGGCCGCTCCCGCCGCTGAACCGATGGCAACAGACAGCAACGTCATCAGCGCGAGGTAGAAGATCGCGAGGACGAGCCAGACCAGGGCCCCGGACCACAGCGGCCCGGACGGCGCTTTCCCGAAGATTGCGGCGGTGATTGCCCACGTGACCAGGGTTCCCACGCCGAGCAACACGGCGACGAACGCGCTGTTGACGGCGACCTTGACCGCCACAAACGCGACACGAGACAGCGGCTTGGTCAGCACTAGAAGTGCCGTGCCGTTCGACACCTCGGAGGACACGATGCCGCCGTAGATGATGATGATCGCGAACAACGTTATTTGCGAGAGGTTCTTGATCCAGCCCGAGTAAGAGTCGAGATAGGTGGCGGGGGGCAGGGTGAGATGGCCGAGTTGCGCGCCGGCAACGGCTCCCACGATCTGTGGTGTGTAGCGCGCGAGGAACGGGCCGCTGACCGAGAAGAACAGCACGATTGCTGGGAGCACCCAGATTCGCCAGGTGCGGAGAATTTCTTTCGCCTCTTTCGCCGCGAAGACGAGGTAGCCGTTCACGCCTTCGCCCCCTCGATCAGTTCGACGAAGACCTCTTCGAGGTCCATTTCGCCTGCCTCCATGAGTACGAGTCCCGTCTTGCGGCTCGCGACCATCGCCGGGATCTCACGGCGCGCGGCGTCGACATCTGTCACTGCGACCTCGAACGAACCCTGAGGTCCGCGGGTCACGGATGTCGCCCACGCGCGTTTCCGGATGTCCTCCGCGAGCCCGTCGGCATCATCCGTGACCTGGATGACGACCTTCTGTTTCCCGTACTTGTTCTTGAGCTCGTCGATCGGCCCACCCGCGACGATGCGGCCATGGTCGAGGATCGCGACCGTGTCGCACACCCGCTCGACATCACCGAGGATGTGCGTCGAGAAGAAGACGGTGGTTCGGCCGCGAAGGGAGGCAACCATGTCGAGTACGTCCCTGCGCCCCATCGGGTCGAGCGCGCTCGTGGGCTCATCGAGCAGCAACAGGCGTGGCGCGTTAATCAGCGCTTGCGCGATGCCGAGGCGCTGCTTCATTCCACGTGAGTATTCGCCGATCCTGGCGGTGGTCCCGCGAAGTCCGGCGAGGTCGAGGAGCATGTCGATTCGCGCGCGCAGGAGCGAACCCTTCATCGTGAACAGGCGCCCGGCGAAGCGCAGGAACTCGTCCGCGGTCATCCAGTCGTAGAAGGCGGGCACGTCGGGCAGGAAGCCGATCTCGGCGCGCACCGGATTGCCCTCGGATGCGACATCCTGTCCGAGCACCCGCACACTGCCGGCGGTGGGGCGGGCCATGCCGGTGAGGAGCCGAAGGGTGGTCGTCTTACCGGCTCCGTTCGCGCCGAGAAAGCCGAAGATCGACCCCTCCTCAACCGCGAGGTCCAT
Source organism: Galbitalea sp. (assembly GCA_036266835.1). Classification (GTDB taxonomy): domain Bacteria; phylum Actinomycetota; class Actinomycetes; order Actinomycetales; family Microbacteriaceae; genus Galbitalea. Next base: position 15,772 of record DATAXD010000002.1, on the reverse strand, counting down.
GGAGTCCAGCGCGAGCCGGTCGCCATAGCGCTTGGTCAGCGCCGTCGTCGCGATCGCAGCGGTCATTGCTCTTTGGTGTCGTCGCGCGGGCCGTAGAGCGCATCCGCGATGCCCGCGGTGTCGGGGCGGCGGTCGGCGGCCCGCGTCGTATCTGGTGTGGCTGGCGGCCGCTGACGGCCGATGGCCAGATACAGGATGGAGCCAATCAGGTTGATGAGGATGATCAGGATCACCCATACCCACTTGATCCCAAAGGTCACCTGCGTCACCGGTCGGCGATACAGGTCGACGAGAGCGACAACGTCAAGAACCACCTCGGCCAGCGCGACTACCCCGAGAACGACGAGCAGCCAGATCGGCAGTGTGCCCAACTGTGCCCCCGTCAGCGATGCGCTAACTCTCAGCCTCACGACTATCTCCGTTCCTAGATTCACAAAACTGTGAATATTAGTGAATATGTGAACAGTAACCTAGACTGAGCCGCGTGGCCAGCCTCGAACTTCTGCTGCATCCGGTTCGGCTGCGCATCGTCCAGGCGTTTCTCGGTGATCGAGCACTGACCACCGGGCAACTCGCGCTCGAGTTGCCCGATGTGCCGGCGGGAAGCCTCTATCGTCATGTCGGGTTGCTGACTAACTCCGGCGTGCTGCAGGTCGTGGCCGAGCGTCGGGTTCGTGGCAGCATCGAGCGCACCTACACAATCCGACAAGCGGCGGCCCGGATCGGGGCCACGCAAGCCGCGGCGATGACGCCGGACGAGCACCGCCAGGCATTCACCGCGTTCGTTGCCGGGCTCCTTGGCGATTTCGATCGCTATCTGGCGTCCGGAAGTCCGGACCTTGCGCGCGACGGCGTCGGCTACAGCCTGAATGCCATGTGGCTGACGGACGCGGAATTCGAGGGGTTCATCCGCGATCTGGTTGCTGTGCTTGAGCCGCGGTTCGCAAATCCACCGGTCAAAGGCCGCAAGCGCCGCATTGTCGCAAGCGTCTTCCTACCGGCGCCAGAGGACACACCGACAGTCTGAAATGTCGGTGGTTGCGCCTATTCTGAAATTGAGCGCGACACGCCGAAACCACAACATCTTGTGGAATGACAAGAGTGTGATTCCGGTTATATAGTGGGAAGTCACTTACGAAACGTAAGTCGCATTCTCACTGGTTTTCGTTGCCGAACGCGGCATGAACGGCAGGGCCGATGCTCAAGTAGCGGATGCTCAACGGCATTTTGGGAGGTAATCATGGATAACGAGAACGAATCGGTGGGCGGGTACGCAGTTCCCGTCGATCCGATGGACATGCTGCAGTGCGATAGCTGCCAGTAGGCGCTACTGAGCGCTTCAGCAGCCAAAAACATCGCAAAACCCCCGGCGACCAATGACGGTCGACCGGGGGTTTCGCATTGCGCCACCGACTTCCGAGCGACCCGCGTCGCATTAACTAAGCTGGCGAGGTGCCAGTGAATCCCGCAATCCAGGGCCGGCAGTTCCCGAAGACCGAGCCCTATCTCGTCGGGCGCGAGAAGGTTCGGGAGTTCGCATCCGCGGTACTGTCGACCAGCCCGCTCAACTTTGATCCGGCGGCGGCGCGAGCAGCCGGATTCGCGGATGTCGTCGCGCCCCCGACATTCGCCGTGGTGATCCAGGAGCGATCGCTGGCACAGCTGCTCGCCGCACCGGATGCCGACATCGACTTCTCGAGGGTCGTCCACGGCGACCAGCGCTTCAGCTACACGCGTCCTATCGTCGCCGGTGACGAGCTCACCGGCCAGCTCACGGTGTCGAGCGTCAAATCGCTCGGCGGTCACAGCATGGTCACCGCGGACACGGTGATTACGGACTCGAGTGGAGCACATGTCGTCACGGCGATCTCGACCCTGGTCGTGCGAGGCGACGAATGAGCGGGCCGACCGTCGGCGAAGTTGTCGTCGAGAAGACCTACTCGCTCACCCGCGACACTCTTGTGCGCTACGCGGGGGCTTCCGGCGACTTCAACCCCATCCACTACCGGGATGACTTCGCACGAAGCGTTGGTCTCGACGGCGTGCTCGCTCACGGCATGCTCACGATGGGCATCGCCGTTCAGCCGGTGGTCGAGTGGCTTGGCACGACAGGCTCGATCCTCGACTACCAGGTTCGATTTACGCGGCCGGTGCCTGTCGATCCAACGGAGGGCGCCGAGGTCACCGTGGCCGCAAAAGTAGGGGCCGTGGAGGACGGCGGGGCGCGCATCGACCTGACCGTGACCGTTGACGCCGACGGCACCGGAGCGACGACTGTGCTCGGCAAGGCGCAGGTGCGGGTCGCGCTGACTGACGCATGAGATTCGCCGATCTAACCACGCTCGGCGTCGGCGGCGATGCGACAAGGATCGTTGCGCCGGCGACATCCGAAGAGCTTCTCGACGCGGTTCGGGACATCTGGGCCGGCGGCGACGACTGGCTGCTGCTCGGTGGTGGATCGAACGTGGTGATCTCCGACGATGGCTTCGACGGGACGGTCATCCGCGTCATGACCCGAGGAGTCGAGCGACTGACGCCGGTGACCACGGCGGTGCGACCATCCGCCTATCTCGGGGATCGCACCGTGCGGCTGCGGATCCAGGCGGGCGAACCCTGGGACGAGGTCGTCGCGCTCTCGGTCGACAACGGCTGGGCGGGAATCGAAGCGCTGTCGGGAATTCCGGGTTCGAGCGGCGCGGCGCCCATCCAGAACATCGGGGCGTATGGGCAGGAAATCTCGGCAAGCCTCGTTGCGATCGAGTTCCTCGACTACCTGTCGGGCGAGCTGGAGCGCATCCCCGCGACGCAGCTCGGGCTCGGATATCGCACGTCGCTGGTGAAGCAGGGACGTGCGGGGCTGGTGGTCTCGATCGAACTGGAGCTCTCGGAATCGACGCCGGGCAGGCAGGCGCTCAGCCAGCCGGTCGGATACGCGCAACTGGCGGAGAACCTCGGCGTGCGCATCGGCGACCGGGTGCCTATCGATGAGCTTCGCAAGACCGTCCTCGAGCTTCGCGCGAGCAAGGGGATGCTGCTCAACCCGGATGATCCGAATTCGCGTAGCGCCGGATCGTTCTTCACCAATCCGATCGTGAGCGAAAACTTCGCCCGCACACTGCCGTCGGCCGCCCCGCGCTGGCCGACCTCGCCGGAGGAGCCGGATGTTGCGGTTCCGCTGGGCGAGGCGCCGGCGAGTCCGGCCGCGTCCGGCGAATACCGGGTCAAACTCAGCGCGGCCTGGCTGATCGAAAAGGCGGGGATCTCGCGCGGATTCTCGTTGCCGGGTTCGCGCGCGGCGATTTCTTCCGTGCACACCCTCGCGCTGGTAAATCTGGGCGGTGCCACTGCAGAGCAGATCGTCGAGCTCGCCCGCTACGTGCAGACTCGCGTGTTCGCTGAATTCGGAGTTCGGTTGCAGGCCGAGCCAATCCTCGTCGGGCTCTCGCTGTAACTGCCGCGCCGCCGCCTACAGCAGCTCTAGCCAGCCGGTGCCTTCAGCATGCTCGAAGATGAGGTTGGTTTGCGTGCGCTTGACCGCCGGGTGCGAGGCCAGGTACTTCAGCACGAAATCGCGGAGGTCCGTGGCGCTGGATGCGGCGACGTGCAGCAGGTAGTCTTCGGCGCCGGCCATGTGAAACAGCGAGCGCACGCCGGGCCATCCCGGTGCCGCTTCACGAAAGCGATCGACTTCGGCTCGCGCGTGCTTGACCAGCCGCACCGCGATCAGCGCCTGCAGCGGCGCAACCCGGTCGAAGTCGAGGTCGACGCGGTATCCGCGGATCTCACCCTCGGCCTGCAGGCGGCGGATTCTGGACGAAACCGTGGACTCCGCGACCCCGACCTCGGCAGCCAGGGCTGCTCCGGATGCGCGGGCATTGCGTGACAGCGCCCGAACCAGCGCACGGTCGACCTCGTCGAGGGACAGAAGCTGCGACTGCATCGGACTCCTAGCGGCTTTTGCCGAAGCATATCTGATCAGGAGCCGAATGGCACTAGATTCTGCGCTCAGCCTTACGGTCGCCCGCAGAATCTGCTTCGATCGTTGGCATGGCTGCTCAAGGACCCCGTATCGAAACCCGTGCCGTACACGCTGGGATGGAGGGTCTGACCGAAACCGGCTCCCATGTGCCGACCATTGACCTCTCGACGACGAATCCGCTGCCGGATGTCGAATCCGGCGGCGATTCCTACGAAAACCTCGCCACCGGCGGAGACCTCGTTGCCGGTGCGTCCGCCGTATATCGCCGGCTGTGGCAGCCCGGCGTCGCGCGCTTCGAGGACGCGCTGGCTTCTCTCGAGCTCGCCGAGGGCGCAGTCGCGTTCGCGTCGGGAATGGCGGCGCTCGCGGCCGTCCTCATCGCGACGGTTTCGGCGGGGAAGCCGCATATCGTCGCGATTCGACCGATCTACGGGGGCACGGATCACGTGCTCGACAACGGTCTGCTCGGTACCGAGATCACCTGGGTCACCGAGGATGGCGTTGCGGCGGCCATCCGTCCGGATACCGGGCTGGTCATCATCGAGACGCCCGCCAATCCGACGCTGGCGATGCTGGACATCCGCAAGGTCGCCGATCAGGCGGGCGACGTGCCCGTCCTAGTCGACAACACCTTTGCCACGCCCGTTCTGCAGCGACCGATCGAGCACGGCGCGACGCTGGTCATGCACAGCGCGACCAAGTACATCGGCGGGCACGGCGATGCGATGGGCGGAATCGTCGCGACCAACCGCGAGTGGATGACCCGTCTGCGCCAGGTGCGCGCGTTGACCGGCGGGCTGCTCGGTCCGTTCGAGGCCTATCTGATGCACCGCGGCATCCGCACGATGCCGGTGCGCGTGCGGGCGCAGCAGGACACCGCGGCCGAGCTGGCCAGGCGCCTGACGACACATCCGATGGTCGAGCAGGTGCACTATCCCGGACTTCCCGGACAGGACCCGCAGGGTCTGCTCGGTCGGCAGATCGAGGGGCCCGGCTCGCTCATCACGCTCGACATCGTCGGCGGCTACGACAACGCGACTGGGTTCATCGAGGGGTTGCGACTCGTCACCCACGCCGTGTCGCTCGGCGGCATCGACTCGCTGGCCCAGCATCCGGCATCCCTCACCCACCGACCGGTGGCCGCCCACGCCAAGCCGGGCGGCGGCATGGTGCGGCTGTCGATCGGCCTCGAGAACGTCGAGGATCTGTCGGAGGACATCACCGCGGCGCTCGACGGCATTCGGCCGAACGAGCAGAAGGTCGCGAGGGCGAGCTAGAGCAGGCCGAGCTCCATCGCCCGCGTCACGGCGCGAGTGCGGTCGCTGACGCCCAGCTTCTCGAAGACGTGCAGCAGGTGCGTCTTGACGGTCGCCTCGCCCACGAAGAGAGTGGCGGCGATCTGCGGATTGCTTTGCCCCTCGGCGACGAGCGCGAGCACCTGCTTCTCGCGCGGGCTGAGCGACGGGGATGGCGTCTTGAGGCGCTGCACGAGGAGCGCCGCAATGCGCGGCGCGAGCGCAACTTCGCCGCGAGCGACCGCGCGCACGCCGGCGAGAATCTCGTCCTGCGGCGCCGCCTTCAGGAGGTAGCCGCTGGCGCCCGCCTCGATCGCGGTGAGGATGCTGTCATCCGACTCGTACGTGGTGAGGATGAGCACCCGCACGGTCGGTCGCTGGGCGAGAATGCGCGCCGTCGCCTCGTCGCCGTTGACGCCGGGCATGCGCAGGTCGGTGAGGACGACGTCCGGAACCAGGTCGAGCGCGAGCTCGATCGCCTCGTCGCCGGTGCTGGCCTCTCCCACGACCTCGATGTCCTCTGCTGTCTGCAGCAGGGCGACGATGCCGCTTCTCACAATCGGATGATCATCCGCGACCACGACGCGGATCATGCGATCCGCTCAGTGCTGCCCAGGAGCTCCGCGCTGCCCGGCAGCTGCGCGCTGCGCGGCAGGGTCGCCACGAGTGTGGTGCCCCCGCCGGGTTCCGCATTGACGGCGAGAGTTCCGCGCACCAGCGCGAGCCGTTCGCGCAGGCCGGTGAGCCCGAATCCGCTCGACGGCTTCGCGGGATCAAATCCGGCACCGTCATCCGAAATCTTGAGGTCGATTTCGCCATCGTGCGCGCTCAGTGCGACGGCCGCTGTGCCGGCGGATGAGTGCTTACGGACGTTCGCCAGCGCCTCCTGGGCGCAGCGAAGGAGAACGACCTCGGCATCGCGGTCGGCCGTGGCCGACTCATCTGCAGACACCGTTACCACGATGCCTGTCTCACGCTCGAACCGCTCGGCGAGCCTGCGCAGCGCAAGCGCAAGCCCGCCGCCATCCACCCCGACCGCTGCACCGGATGCGACGAGCGCGCGGGTCTCGATCAGGGCGTGCCGGGCGTTCTCTTCGAGGATCGCGAGTTGCTTCTCAACTGCGGCGGAGTTGCCCTTCGCGAGTTCGCGGCGGCCACGCTGGGCCGTCAGTACGAGCCCGGTGAGGTCCTGGGCGATCGTGTCGTGGATTTCACGGGCGAGGCGTTCGCGCTCGTCGGAGATGCCCGCGTCGCGACTCAGAGCCGCGAGTTCCTTCTGTGCCGCCGTCAGCTCATCGATGAGCCGCTGGCGCTCGTTGACCTGGTCGTATACGCGTGTGAACCAGAGGCCAAGCGCCAGACTGAGCCCGAGCGAAAGGGCAACCGTGATCGCCGTCTGCTCGAGGTTCTCGGTCGTCGTTCCGAGACTGAACAGGAATCCGACGCCGACTCCCACCGCAAGCAGGATGTTGCCGATGAGCGCCGTACGCAGCTCACCCGCGAAGAACCAGATGAGTGGAAATGCGACAGTCTGCAGGATGGCCATCGCCGGAGTGAAACCCGCGCCCACCCCAGCTGCCACGACTGTCGCAGCGATCAGAGCGATCGCGTACCGTCGATCCGTCTCCGCCTTGCGTCCGAACACGAACCAGGCGGCAATGAAAAGGGCGATCGAACAGAACGCACCAACGGTTGCGACCAGCGATTGGTCCTCGAGGATCAGCAGCGCTGAGAGCACGCCCGCGGTTCCCAGAACCGCGACGTGCCACCAGAGCAGCTTCTTCATGCTCTAACTATCCTTGCGAATCCAGCGGAATGTCACGCGGCAGAGGACAAGCCCTACCACCAGCCAGATGAGCGTGGCGATGACGACGCCGCTGTGATCCCACGAATGGCCCGGCTCCAGGACCTTGAAGCTGTCCGGAAGGAACACGGATCGCATCCCCTGCGCGAGCCACTTGAGCGGGAACACGCTCGCCACGTTCTGCAGCCAGGTCGGCAGGATCGAGAACTGCAGGTACACACCCGAGATGAACTGCAGGATGAGGGTGATGGGGATGATCACGGCCGTTGCGCTGCGACCGCTGCGTGGCAGGGCGCTCAGGGCGATACCCAGGATCGCGCAGGTGGTAACGCCGAGCAGGAATACCCACGCGAAGGTCTCCCAGCTGGACGCCTGGGTCGGAAGCTTCACGCCGAAGAACAGGGCGGCCGCCACGATCAGGAGTGCCGCCTGCAGGAACCCGGTGACGAGGACCTGCCCGATCTTGCCGATGAAATAACTGAAGACCGGCAGCGGCGAGCCCCCGAGGCGCTTGAGCGTGCCATCGCTCTTCTCGCCCGCAATGTCGATCGCCATGTTCTGCAGGCCGCTCAGGAGCAGCCCGGCGGCGAGCATCGCGGGCAGGTAGTACTCGGCGGCGGTTACGACGTGGCCGCTGGCATCCCGGCCGAAGTTCCCCTTGCTGAAGGCGACCGAGAAGATGGTAAGGAACACCAGCGGAAACAGGAAGGTGAAGAAGACGGTGTCTCCGCGGCGAAAGTAGCCCTTGAGCTCGTAGCGGATGCGGCCGAAGCCCAGTCGGATGGTCCGGCCGAATGGCAGGGATCCCGCCGTCGGCGTTGTCACGGCAGTCGTTGCGGTCATCGAACGAGCTCCTTCTCTTCGGTCTTCTGTTCGTATGCAGAGACGAGCTCGAGGTAAACATCCTCGAGACTCGGTCGCACGATTTCGAGATTCTTGGGCTCCTTGCCTGACTTCATGAGCTGGGCAACCACTTCTCCCGGTTCCTCGGTCCTGCGTTCCTGCGGGCCATTCGCGTCTACCCACCGCACAATCGGGATGCGGGCATCCGCACCGCCGATCTCGTTGATGTCGCCGAGTTCGATGAGTTTGCCGCCCGCAATGATGCCGGCACGGTCACTCAGCTGCGCCGCCTCGTCGAGGTAGTGAGTCGTGAGGAGGATCGTGGTGCCTTCGGACTTGAGCGCGCGCACCAGGTCCCAGAAGTTGCGGCGAGCCTCGGGGTCAAAGCCCGTGGTCGGTTCGTCCAGGAACAGCAGCTCGGGTCGTCCGACGATGCCGAGGGCAACATCCACTCGGCGACGCTGGCCGCCGGATAACTTGCGGATGAGCGTCTTCGACTTCTCTTCGAGACCGACGGACGCAATGACTTCGTCGACGTTTCGGGGGTTGGCGTAGTAGCTCGCGAAGGCACTCAGCTGCTCGTACACCGTGACGTCGCCCGTTTCGGCGGTGTCTTGGAGCACGATGCCCAGGCGCGCCTTCCAGGCGACCCCGCCGTGGTGAGGGTCGACGCCCAGCACGCTCGCGTCGCCGCCCGTGCGGTCGCGGTAGCCCTCCAGGATCTCGATAGTCGAGCTCTTGCCGGCGCCATTGGGGCCGAGCAGCGCGAAGGTTTCGCCCCGCTCGATATCGAAGCTCACCCCATCGAGGGCGACGAAGGATCCGTACGTTTTGCGCAGGTCGCGAACGCTCACGACCGCCGTGTCACGTGTTGTCATAGTTACATCGTGGTGGTGCCGTGGCGGATCGCACAGCGATCCACCGGCCGACCCCCGCATCCACCACCCGGTTGACCCCGAGTCCGGAGTTGTGGTCGATCTCAGCGCGCGGGAGCGACCACAACTCCGGACTCGGGCTAGAAATGGGGGCGAGAGCGGAGGATACGACCGATGCGAGCGACCAGTTCTGCACGATCGCCGAGGTCATCCTTGTTGATCAGCGTCACCTTCCACTCGTCGGCTTCGAGCCGCGACACGCGCGTCATGTCAGCGCGAAACCGCGTCGGATCCTCGTGAAACGCGCTCTGGTACTCGATGATGAGTTTCCGGGCGGGAAAGGCGAGGTCGGCGCGGTAGCGGTGTCCGCCGGAGGTTCGTATCCAATAGTTCACCTCGAGCCCTGCAAAGCCGGCTTCGACCAGGATGACTCGTAGGGCAGACTCCTGGGGCGACTCCGACCGATCACTCAGGTGATCGAGTGCGCGCCTCAGTTTGAGCACTCCGCGGCGCCCGTGCCATCCCTTGACCGCTTTCCCGAGCTGGTCGAGAGTCGTGATTGGGGCACGCCAGTGGATGAGATGGTCGCCAGCGGCCACCAGCTCCTGCAGCGAAAGGGACGTCGCGAGCTGGCACCAACTGATTTCCGGTGAGGCGACGAGGAGTCCGTTCTTGTGGATGACGTCCCCGTCGTCCAGCTCAAGCATGTGACCCGCGATGCCCCGACCGCTCGGCGGTTCGTACGGCGCGGGGACGCCCACGTGCAGCATCTTGGAGCTCTCGTGACGCCATGGAAGCGGAACGCCCCACAGGGCTGCGGCGGTAATCGAGGTGAAGAACGCGTTATCGGGCAAACGATGTGCGAGCGCGAGGCAGCGCGATGCGACGTCGTTGGGTGTCGTGGCCGGCACGTAGACACCGCGAAACGGATGCTCGAGATCGCCTGCCCGAAGTCGACCGCGCCCCACCCCCGCGTCGATGGCCTGGGCGGCCGAGAACGGCCGCGCTTCGAGGGCTTCGGGCAGGGGGCTCGGCCGTTTCATCCACCCGAGCTTGCCCGACCCGGCCTCTTCGACGGCCCACCCATCCACACCCCCCTGCCGAGTCCGGAGTTGTGGTCGTTCCCAGAGCGTGAGAACGACCACAACTCCGGACTCGCGAGGGAAAGAGAGCGGTGGCCGGCCGATCCCTCTGGGGTGGATCGGCCCGGCCACCGAGGTTACCGGTGCGTCGGTCGTCTAAGGGATCTGGCGACGACCGTTCCGCCGATAACCTTCCCGCACCAGATAGGCACCCGCTGCCAATAGTGCGAGGAACTTGGCCGGCCATGCCTGCGTCCGACTGCTGGATGCAGCCGTTTCGCGCGAGTCGGCTGGACCCGAGGATGAGGAGCCGGAGGTTGCAAAGCCCGCGGATGCGGAGGCTTTAGATGAGAGACGAGAGAGATCGCGCGGTGCACGCGGAAACGGCGCCAGGCTGCTGCGGGCTGCAGTCAACATGCGGGTACCTTCCTGATCCATTGGTGGGGTAGGAAGCTTCAATCGGGTCGGCGTCGACCACTCAACTAAACGCTGTTGAGACGAGCGACTAAGCCTGATCTGAGCTTCGCTACGCCAATTCGGTAGTGCGTGTGGTTGTTCCTTTGTGGTTACACCGCGAGTCTGGTTAGGGCCCGCGGGTAGGTGATACTGCGTGCTTGTAACAAGAGACGGGCCGCATCCGCATCTATGACGCGGCCCCGTCCGAAATCTTTGCCCCCCTTTCGGATGCCGTACACTGGTCATTGGTAGTTGAAATCTGCCAAGCTTTTGCGTGCCCGGAAACAAAGCGCGCGGTTTGGCGGACGCAAGCTCCAATGCAATTGCTCTGCGCGGATCGCGGGCCATGCATAGGGCGGTGGCTCAATTGGTAGAGCAGCGGTCTCCAAAACCGCAGGTTGCAGGTTCAAGTCCTGTCCGCCCTGCAAGCTGTTGAACGAAGTGCTGTTAAACGAAGTGCTGTTAAACGAAGTGCTGTTAAACGAAAATGCTGTGAACGAAGGGTTGTGAGTGTGGCACGCAAAGTGATCGACGAGCCCAGTGAGGACATCGTCGCGAACGCGCGAAAGGAGCGCGCCGAGAGGCGTGGCCCGTTCGCACGCATTGCCCTGTTCATCAGCCAGGTATTCATCGAGCTTCGCAAGGTCGTCACCCCGACGCGTCGAGAGCTCTTCGGGTACACGGGAGTCGTTCTCGTTTTCGTCTGCATCATGATGGCGCTGGTTTACGGCCTCGACGAGGGCTTCTCGTTCCTCGTCAACTGGCTGTTCGGGGCACCAGCCAGCTAAGCCATCGGGCACACGGACGAGTTGTGCCCTCTGCATCCGGCGTTGCCGGTTCCACTTGTACCACCTACAGAGTTTGTATTCATCAACACAGAAGTGAGATTTACGTGTCAGAGTCTGACCGCCGGGACATTGAACTCGGTACGGCCGCTGAGCAGTCATCCGAAGAGGACGAGGCCCAGGAGGGCAACACCCTCGAGCGAGACGACGCATCCGAGAACGCCGCCGAGCAGGTAGCCGTGCACGTCGAGGGTGGCGATGACGACTCCGACGGCGACCTCGCCGGGCTTCTCGAGGCACTCGATGCCGCCCTGGATCCCGAAGCGGATGCGGTCGTCGACGAGGCACTCGAGGTCGAGACCTCGGAGGATGCCCAGGCGGCGTTCCTGGCTGCCGAGGACGAGGAAGAGTTCGAGGAGCAGGTCGAGGCTGCCAGCGACGCCGAAGGGGTCACGCCATATGACGGTCCAGAGCCGGATGATGGCGCTCCGGAAGCCGACCCCTACGAGGCGTTCCGAGTTGAACTGCGTTCCAAGCCGGGCAAGTGGTACGTCATCCACTCCTACGCGGGTTTCGAAAAGCGCGTCAAGCAGAACATCGAGAACCGCCGCGTGTCGATGGCTATGGAGGACTACGTCTTCCAGGTCGAGGTGCCGATGGAGGATGTCGTCGAGATCAAGAACGGACAGCGCAAGCTGGTGAACCGCGTTCGCATTCCCGGCTACGTGCTCGTGAACATGGACCTGAACGAAGATAGCTGGTCAGTGGTTCGTCACACTCCGGGTGTCACGGGTTTCGTGGGCAACTCGCACAACCCGACGCCGCTGCGATTCGAGGAAGCCTTCAACATGCTGAAGAGCCTCGTCCAAATCGTCGAGGCGCCCACCAGCAAGACGGCCGGCGGCAAGGGCAAGACCGCCGCGCGCATCATCCCGGCCGAAGTCGACTTCGAGATCGGCGAGACCATCACGATCAAGGAGGGTTCGTTTGCGGGCCTTCCCGGTTCGATCAGCGAAATCAAGCCGGAGAGTGGCAAGCTCACCGTCCTCGTCTCGCTGTTCGAGCGCGAGACTCCGGTCGAGTTGAGCTTCGAACAGGTCACGAAGCTGTAATCTGGCGCGCCGCCCCTGCGGCGCCCGTCGTCCGCTTCGCGGCACGAGCGCGGTCGCGCCACGAATCGGCTAGAGTGGGCGGGTTTGTAACAGGTCACCACATCCATTCGGATGCTGGGAGCGTCGTCTCCGGACGGCACGAAATGAAAAGAGAAAACAATGGCACCGAAAAAGAAGGTCACGGGTCTGATCAAGCTTCAGATCCAGGCCGGCGCCGCCAACCCCGCCCCGCCAATCGGCCCGGCGCTGGGACAGCACGGCGTCAACATCATGGAATTCTGCAAGGCGTACAACGCGGCGACCGAGTCGCAGCGCGGAAACGTCATCCCGGTTGAGATCACCGTCTACGAGGACCGTTCGTTCACGTTCATCCTCAAGACGCCGCCGGCCGCGGAACTCATCAAGAAGGCCGCCGGAGTGCAGAAGGGGTCGTCGACTCCGCACACCGTCAAGGTCGCGAAGCTCACCAGGGACCAGGTTCGCTCGATCGCCGAGCAGAAGCAGGTCGACCTGAACGCGAACGACGTCGAGGCCGCAATGAAGATCATCGAGGGCACGGCCCGCTCAATGGGAATCACGGTGGACGCATAATGCCTACGAAATCGAAGGCCTACCGCGCCGCTGCGGAGAAGATCGAGGTCGGCAAGCTCTACAGCCCGTCCGAGGCCGTCGCAGTTGCAAAGGAAACCGGATCGAAGAAGTTCGACTCGACCGTCGAGGTCGCCCTGAAGCTGGGCGTTGACCCTCGCAAGGCCGACCAGATGGTCCGCGGCACGGTCATCCTGCCGCACGGAACCGGTAAGACGGCTCGCGTTCTCGTGTTCGCGACCGGCCCGGCCGCCGAGGCAGCGATTGCTGCGGGCGCGGATGAGGTCGGTGGCACAGAACTCATCGACAAGGTCGCCGGCGGCTACACGGCATTCGACTCCGCGGTCTCGACCCCGGAGCTCATGGGTCAGGTCGGTCGACTCGGCAAGGTGCTCGGTCCGCGTGGACTCATGCCGAACCCGAAAACTGGAACGGTGACGACGGATGTTGCCAAGGCCGTTTCCGACATCAAGGGCGGCAAGATCGAGTTTCGCGTCGACAAGCACTCCAACGTGCACTTCGTGGTCGGCAAGGCGGGCTTCACGTCGGAGCAGCTGTCGGACAACATCAAGGCGGCCCTCGACGAGGTCGTTCGTGCGAAGCCGTCCAGCTCCAAGGGCCGGTACATCACGAAGGGCACCGTGTCGACGACCTTCGGCCCGGGCATCCCGCTGGATGTCAACGCCCTGTAGATCGCCGCTCTTTAAGTCAGCCCGACCACCAGCGTTCTGCAGGAAATCCAGGGTGCCGCACCACAAGGCTCCCCGGATTTCCGCGCATCCGGCCCCAAAACTCCTGCACAACGCGGTGGTCAGCCACCCGATCGGTAGCATGAGGCATCGGATGTCGGTGCGAGGAGATCTTGGGTAGTGATGCTAGAGGATCTTGGGTAGTGACGCGAGGGGATCGTAGAGCGTGAAGAGTGGTGCCTATCGGCTTGTCGTCGCGGTGTTGCGCGTGATCGTCGCGGCGCTCGTAGTGGCGGCGATCGTCGCCCAGCTGGAGCGCAGCATCGGCAACTGGAATGAGACCGGCCGCAGCGTCGCTTTCGGCATCACGAACTTCTTCAGTTTCTTCACGATCGACTCCAACGTGGCGACGATCGTCGTCTTGCTGATGGGCGCGATCTTCGCCTTCGCCCGGAAGGCCGATCCGCACTGGTACACGGTGTTTCGCGTCATCGTCGTCACCTACATGGCGGTGACCGGCGTCGTGTACAACCTGCTGCTGCGAGGTGTGGAGCTTCCGCAGGGCACGACAGTCGAATGGTCGAACGAGGTGCTGCACGTCGTCGCCTGTGCCTACCTGGTGCTCGACTGGTTCATCGCGCCCGGCCGCGTGCCACTCAACTGGCGGACGCTTCGTGCCATCGTGATTTTCCCGATCGCTTGGGTTGCGTACACGCTTATCCGGGCGCCGTTCACCGTCTCCAACAACAAGGGCCGCGCCTTCTACCCGTATCCGTTCCTCGACCCGTCGCTCGCCCACGAGGGCTACTTCTCGGTGGCTTTTTACGTTGTGCTGATTGCCGGAGTCGTCCTCGCGACCGGCGCGGGAGCGATTTGGGTCTCGCGGCGGTCGAAGGGCACACAGACCTTATGAAGTGTTCGGCGGCATGACCCGCCGCGATGTGATCGATGTCGTCGCATCGATCCTCGGGGCCGCCCTCGTATCGACGGCGCTCGTGCTCATCTGGATCGCCCGGGTCTCCTACGTCGACATCCCCGGAGCCGGCGTGTATGTGAGCGAGCTCGGTGCGACCGGCGTTCCGACTGCGCGGATGTTCGAAGTCGCCCTGCTCTTGATCGTCGCGGGCGGAAGCCTGATCGCGTTCGCCGGCAAGGACATCCGCGCTCGGTTGCGAGTGCTCGCACTGTGGACGCCGGCGGTTTCGATCTGGATCTCCTGCGGGTTCTTCCTCGTCGCATCCCAGGTGACCTGTCGGTACCTGTGTCCGCTGCCGACTCTTTCGCCGTTCGACGCGCAGGACTTTACTCACATCACGTGCGCCGTGCTCGCATTCCTGCTGGCCTGCTGGGCAATGCTGCAGTGCTCCTTCGCCGAGCACCACCGGGTGCTGCGCGGCTTCTCGCTGAGCATGGCGATCGCGGTCGGAGTGATTTCGGGCATCGGCGGCATCCTGTCCCTCGCGCGGCTCGACACCAACATCGGCGCGAACGCTGAACTCACCGCGACCACTCTCGCCATCGCCTGGGTCGTGGTCTATGGGATCGTGATCGCGGCTGGCAGGATTCGCGGTCAGGGTCGGGTGGCCCCATCCGGAGACATCAAATCCAGCAGCCGATTGGCGAGTCCGACGAGCACGTGAATCTCGTTGTCGTCCCGGTCGACCCAGCGCACTTGGGGTTCCGGAGCGACGGGCACGAAGTCGGTGTGCTCTTCCCAGACGACCAGCGTCCGATCGGCGCCGAGCACGTACTGCTGCCACCAGACCTGCCGCAGGTAGCTGCGCGGGATGCCGCGCCACGGATGTGAGGTCGTCTTGATCTCGGCGAGCACGACGCTCGATCCGCGCACGGCCACACCATCCGGGGTTGCAAGATGAAGCGGCTGCCCGTGTGCGTGATAAAGATCGGAGCTCGGCGCGATGCCGTGGTTGGCCAGAACCCAGCGAGCGATCTCGGGCTCGCGGGCGCGACCATGATCCGTGAACGCGTTTCCGCCGAAGCCCGTGCCGGAAAGCTTCTCGAGCGCAACCGCCTGCAGAGCTCGGATGCTCGAGAGCCGCGCAACATCAGTCGCCGTCACACCCCGGCTGCGAGCACGAAGCCACGCGATCCGGTTGTCCGAGTTCGCGACGATGCGGTTGCGGTGATCCGGCGGCGGCTCTTCCCACAGGTCGAGGGTTGGATGCGCGAGACTCACGCAAGCAATTGTGCCCCGAGTCGCTGACTTCGCCCGGCATGACGTGGCTGAGGGGCGGCGAAAGGCT
>DATAXD010000065.1:0-42618 GCA_036266835.1 Galbitalea sp. | reverse complement strand
TCGCCGTTCGGTCCCTGGCCCGGGCGGAACCAGAAGCGTTCGCGCTCGGGAGAGCCGGGGCCAGCCTTCAGCGCCGCCTGGAACCAGGGGTGCTTGTACGAGATGTGGTTGGGAACGATGTCGATGATCGTGCGGATGCCGAGCGCAAGCGCCTCGCGGATCAGAGCCTCGGCTTGTTCGAGGTCACCGAACGAAGGATGAATTTCGAAGTAGTTCTCGACGTCGTAGCCGCCGTCGGCGAGCGGAGACGGATACCACGGTGTGAACCAGATCGCGTCGACGCCAAGGTCGCGCAGGTATCCGAGGTGTGAACGCACGCCAGCAAGGTCTCCAGTGCCATCGCCGTTACCGTCCGCGAAGCTGCGGATGTAGATCTGGTAGATGACAGCGCTGCGCCACCAGAGCGGATCGGTCGTGCTGGGCGCGACCAGTACCGACTTCGGATCCGTCTGGGTACCGGCGGGTCCTTGCTTGAGGACAGCAGTGTCCACTGGGGCTCAATTCTGATCGAAGCCGCGTTCTAGCTAACGCAGCAGGTTGGTCAGAATGTAGCGAACTTGACAGAATGATGCAAGAACTAAACAAATAGTAAGTAAGTTGCAATGAATTGCGGCGACTTGCTCACATTCCGTAAGGCTGACTCGACGATCGCGACCGCCTACGCCGCGACCGGACCCGTCGAACCGCGAACCACGAGCTCCGGCTCGAACAGGAACTCGTCGGGGGCGGTGGCCGTTCCGTTGATCTGGCTCACGAGCAGCTCGATGACCATCCGACCCATCGTCTCGATCGGTTGCCGCACGGTTGTCAGCGGCGGCTCGACACAGTTCATCAGCGCGGAATCGTCATAACCGATTACCGACACGTCCTCGGGTACTCGCAGTCCGGCGCGACGAACTGCCCGCACTGCGCCCAGCGCGATGGGATCGGACGCGCAGATCATCGCAGTCACGCCGGAACCGAGCAGACGAGTCGCCGCCGCCTGACCCGCCTCGAGCGAATAGTGCGAATTCGCGATGAATTCTGGCGGAAGCGCATCTCCCGCAATGGCGCGGGCTGCTGCCAGCTTGCGCTGCGATGGCACGTGATCGCTGGGTCCGAGCACCAGACCGATGCGCGAATGGCCGAGCTGGATGAGATGACTCCAGGCTTGCTGGATTGCGACCGAGTCATCGGTTGACACCGTCGCAAAGCCCAGCTTGGAGATCGACGCGTTGACCAGGACGGTCGGGAGCTTCAGGTCGTTGAGTCGCGCGTAGTGATCGTGGCTGGAGCTCTCCTGGCTGTACTGGCCGCCGACGAAGACGACACCCGAGACCTGCTGCTGCAGGAGGAGGTCGACGTAGTCCGCTTCGGAGATCCCGCCGACGGTTTGCGTGCACAGCACTGGCGTGTAGCCGTTTTGCGCGAGTCCGCCGCCAAGAACCTCGCCAAATGCCGGGAAAATCGGGTTCTGCAACTCCGGCAGGAACAGCCCGACTAGGCGCGCGCGCTCACCGCGGAGCTTGGTGGGTCGCTCATACCCGAGCACATCCAGAGCGGTGAGTACGGCCGTGCGTGTGGCCTGGGACACACCGGGTTTCTCGTTGAGAACGCGGCTGACCGTGGCTTCACTGACACCAACCTTGCGAGCAACCTCGGCGAGTCTCTGCGACATGGCCGCAATTCTACGCAAATGATCGCAATTTCTTGCAAGATCGCGGGGATACACTGGCCAGATGTCGGCGGAGACGGCTCAGAATCCCGGTAAATTGCTGGCGCTTCTGCGATCTTCGCATCCTGGACCATCAATCGCGGTAACTCTCATTACTGCGGCGCTCGGCTTCGGGGCGGGTCTTGACGCGCTCCGAATCGTCTTCGTCGGACTGGCAATGTTTGCTGGCCAGCTGTCGGTCGGCCTGTCGAACGACTGGATCGACGCGGAACGCGACCGAGCCGTCGGTCGCACAGACAAGCCCGTGGCTATCGGCCGGATCAGCGTCGGGGCCGTTCGGGCCGCGGCGTGGATCAGCGCAGGAATCATGGCCTTTCTTTCGCTGCCGCTCGGATGGGAATCCGGCCTGGTGTTGATCGTTGCGATCGCGCTCGCGTGGGCCTACAACCTCGGTCTCAAGAAGACCGTGTTCTCGGTCGTCCCCTACATCCTCAGCTTCGGTTCACTTCCCGCGATCGTGACCCTCGCCCGGCCGATGCCGGCCGAGCCTGCCCTATGGGCGCTGGGGGTGGGCGGATTGCTGGGCGTGGCCGGGCACTTCGCGAATACCTTGCCCGACTTCGAGGATGACGAAGCCACGGGAATCAGCGGCCTTCCGCAGCACCTTGGTCGTCGGTGGTCGAGCGGGATCACATATGCGGTGCTCCTGGGGGCATCCGTTCTGGAATTCTTCAATGCCGGCGGGATCCGTTTTCTGCCCGCGGACATTGGCCTTTCGCTAACGATTGTGATCGCGGCCATCGGCGTGGCGTTGATCAGGCGTTCGACGAGGCTGCATTTCCGGCTCATTATCCTGGCCGCGATGATCGATGTCGTTGTGTTGATCTTCGCGGGTGCGCGCATTCTGGCGTGAGGTGCGGCTATGCCGCGTCGGCGGGGTTTACGAGGTCGCGGAGGTACACGAAGCGGTTAGCCGGTTCGCTCGAAATAGTGTTGTTGATGGCCTCGGTTCAGCACGTGTTGTGGAGAACTGGACTCGAGCTAGCCGGCACGGGCCCGGGTGGTCTCGATTCGCCTAGCTGCGCGGGGCTACTCGACCATGAAAGTTGAATTTATTCCATCAGGAGTTTCTATAAAGAAACTTTCCTGATACATTCCTTCCATCGCGAGCCAATCGCTCGCGAAGCCGCCGAGAAGGAGCGCGCATGTCGACGACGACCACGCCGGGTACCCCCGGTTGGCTGCGCGCGCGCAACGATCGCGTCGCCCTGTCGCTGCTGCTCGAACACGGCCCGCTCACGCGCAATCGAATCGGCGAGCTCTCCGGCTTGTCCAAGCCCACGGCCGCACAAATGGTCACCCGTCTCGAAAGCGCCGGTCTCATTTCCGTCGTCGGCGAAGCATCCAACGGACGCGGCCCGAACGCCGTTCTGTACGGCGTGCGCGACGACCGGATGCGCGGAGTCGCCATCGACATCAGTGCGTCCACGACGACCGCGACGATCGTCGATGCCAGCGGAGCGCCGCATCCGAGGGTCGAGACCAAGCTGCCCGCGCACGATCGGTCACCCGAAAGCGACGTGCGCGGGGCATTGAATGCAGCTGCTGACGGCGCCGGCATCGATCCGGAGAGCGTGCGAATCGTGTGCGTCGGCGTGCAGGCGGCGACATCCGAGGGCGGCGAACGCCTGTCCTTCACCGACACGCTTCCCGGCTGGCCCGAAGTCGGCGCTCGTGCCCGAATCGAGTCCGCCCTCAACGTGGACGTCCTGCTCGACAACGACGTGAATCTCGCAGCAGTCGCCGAACGAGCCGTCGGCGCCACCGCGGATGCGACCAGCTTTGCCCTGCTCTGGATGGGCGACGGCCTGGGCGTTTCCGTGGATCTTGGTGGATCCGTCCATCGCGGGGCATCGGGCGGCGCGGGCGAAATCGGCTACCTCTCGGTCCCGCGCGAGGCTGCCGCTCTTGCCCCGGACGCAAACGATCTCACCGACCTGATCGGCGGGGACGCGGTCGCCGCCATCGCCAGGGCACACGGAGCAGTCGGCGACAGCCTCGAGCGCCTGCTCGTCGGGATCGCAAACAACAGGCCAGCGCTCGAAGAACTTGCCCCGCGCATTGCGCTCGGCGTCCTTCCCGTACTTGCCGTGCTCGATCCGGATGTCGTCGTCCTCGGCGGGCCAACCGGTTCCGCGGGCGGGTCGACTCTGGCCAGCCTCGTCGAAACCCAGGTGCGCGAACGATCGCGTTGGCGACCATCCGTCGTCGCGACGGCCGTGAACGAGCATCCGGTCCTTGCCGGCGCCCGCGAACTCCTGCTCAGCGAGATCCGCGCCCGGCTCCACCGCGACGTGAACTCGCTCGTCTCATGAAGCCAATCGGACCCAGCCACTCAAATAGCACCACCTCAGCCAAGTAGCACCAAGAGAGGATCAGCAGTCATGAAAAGCAACTCCCACGTCGGCCGGTTGGGGCGCCTGCGTCGCCAGCTGTTCGGCGCCGCTGCGCTCGCGACCGCGGCGACCATCGCCCTGAGCGGTTGCAGCACCGGCGGCAACACGACCATTGACAAGACCGCTCCGACAAAACTCAGCGGGACCGTGTCGCTGTGGCACTTCTTCACCGACCGAGAAGCCAAGGTCATCCAGAGCGTCGTCAACAACTTCGAGAAGCTGCACCCGGGAGTTCACGTCATCGTGCACTCGGGGCAGGACGACACCAAGCTCCAGCAGGCGATTTCCGCTGGAAACAACGTCGATGTCGGCATCTCGTATTCGACCGACATCGTCGGAGCATTCTGCTCGAGCGGTGCTTTCCGCGACCTCACGCCGTACATCAAGCGCGACCATGTCAACGTCAGCGACCTGACGCCGGTGACCAAGAGCTATACCGAGTACAAGGGCAAGCGCTGCGCCATGCCGGCGCTGTCGGATGACTACGCCCTTTACTACAACACCAACCTGCTCACCGCGGCCGGCATCACCAGCCCGCCCAAGACACTGAGCGAGCTGGAATCGGATGCGCTTAAGCTGACGACCTACAACCCGGACGGGTCGATCAAGACCCTTGGCTTCGATCCCGTGATGGGCTTCTACGAAAACGCCGCCGCGCATTACGCTCCCGCGACGGGCGCCCAGTGGCTCAACTCGAAGGACAAGTCGGTCATCTCCTCCGACCCCGGATGGACCGAGCTCATCAAGTGGCAGACCGCTTTCGTGCAGAAAATCGGATACGCCAAGCTGAAGGCATTCGATGCCGCCGCCGGACAGGAGTTCTCGGCCGCGAACGCATTCCAGAAGGGCAAGCTCGCAATGAACATGGACGGCGAGTGGCGCACCGCGTTCATCGCCGACCAGGCACCGAAACTGCAGTACGGAACGGCACCGTTCCCGACGGCGGATGACCACACCGACCTCTACGGCGGCGGGTACATCACCGGAAACATCGCCGGTATCGCCAAGGGTTCGAAGAACCCGGAGCTGGCCTGGGCACTTCTGAAGTACACCACCACGAACACGGCCGCGGTCGTAAAGATGGCGAACGGACTGAAGAACGTTCCGCACCTGACATCCGCGCTGCAGTCGTCGAGCCTCGAGGTCGACTCCCAGTACAAGACGTTCATCGACGTCGCCGGTAACGCCAACTCGCTGACAACCCCGGCTTCGCCGGTCGGCGCGGGCTACCAGACCACGTTCGAGCAGTGGTGGGAGAAGTACCAGGAGACCGGAACCGGAAGCATCGCGGCCGGGCTGAAGACGGTCGACCAGCAGATCGACGCATCCGAAGCACTGGCTGCTCAGTGACCGCTGCAACATTGACCCCGGGTCGGGCCACCACATCGGTGGCCCGACCCGGGCAGCGGCGCGCGCGCAGAAGGCGGCTCATCGTCATCTACGCGATGCTCGCGCCCGCGGTACTGGGTCTCGGGGTCTTCTTCGTGTACCCGCTGATCGCGTCGCTGTATTACAGCTTCACCAGCTACAACCTGCTGTCCGATCCGGTGTGGGTCGGCCTGCGTAACTACCAATACCTGTTCACCGAGGACCCCAACGTCGCCACGGCAGCGCTCAACACGCTGTGGTTCGTCGTGATCATGGTTCCCATCAAGCTCGCGTTCGCGTTTGCCGTGGCCGGCCTGCTCGCTCGAGCGCGTCGCAGCAACGGCATCTGGCGCACGCTCTACTACCTGCCGGCCCTCGTGCCGCCGGTGGCATCGGTTGTCGCGTTCGTGTTCCTGTTCAACCCGGGCACGGGGCCGGTCAACCTCATCCTGGGCTGGTTGGGCGTGCATCCCGGACCGCTCTGGTTCAACGACCCCAACCTCGCCAAGCCGTCGCTGCTGATCCTCGCGGTCTGGGTCATGGGCGATGTCATGATCATTTTTCTCGCCGGGCTACTGGATGTTCCGCGCGAGCTGTACGAGGCATCGTCGCTGGACGGTGCCAACGGCTTTCACAAGATCATTTATGTGACGCTGCCCGCAATGGTGCCCGTGCTTGTCTTCTCCCTCGTGACCGGGGTGATCGCGGCGCTGCAGTACTTTACCGAGGCGTCCGTGGCTTCGGCTACGGCATCCGGTGAAGCAACGGTCGGCGGCGGTGGCGCTCTGGTCGCCGGATACCCCGACCAGTCGCTGCTCACCTATACGCAGTGGCTGTACGAGCGCGGATTCGAAGACTTCCAGCTCGGGTACGCGTCGGCGCTGGCCGTATTGCTGTTCATCGTCGCATCCATCTTCCTGTTCTTCCTGCTGCGGAAAGTTCGCGCATTCATGCCAGAGGAGGCAACCGCGTGAGCACTGCCATTCGACTCGCTCAGCCAACCGCTCCCCGGCGACGACGCCGCGCCGCCCGACCACTCAACTGGATCGCGGAGCACATCGTCCTTGTCACGCTCGCGGTGCTGTTCATCGCCCCGGTGATCTTCGTCTTCCTGACCTCGGTCATGACGAACGACCAGACACTCACCCCGAGCCTGTGGCCTCAGCCATGGACCTGGAGTAATTACCTCGACGCCTTCCGTACGGTTCCTCTGCTGCAGTGGTTCGGCAACTCGGCGTTCTACGCCGTGAGTTCGACTGTGCTCATGCTGCTGTCATCCATTCCTGCGGCGTACGTACTCGCGCGCATCCGATTCCGTGGGGCAACGCTGATCTTCGTCGCGATCATCGTGACCATGCTTCTGCCTCCGCAGGTCACTGCGGTGCCGGTCTACGTGATGTGGTCGAAACTTGGGCTCACCGGATCGCTGCTGCCGCTCATCCTGCCCAATGCCCTGGGAGACGCGTTCTCGATCTTCCTGCTGCGACAGTTCTTCCTCACGATCCCGAAGGAGTACTCGGATGCGGCGCGCATCGACGGCAACGGCGAACTGGGCGTGCTCTGGCGCGTGATCATCCCAATGGCGAAACCCGGTATCGCCGCAACGGCGATCTTCATGTTCTTCTCGTCGTGGAACGATTACTACGGGCCGTTGCTCTATACCTCCGAAAACCCGCAATGGTGGCCGGTGGCGTATGGACTGGCGACCTTCCGCGGCACACACGGAACGAACTGGGGTCTCACAATGGCCATCACCATGCTCGTGATCGTGCCGGTCGTGATCATCTTTTTCTTCGCCCAGCGAGTATTTGTCGAGGGCATCACTCTGACCGGCGTAAAGGGCTAACGGGGTACAGCACAGCATGAAACTCACCATCGTCGGCGGTGGATCCACCTACACGCCGGAGCTCATGGACGGATTCGCGCGCCTGCGCGAGCTGCTCCCGATCGAGGAGGTCTGGCTCGTCGATCCGAACGCGCACCGCCTGGAACTGGTCGCCGGTGTGTCGAGGCGGATGCTGGCGCACGCCGGTCATCCGGCGAAAGTGGTCGCGACCACCGACCTGATCGCGGGCGTGACCGACGCGGATGCCGTACTGCTGCAGCTGCGGATCGGCGGACAGGATGCGCGCCGCGGCGACGAGACCTGGCCGCACGAGGTCGGTTGCATCGGCCAGGAGACCACCGGTCCGGGAGGCTTCGCGAAGGCGCTGCGCACGGTTCCGGTCGTGCTGCAGGTCGCCGAAGCCGTGCGGACGCATGCGAAGAAGGATGCCTGGATCATCGACTTCACAAATCCGGTCGGCATCGTTACGCGCGCCCTGCTTACGGCCGGACACCGGGCCGTCGGCCTCTGCAATGTCGCGATCGGATTCCAGAGGCGCTTTGCTGCCACGCTCGGAGTCGACCCGTCGCGGGTCGGGCTCGGCCATGTCGGCCTCAATCACCTCACCTGGGAGCGCAATGTCTGGGTGGACGGCGTCGACCAGCTCCCGACGCTGTTCGAGGATCTCTCCGCCCTGGCGGAAGAGGTGGAACTGCCCCCGCACCTGCTCGAACTGCTCGGCGTCGTACCTTCCTATTACCTGCGCTACTACTACGCGCACGACGAGGTTCTTCGCGAACAGCTGGGCGCCCCGACGAGGGCGGACGAGGTGCAGGAGGTCGAGCGCCTTCTGCTCGAGAAATATGCGGATCTCAGCGTGGTCACGAAGCCGGAAGAGCTCAGCAAGCGCGGCGGCGCCTTCTACTCGGATGCTGCCGTCGAACTGCTCGCGTCGCTCACCGCAGACCGCGGCGACGTTCAGGTCGTCAACCTGCTCAATCGAGGCAGCCTGCCGTTCCTGCCCGACGACCACGTGATCGAAGTTCCCGCACGTGTCGGAAGCACGGGCATGATCGCTGAGCCGATTGAACCGCTGGCCGACGACATCCGCGGTCTCATCTCGGATGTCGCCGGATACGAGCGCCTTGCGCTCGACGCCGCAATCAACGGCGGTCGCGATCGCGTGCTGCGAGCGATGCAAGCGCATCCACTCGTGCTGCAGTACGAGCGCGCCGAGAAGCTGACTGACCTCCTGGTGGCCGCAAACAAGGAACATCTCGCGTGGGCCAAATGATGCAACCCGTCGTCGTCGCGATCGACGGCGGCGGCTCGAAGACGGATGCGGTGGCCGTGACCCTTGACGGAGCGGTCGTCGGACGTACCTCTGCTGCCGGTGCCAGCCCCCACTTCATCGGCGTGCCCGCGGCCGTGGAGCATATCGACGCACTCGTGCGCGAGGTCGCGAGCGGGCATCCGATCAGCCAGGTGAACGTGTACCTGTCCGGCCTCGACCTGCCGAGTGAGATCGAGACCTTCACCTCCGCCGTGCACCACCTTGACTGGTCGGGACACGGCACAGTACTCGAGAACGACCTCTACGCGCTGCTGCGAACCGGTACCTCCGAGCCGGATGCCGTAGCGGTCGTTTGCGGAACCGGGATCAATGCGATCGGGCGCCGATCAGACGGAGCAGTCGCTCGCTTCGCGGCGCTGGGCACGATCTCGGGTGACTGGGGCGGCGGCACGGGACTCGGAGAGTCAGCCATCTGGCATGCGGCGAGGCATGCCGATCGGCGTGGTCCCGCCACGTCGCTGACCGATGCCGTGCCGCCCGTCTTCGGACTCTCCCGCATTGCCGAGGTCACGGAGGGACTTCACCTCGGTTCGATCGCGTATGGAGATCTGGCGCTTCTGGCACCCGTGGTCTTCGAGCAGGCGGAGGCCGGCGACGATATCGCCGGACAACTGGTCGTCCGGCAGGGACGCGAAATCGCGACAATGGCTCTCGCCTGCCTGGACCAGCTCGGCCTTCTTGGCGAACCGGTTCCCGTCGTGTTGGGGGGCGGGATCATCGCCGGACACCACGAGCCCCTGTGGGCGGAGATCACCTCGACCCTGGCCGCGCGGGCGCCGAAGGCGCGACCGATTTACGTCTCGGCGCCGCCGATCGTGGGCGCAGCGCTACTCGCGCTCGAGAGCGCGGGTGCGGAGCCTTCGGCCGTGGAACTCGCGCGGCTGGCCCTCACCAGCAGCTAATGCTTCTGGGCGGCAGCCTCGTCGGCCGGCTTCGACATCCGCGACTCCCGGGGCGAATTCTGGATGCCGATGAGCGATACGACTCCGCCGACAATGAGCAGGGCCGCGATGGCGATGAGCGATCGGTGGAACCCGGCGAGCGTCAGCTGTGGGTCGCTCGCCGAACCGGCGGACGCCCCGACGATGAATCCGAGGCAGGCAATCGTGATGAGACCGGCGACGCGGCTGACGGCGTTATTGATGGCCGATCCGATGCCCGCCTGCGTCTCGGAGATCGAACCGAGGATGGTCGACGTCAATGGCGCGACGGTCGCCGAGAGTCCGATCCCGAACAGGATGACGCCCGGAAGCATCTGAGTCCAGTAATCGACGCGTGAGACCGTCATGAGCATGAGCAGATAGCCGATTCCGGCGATGATCGGCCCGAGGCCCATGAACAGCCGGGCGCCGTACCTGCCGGCAAGGCTGCCCGCCCAGGAGGACAGTCCGATGTTCAACAAACCGACGGGCAGTAGCGCGAGTGCGGCAAACGTCGCCGGGTATCCTGCGACCTGCTGCAGGAACACCGAGACGATGAACCCGCCGACACCGAGGGCGCCGTAAACAAACGTCGTCGCGATGTTGCCGACGGCGAAGTTGCGCACGGTAAACAGACTGAGAGGCATGAGCGGGTGCTTCGCAAACCGCTGGCGGGCAAGAAATCCCGCGAAGCAGAGGACGCCGCCGACCAGCGGAACCAGGATGAGCGGGCTCGTCCATCCGAAGTGCTCCTGCTCGATCAGCGCGTAGACCGGACCACCCAGCCCCAAAACGCACAGAACCGCGCCCAGGTAATCGATGGTGATTCCCGGCTTGCGCACATCCTTCTGATGAAGCAGGCCCAGCAGGATCATCGTGACGGCGATCGGGATCACGTTGATCACAAAAACCCAGCGCCAGCCGACCGAGTCGACGATCACGCCGCCCAGAATCGGCCCGGCGAGGAACGCGACAGTCGTGCCCGCCGTCCAGCGACCGATTGCGCTCGCCCGAGCCGCACCGTCGAAGTTGGAGGTGATCAGCGCGAGGGAACTCGGCACCAGGAGCGCGCCCGCGACGCCCTGAAGGCCGCGGGAGAGAATGAGCATCTCGGGGCTGATGGCCGCCGCGCAGAGCAGCGATGCGACACCGAATCCGATCAGTCCGATCCTCAGGATGACGATGCGGCCGAGCAGATCTGACAGCGATCCGGCGAGCAGAATGAGGGCACCGAGGGTGATCAGATAAGCGTCGACGACCCACTGCTGTGTGGTCAATCCACCGCCCAGATCACGCTGGATCGCGGGGAGCGCGACCGTGATCACACTGCCGTCGAGGAACGCGACAAAGGACGCGAGAATCGCGATCCAGAGCACCAGGACCTGCGCGCGCGTGCTCGAAGCTTTTGCCATGCCCTCAGTAAACCGCACGCCCGCGACTACGCGCTGGCGACAACCCTCGCGATCTCAGCGAGCAGCGCTGGCCGATCCAGAATTCGGAAGTGACCGGTGACCGGCAGCTCAATGTTGGTCGCGCCGTCGAGAACGCTGCCGTTCGGGATGATCGGATCCCACGAGCTGTAGATCGAGGTGATGCGGTGGTTTACCTCGGCCGCGCGGGCGAGAGTCACGATCGTCTCGTGCGTCGGGACGAACTCGCGCAGGGTCCGAATCGGCAGCAGGTGCGCATAGTCGGACCCGGCGAATGGCGAATTGATCGCGACCATCGAGCGGATGCGCGCCCGGCTGGCCTCCGAGATCATGAGCGTCTTGCCGATGAGCCCGCCCTTACTGTGAGCGATGATCGTGACGTCGGTGAGCTCGTTCTCGACCAGGTAGGCGATGGCGAGCCTGGCCATTTCGGCGATCGGCCGAAGATTTCGACCGAAGTCGGGAACGATGTGAACCGGATGTCCGAGTTCGTGCATCCGTCGTCCCGCGGTCTCCAGGAAGTGCCAGGTCTCGTAGACCCCGGGCAAGAGGAGCACCGGCCGCTTGGAACCCGTGAGCATCGACCGAGGATCGGGACGCCGTCCGAGTCTGGTTACCCGTAGTCGGTACGCCCACCCATAGTCAACGACGCGAGTGCTCACGTGCCGGGCGAACCAGCTCGCTTGCCGCGTCCCCGCCATTTACCCAGTCTACGAAGCGGGAGAATTGGGTCATGGCTCGCACAGATCTCACGCACATCCCGGTTGGAGAGAATTGGGCTGGGAGTCACACATTCGCGGCGGAGGAGCTGGTGCATCCCTCGAGCGCGGCCGAGATCGTCGGCCTGGTGCGCGAGGGACGACCCGTCCGGGCGCTGGGGTCTCGCCATTCGTTTACCGATCTCGCGGATACCACGGGGCGCCTCGTCTCTGTCGATGGGCTGCCGACCGATCTCGTCATCGATACCGATGCGCGAACGGCCGCGTTCGCCCCCGGCATCCGCTACGGCGACCTGGCGATCCAGCTTCAGGCGCGCGGATGGGCGCTGCACAACCTGGCGTCACTCCCCCACATCTCCGTTGCCGGGGCGGTGGCGACGGGCACACACGGGTCCGGCGATCGAAACGGCAACCTGGCGACTGCGGTTGCGGCGATCGAGTTTGTGGATGGGCGAGGCGAACTCGTCCGTCTGTCTCGGTCGGATGCCGACTTCGACGGCGCCGTCGTGGCTCTGGGCGCACTCGGAATGGTCACGAGGATCACCCTCGACATCGAGCCGACTTTTGACGTTCGCCAGGATCTGTACGATGACCTGCCCTGGACTGCTGCGTTCGACGACTTCGACGCAATCATGGCGAGCGCGTACAGCGTGAGCCTGTTCACCGACTGGATCGGCGGTACGATTCCGGTCGCCTGGCTAAAGTCCCGGATGGATGCTCCCGCGCCACCCGAAGAGCTGTTCGGCGCCGCTCACCAGCGCTTCGACGAGCACATGATCCCCGGTCAGCCGGCGAGCAACACCACTGCCCAGCGCGGCGTGCCGGGGCCATGGAACGACCGTCTCGCGCACTTCAAGCTGGGTTTCACGCCCAGTAACGGCGATGAGCTGCAGAGCGAGTACCTCGTGCCCCGGCCGAGCATCCTGCCCGCGCTTGCGGCGATGCGCGAGCTCGGGACAAAAATCGCGCCGCTCCTGCTCATCTCCGAAGTGCGCTCGATGAGCGCCGACAGGCTATGGCTGAGCGGCGCCTACGACACGGATGCCGTCGGAGTGCACTTCACCTGGAAGAAGTTGCCCGGGCCGGTGGCCGAGTTGCTGCCGGAGATCGAGTCACGGCTGCTGCCCCTCGGCGCGCGCCCGCACTGGGGCAAGGTGTTCGCCGCCGGCATCGAGCAACTCGAACCGCTCTATCCGCGGCTGCGCGACTTCCGGGTTCTCGCCGACAAATACGACCCGAACCGCCTCTTCCGCAACGACTTTCTGGCCCGCAAACTCGGTCTGTCGTCAGCCCTCTCGTAATTCAGGAGTGCTTGCACTTTATTCAGGAGTCGGTGTGACTGGAGTGACTGACGCGGCAGAAGTGGCCCAAACCTGCAGCATTCGTTGATCCGAGTCACACAGACTCCTGAATTACGAGAGCGGGCCGACGGCGAGGATGCGGATGATGGCGATGCCCTGCTCGTTCGACTCGGCGAGATCGACCGCCGCGCTGATGCCCCAGTCGTGATCGCCGTCGGGATCGCCGAAAACCTGCCGGGCGATCCACTCGGTCGGACCCTCGGTCAGCTGCAACATCGCGGATGACCGGGCATCCGCATCCGTGGCGATGAGGGGCCCGGATGCCTTGTCGTATTCGGCAAAATAGGGATCGAGCGCGTCGGCCCAACGATCCGTATCCCAGCCGGATGCGGCATCCAGCGCCCCGAGCTCGTCCCAGTTTTCGAGAGCCACCAACTGCACCCGGCGAAACAGCTCGTTGCGAACCAGCACGCGAAACGCGCGCGCGTTCGTCGTGACACCCGCCGGTGCGGGCGGCACCACGGGCGTGCCGTCGGCCAGCGCCGACGGGTTCACCAGCTCGTCCCACTCGTCAAGGAGGCTGGAGTCGACCTGACGCACCAGTTCCCCGAGCCACTCGATGAGGTCGAGCAGCTCATCGGTTTTCGCTTCGTCCGGGATCGTCTGGCGCGCGGCCCGATAGGCGTTCGAGAGGTACCGCAGCACCAGCCCCTCGCTGCGGGCGAGCTTGTAGTAGTTGATGTAGTCGCCGAACGTCATTGCCCGCTCGTACATATCTCGCACGACGGACTTCGGGTGCAGTTCGAAGTCCGTCACCCAAGCCTGCGAAGCGCTGTAGGTCTCGAACGCCGCATCCAGAAACCGCTTGAGTGGCTGGGGATGCGTGATCTCCTCGAGAAGCTCCATCCGCTGGTCGTAGTCGATGCCCTCGGCTTTCATGGCGGCGACGGCTTCACCCCGAGCGAGGAATTCCTGTTGGGAGGTGACTGGTCGGGGATCATCGAGCGTCGCCTCGATCACCGAGATCAGATCGAGCGCGTAATGCCCGGTGAGCCCACCCTCGATCGCCTGAGCGGGCTCATCCGGGCCGATCAACTCAATTACCGCCAGCGCAAACGGGGACAACGGCTGGTTGAGAGCAAAGTTTGGCTGCAGGTCGAGCGTGAGCCGGATCTTCCCGCCGGGCGACTGGGTGACGACCGCGGCCGTGCGCAGCGTGCGATAGATCGCCAGCGCGCGTCGGGCGAGCGCGAGTTGCCGCTTCCAGGGTTCGTGGTTGTCAAAAACAAGGCTCCGCACGTTCTCGAAGACGTCGCCGCGGCGACCGATGACGTTGATCAGCATCGCCGCGGTCATCTTCATGCTCGACGTGAGCGTCTCCGGTTCGGCCGCGATCAGGCGCTGAAAACTGGGATCGCCCCACGAGACGAATCCTTCGGGAGCCTTCTTGCGAACGATTCGTTTGAGTTTGACCGGATCGTCGCCAGCCTTCCTGACGAGGCGAGCGTTCTCGGTTTCGTGCTCAGGAGCCTGAGCCAGCACCGTTCCCGCGGTGTCGAAACCGGCACGCCCGGCACGCCCGGCGATCTGGTGGAACTCGCGGGCGCTGAGGTGGCGCATCCGCGTTCCGTCGTATTTGGTGAGAGCGGTCAGCAGAACAGTGCGGATCGGCACGTTGATGCCGACGCCGAGCGTGTCGGTCCCGCAAATCACCCGCAGCCGTCCGGCCTGAGCGAGTTGCTCAACGAGGCGTCGATACTTCGGAAGCATCCCGGCGTGGTGAACGCCGATGCCCAGCCGCAGCAGTCGCGACAGCGTTTTGCCGAAACTCGTCGTGAAGCGGAACCCTCCGATGAGCTCGGCAATCACATCACGCTGTTCGCGAGAGGCAATTCCCGCTCCCGCGAGCGCCTGCGCGCGCTCGAGAGCGGCGGCCTGGGAGAAGTGCACGATGTAGATCGGCGCCTGACCGGTCGTAAGCAACTCCTCGACCGTTTCGTGGATGGGCGTCGTCTCGTAGTAGTAGTGCAGCGGAACCGGTCGCTCGACGCCCGTCACGGATGCCGTCTCGCGCCCAGTACGCCGGGACAGGTCGGCGGTCAGCCATCCGACATCCCCGAGGGTCGCCGACATCACGATGAACTGCACCCGCGGCAGTTCCAGGATCGGTACCTGCCAGGCCCAGCCGCGATCGGGGTCCGCGTAG
Organism: Galbitalea sp.; assembly: GCA_036266835.1. Taxonomy (GTDB): domain Bacteria; phylum Actinomycetota; class Actinomycetes; order Actinomycetales; family Microbacteriaceae; genus Galbitalea. The sequence goes on along the minus strand of DATAXD010000065.1, from coordinate 27,385 downwards.
AAGTGGAACTCGTCCATCACGACCTGGTCGACATCCGTTTCGGCGCCGTGCCGCAAGGCGAGATTGGCGAGGATCTCCGCGGTGCAGCAGATGATCGGCGCATCCGCGTTCACGGATGAATCGCCGGTGACCATCCCGACATTGGATGCGCCGAAGATTTCCACGAGCGCGAAGAATTTCTCCGAGACGAGCGCCTTGATCGGCGCCGTGTAATAGCTGCGGTTGCCCTGCGCGAGCGCCGCGAAGTGCGCCCCAACCGCGACGAGCGATTTACCGGTTCCGGTCGGGGTCGAAAGGATGACATTGCTGCCGGACACGATTTCGATCAGCGCCTCGGCCTGCGCCGGATACAGGCTCAGGCCCCGGGATTCCGCCCACTGCTCGAAAGCCACGTAACCGGCATCCGGATCCCACGGGTCGGGTGCGAGGTCGAGCAGCTCGCTACTCATCCGGGCTCAACGTTGCCCCAGGCACCGTGCACGTAATCCCAGAACGCCGGGACGTCGATGCGCATCGGCACGACAGCGTTGGGTCGCCCGGAATGGAAGTCGACCACCGTCATCCCGGTCGTGAAGTCGCCCTTCAGCTCGACGTCGACGTGAGCGGGCTTCGACACGAACAGGTCAGGCCTTGCGACATACGCGACGGCACACACGTCGTGCAGGGCCTGGCCGTCCCAGTCGTCGTCGAGCGGGTTGGTCCAGAAGGTCGCGAGCGGAGCGACGAGGTCGACACCCAGGCGCCCGAGCTGCTGCATCCTGCCGATGATTCCGTCATCGACGATGGCCTGCAAGGTGAGGTCGAGCCCGACCATCGTTACCGTCCAGCCGGCGCCGAAGACCTCGGATGCGGCCTCGGGATCGGCGTAGATGTTGAACTCGGCGGCCGGCGTCGCATTGCCACGGGTGTACGAGCCGCCCATGATCGTGAAAGATGCCGCCCACTCGGTGATTCGCGGCTCCTTTCGCAGCGCGAGTGCGATATTGGTCAGCGGGCCAGTCGCCACGAGGTGAATCTCGCCCGGCGCGGCGCCCAGCAGCTCGATGATGAGGTCGACCGCATGCGATTCGGATGTCGTACCGGTTGCTGCTGGCAGCCGCACGTTGCCGAGACCGCTTTCTCCGTGCACCTGCTCGGCGTTCTTCACGGTTCCGCGAAGTGGCTCGCCGGCTCCGGCCGCGACGGGCACGTCGGGGAATCCAAGGTAGTCGCGCAATTCCAGCGCGTTACGCGTGGTCTTCTCGACGCCGACATTGCCGCCAACCGTCGTTACCGCGACCAAATCGATGTTCGGGTCACCGTGTGCCAGCAGCAGAGCCAGGGCATCGTCGAGCCCCGGATCGCAGTCGAGTATGAGCTTCAACGCCATGCCTCAACCGTGCCACAAAACACGACTGGACAAACTCTGGCTAATCATGTTAGCTTTTTGGCTATGACAATTAGCCAAACTGGGGAAGCCGATATGACCAGCAGTGCCGAAACTCTCATGCTTGATCGCGGTGAAGGGCACATCGCGTATGACATCCGGGGTACCGGCCCGCTGGTCATTTGCGCACCGGGAATGGGCGACATACGGCAAACCTGGCGCTATTTGGTGCCCGCAACCGTTTCAGCGGGGTACCGCGTGATCACGTTCGACCTGCGCGGACACGGCGAGAGCGACACGACCTTCACGGCCTTTGACGATGACGCCACGGCGAGCGACATCATCGCTCTCACCCAGAGCTACGGGCCTGCCGTTATCGTCGGAAACTCGATGGGCGCAGCCGCCGGAGTCATCGCGGCAAGCGCGCATCCGGAACTCATCACGGGCCTGGTGCTCGTCGGGCCGTTCGTGCGTGAACCGAAGGTCAATCCGATCATGAAGACCGTGTTGACGATCGCCACCGCGCAACCATGGGCAGCGCCAGTGTGGAAGGCCTACCGGCCCTCCCTTTACGCGGGCCTCAAGCCCGCCGACCAGCAAGAATTCGCCAACGCTGCGAACGCCGCGATGCGCCGCAGGGGCTATCAAGCCGCCTTCTCGAAGACGACCCGCAGCAGCCATGTCCCGGCCGAAGCTGCGCTTCCGGGCGTGAAGGCGCCCGCGCTTGTCGTGATGGGCGAGTTGGATCCGGACTTCCCGAAGTCAGCGCTAGAAGCACAGTGGATCTCCGAGCAGCTCGACGCCGAGGTTCTCATGGTGCCGGATGCCGGCCACTACCCGCAGTCGCAGCGGCCGGATGTGGTGAACCCGGCGGTCATCTCCTTTCTGGATGGACTGCCGTTGGACCGGACGCATGCCTAGGGCCGGACTCAGCGAAACCCGGGTCGTGGAAGAAGCCGAACACCTCACCGACGAGGGCGCGCCGCTCACCCTCGTGGAGCTGGCGCGGCGGCTCGGCGTCCAGGTTCCCAGCCTTTATAAGCACGTCGCCGGAGCGGATGCGCTCAATCGCCTCGTCTCGGTGCGCGCGAAGAATGAACTGGCCGACATACTCGCCCGTGCCACGGTCGGTAAGGCGCGCGACGAGGCGGTCGGCGCCGTGGCCGTGGCATACCGCGACTGGGCGATGCAGCATCCGGGACGCTACGCGATGACGCTTCGCGCCCCAGAACCGGATGACGACGAAGACCAGGACGCGTCGGGGCGCGCGGTGCAGGTCGTGTTCGACGCCCTTGCCGGGTATGGACTCTCGGGTGACGACGCCATCGATGCGACGCGCTTCGTGCGCTCGACACTCCATGGATTCATCGCCATCGACGCAGCGGGCGGGTTTGCCCTGCCCGCCCTGGATCGCAGTTTCCTGACCATCGTCGCCGCGCTGCGGCTCGCACTCGGCAATTGGGCATCGCTTACAATCTGATGTGACTTCCGGGACTGTGCCAGCTGAGGGCGGCGCGGCCCAGAACGCGGACGGCATCGACCCCGATCAGCTCGCAGTCACGCTCGAGGTGCTTTCGCGGCTACAGGATCTCGACGAGGACCATCCGGACTTTCTCGCCGTCCGTCGTGCGACGGCACAGATGTTCAAGGCCGTGAAGAAGGCCAGGAGGCTCGAGCTTCGCGCGCAGGTCGCGGAAGCGGACCGCAGCGTTGTGGCGGCAACCGCTACGGGTGCACCCGACCGAATCGACGACGAGACCCGAGGCGTCCCGCTCGCGACCATCACGACGGCTCCGACGGCCGGAACGTTTCTCAAGTCCCGTGCCTGCTACATCTGCAAGAAGCACTACACCCGGGTGGACGCGTTCTACCATCAACTCTGCCCCGAATGCGCGGCCATGAGCCACGCAAAGCGGGATGCTCGCGCCGATCTCACGGGCAAGCGTGCGCTGCTCACCGGCGGTCGCGCCAAGATCGGCATGTACATCGCCCTGCGCCTGCTGCGCGATGGAGCTCACACGACAATCACGACTCGTTTCCCTCGGGATGCCGTGCGACGGTTCTCCGGCCTGCCCGACTCGGCGGACTGGCTGGACCGGCTTCGTGTCGTGGGAATTGACCTCCGAGATCCCGCCCAGGTAATCGGGCTCGCCGATGCGATGATCGAGGCCGGCCCGCTCGACATCCTGATCAATAACGCTGCTCAGACCGTGCGGCGCTCCCCCGGCGCCTATGCGCCGCTCGCCGAAGCCGAGCTCGCGCCGCTGCCAGATGGCCCGCTGCCGGAGCTGCTGACCTTCGGACACACCAACGACCCTCATCCGCAGGCTCTGGCTGCATCGGTCGCCAGTCACCCCATCCTCGCGGCAGCGGCGTTTGCGAAGAAGAAGAAGGCGGCCGAGCAACTCACGGCGGATGCTCTCGCCGCCGGATCGACGTCCCTCGACCGGCTGGCCGCGGGCACCGCGATCGACGCCGGTGGCCTCGTGCCGGACACCCACCACGCAAACAGCTGGACCCAGCACGTGCAGGAGGTCGAGCCGCTCGAACTTCTGGAGGTCCAGCTCGCTAACATGACGGCGCCGTTTCTGTTGATCAGCAGGCTTCGTCCGGCGCTGGCCGCGTCGGATGCGCGGCGAAAATACATTGTCAACGTGTCGGCCATGGAGGGCGTGTTTTCGCGCCGATACAAGGGGCCGGGGCATCCGCACACCAACATGGCGAAGGCGGCGCTGAACATGCTGACCCGCACCAGCGCCGCGGAAATGTTCGAGTCCGACGGCATCCTCATGACCAGCGTGGACACCGGATGGATCACCGATGAACGACCGCATCCGACCAAGGTTCGCCTCGCCGAGGAGGGATTTCACGCCCCGCTGGACCTCGTGGACGGCGCCGCCCGGGTCTACGACCCGATCGTCCAGGGAGAAGCCGGAGTGGACGTTTTCGGGGTATTTCTCAAGGATTATCGGCGCTCTGACTGGTAACGGCCCGTTGTCCTCATTAATGAGGACTTTTTTCGCGTCATAGTCGCGCTCCGAGGCCGTCTCTAAGGGTGAACCCAGACCTAGCTGGGTTCCAACCCGATAGTCAGGATTCGCGATGATAACCACCCCCGCAGACGAGCTCGACAGCTCTCTACTTCACGCCGCCGGCGATGGCGACCAGTACGCCTTCAGCCAGCTTTACGACCGGATGCAGCCACGAGTCCTCGGACTCGCCATGCGCATCCTGCGCGATATCAGCCAGGCCGAGGAAGTCACCCAGGAGGTTTTCCTGGAGGTGTGGCAGCTCGCCAGTAGCTTCGACGCCCAAAAGGGCTCAGCCTGCAGCTGGATCCTGCGTAAGACCCACAGCAGGTCGATCGACCGCGTGCGCTCCTCGCAGACGCGCCGCGTGCGAGACCACCGGATCGGAGTGCGCGACCTGCTCGAGCCGCAGCACGACATCCTCGAAATCGTTGCCCTACGCATCAACAGCGAGAAGGTCGGAAAAGCGCTCGGCACACTGCCGGATGCCCAGCGAGAGGCCGTCGCACTGGCCCATCTCGGCGGATACAGCCACAGCGAGGTGTCCGAGATGCTGCACGTGCCGATCGGTACCGTAAAGACGCGAATCCGCGCCGGAATCGACCGACTGCGGGTCGAATTAGCCGCCGCTTAGGCCAAAAGTCACAAATCGTCGCAATGACACGATTTGGCTGCGAAGTATTGCCATGACACCCTCAGGCACTAGTGTTAGCGGTGCATTATCGCGCTTTGGCGCGCGATGATCGTGAGGCTCCGGAATTCGGGACCGACCGAATTGCACCAACCAAGGAGTTCCAAGCATGGCAACAGGTACTGTCAAATGGTTTAACGCCGAGAAAGGCTTCGGGTTCATTTCCCCCGAAGACGGAAGCGCCGACGTTTTCGCCCACTACTCGGCGATCGCGACGAGCGGCTACCGCAGCCTCGACGAGAACCAGAAGGTCGAGTTCGAGGTAGCGCAGGGCCCCAAGGGTCCGCAGGCCGAGAACATTCGCCCCATCTAGTCGTAACCAAAAGCCCCCGGCGTCATTGGCGCCGGGGGCTTTTGCGTTTCGCGCACTCCTGAGGGGCGGCAAAAGGCTCCAACTGCGCCAGATTTAGAGCCTTTTGCCGCCTCTCACGGATTGAGGAGTTCGCGAACGCGCGGGATGACCTTCGTTCCGTAGAGCTCGATCGAGCGCATGAGAGTTTCGTGAGGCAGCGGACCCGCGCTGTACTTCAGATCGAAGCGGGCGATGCCGAGGGTCTTTGCGGTCGCCGCGATCTTCTGGGCGACGGTCTCCGGCGATCCGACGTAGAGCGAGCCCGAAGCGATCTCGCGCTCGTATTCGTCGCGGCCCATCGGACCCCATCCGCGTTCCGCACCGATGCGGTCGCGCATGATCTTGTAGTCCGGCCAGAGTTCCTCGGCGGCCTGCTCATCCGTTTCGGCGATGTGTCCGGGTGAGTGCACGCCGATCGGCAGGTCGGGCATCCCCAGTTGAGTCAATGCACGGTGATACAGGTCGACATAGGGCGCGAACCGCTCCGGCGAACCACCGATGATTGCAAGCAGCAGCGGCATCCCGTAGCGCGCGGCGCGCACAACAGACTCGGGGCTTCCCCCAACGCCGATCCAGGACTTGAGCGAACCGGATTCGGTCTTGGGATACACGTTCTGCCCGGTCAAGGGCGCACGCAATTTGCCACTCCAGGTGATCGGTCCCTCCTTGAGCGCCTCGGCGAACAGATCGAGTTTTTCCTCGAACAGCTGCTCGTAGTCCTGCAGCTCGAAACCGAACAGCGGAAACGACTCGGTGAACGAGCCGCGCCCGAGGATGATTTCCGCACGACCCGCGGATGCCGCATCCAGCGTCGCAAACCGCTGGAATACGCGGATTGGGTCGTCCGAACTCAACACGGTCACCGCAGACCCGAGACGGATGCGGGAGGTGCGGCCCGAAATGGCGGCCAGTACAAGCTCCGGCGAGGACACCGCGAAGTCCGCTCTGTGGTGCTCACCGATTCCGAAGAAGTCGACTCCGACCGAATCGGCCAGCACCGCCTCGTCGATGACGTCTCGAATCACCTGCGGGTAAGGAACAGGATTGCCGTCGGACCCCCTCGTGACGTCGCCGAAGGTGTCGAGTCCGAGTTCGAGGTGCTGTGCCATTGTCTTCGCTCCAGGGTGCTGATCCGTTTTCATGCGAACGTATCAACCACGAAGTACCGGTCGGCATTCCCGACCCGAGCGCGACGGACTTAGGCAGCGATGCCGAGCGAGTCGAGCGAGTCCTCGACGATGGTCAGGCCGGTCAATCCGGGTAGACCGCTGATCGCGGCATCGATCTTCCGGGCGGCCTTGCGACCTTCCGGCCCGCTCATCAGATGGTTCATGACGTGCACAACCTCGGCGCGTTCCATGATGCTCGATCCCACCGGGGCCCAGAAGTTGTTGAGGGCGAGCCGCGCGATGACCTGCGCCTTCTTGCTCGCCGCGAGGCGGTCGCGCGCCTGCGACGTGTAGAACGCGACGTGACGGGCCTCCTGCTTGGCTATACGCTTGAGCAGCTCGGCCAGAATCGGGTCTTCTTCGAGGTCGGCCATGCGGTTGTAGGCCTGGATGGCGGACCACTCGTTGGCCGCGCCCCACGCCATGTGGACGGCCACGAAATCGTTGCCGGCGATCTTGCCCAGGACCGACTGCTTGATCGGGTCGAGCCGATCCTTCCAGCCGAGTTTCAGTCGCCCGGCCTTGACCTCGTCGAAGTCGACGGTGATGCCGTGGAAGCCAAGAACCGTTGACAGCGCCTCGCCGTGCCAGAACTCCTCGCGGTTCCACATGGTCATGAACGCCGACATGTCGGCTTCCTTGTGCGATGGAGTCGTCAGCAGGTCGCGGGTGTAGCAGACGGTGTGATACTCGACGTCGGTCATATACCGAAGCGTGCGAAGCGACGTTTCGTTCAGCGGATGATCACGGAAGTGTTCGAGGTCGAGGTCGGCCCAATTGACGCTCACGGAAGTTTCCGTGTACTTGTCGATATCAAACGCCATGGGTTATCTCAGGAGTCAGCTGATGCTTTGGCTCCCACTCCTCTCGGAACTTTCGTGGACTGCTGGGTCGCTGCACCTATCCCATCATGGGTGAGACCGTTTGCACCGCGTTTCCAGTTGTAGATTCTCCACCGTCTTCGTTGCGCTTCGCGCGAAAGATTGGTATCTGGGTTCACTGCACTGGGATTTCCCAGCAATTCCAGCCAGCACAGGTCGGCGTGGCTGTCGCCGTATCCGTAGGACTGCGTGAGGTTGAATCCGTTCGCTGCCGCGTATTGGCGCAGCCAGGCCGCGCGGGCCTCGTCGACGAGTGGCGGGCGCTCGAGGTACCCGGTGAGCACGCCATCCTTCTGATGCATGGTGCTCGCGATCACCTCGTCGAAGAGCCCCGCGAGGGGGGATGCGAGGATGCCGATCGAGCCGGTGACCAGCACGGTGCGGTGCCCGGCTGCGCGATGCTCGCGAATCCGAGTGACTGCAGCCGGAAGCGTGTGACGCAGCAGGGTGTCGCCATATCCGCCGGCGACGACTTTCTGAAGGCGCGCGACGGGCATCCCCTTGTAACGACGAAGGAACACCCGGATGAATTCACCGCGATCACGCCGCTCGGCGCGTAGGAACTTGGGCACGTTCGCCGCGAGGCTCAGGAACTCCTTCGGCCACGCCGCCTTGCGCAGCCCGGCGGAACGAACCCAGAGGTACTGAAGCGCCAGGTTGGTGTCGACGACCGTCCCCTCGAGGTCGAACACGGCCACGACATCCGTTCGATGTGGAAGACCCTTCTCTGTTCGCTCGCTCACCGTGGGACGCTTCGTGTAGGCGCGTGTCATCGCCATCACGGACGGAAAGTGCACGTTCTGGAAATAGTCGTCCCAGTCGATCGCCGTGACGTCGAATCCAATGTCGTCGACCCGATTGGCCGGAAGTGCCGCGTTGAGCGCCTTGGTGTGAGCGTCGTCGAAGATGATCTCGGTTTGCACGTAGGCGCGGTACAGCTCGGTGAAGTTGCTCATGAGCTCGAGATCCGCGCGGCGCTGCTGCACCTTCGTCATTTTCGCCCGACGGCGTTCGTTAGAACGGAAACGCTCGAGCCTTCGGATCCGGGTGTCGTTTCGTCGCTGGGCGGCGCGAAGGCCGCGCTCCACTTGACGACCCCCGGGGAACTGCCAGGTCGGAGCGACGACGTGGTCATCCGTCCCCGGCTGCGGCATCGGGTTCTTGCTGAAGAAGGTGTGGATGTTACGGAACATCTCGTGCATCGGCAGCGGATTGCTGGCACCGGAGGCCACTTGGTAGAACTGCGGCTCACCGACGGGGGACGGATTCGCGGCGACCGCGAGAATCACGTTGACCACGAAGTCGACGGGAATGATGTCAAGCGCGCTGTCCGGAAGGCCGGGGAACTCGGGCAGTTGCCCGCGCCCGTAGGCCAGGATCAGCGGATCGGCCACCTTGAAGCCGTCGATCCAGCCGGGATACGGATGTCGCAGAGCGCTCTCGATGATGGCCGGTCTCACGATGGACAGCCGGTGACCGCTATCGGCCCACAGCTGCTCGGCCGCGCGCTCGGCGAAGGCTTTCGTCAGGGTGTAGACGTCCGTCCAGCCGAGGCTCTCCGCGCGGGTGCGTCCGTAGTCGACGAGCGCGCCCTGCACCCACTCGATTCGTGCGGCCTCGGCGTAGCGGGCGACCGCCTGCGGACCCTCCTTGCCGTGTGAGGCGCGCGAGGTCTCGATGAACTCGCGCAGCTGGTCGGGCTGGCGGGAGGCCAACTCGACTCGAACGCGGGCGCTCTTCGCCGCCTCGTACTCGGCACGCCAGTCGACCTCGTGGGTGAGGCTCGCCTCGGGTGCGACACCCTTACGGATGCCGCCCACGTAGCAGGTCGACACATGAACGACCTGCGGGTTGCTGCCGCTCGCGAGCAGCGCGTCGTACAAGCCCAGCGCACCGCCGACGTTCGTGTCGAAGGACTGGTCGATCGGAGCATCAAACGAAACGGTGGAAGCACTGTGGATGACGACATCCAGGTCTTTGGGAAGCGGCGGAAGCGGTCCGAGACCGGACTCGATCACGCGCAGTCGCTTCTTGATCGCGGCCTCGACCCCGGCATCGCCGACTTTGTCGCGCCAGATCGAAAAGACGGGCTTGCGCAGCAGCGTCCTCAGCCGATCCTCGGCGGGAGTGCTGCCCTTCTTGCGGATCAGGAGCGTGACGGTGGTTCCCGGATGGTCGGACAGCAGCCGCTCGAGAACGGCCTGGCCGAGAAATCCGGTCCCCCCGGTAAGAAAAACGTGGGAGTTGCCGAGACTCACGTTGGCAACGGTCGCGTCGACGGCGGCTTTGGTGGTTCGTGACGCGGCCGGCTTTCGCGCGGCAGGCTTCCGAGCGGCGGGCTTGCGCGCGGCAGGCTTCCGTGCGGCAGCGGCCGCGGGAGTTGCGGGGCTCACGGCAGGAGCTTCTGCGCGACGACCTCGCCGATGCGGTCATCGAGGCCGGGCAGCGAAGCCACCTGGTTCTCGATTTCGGCTGCGCTCGCAAGGCCTCTCGCTCCGCCGAAGACATACGTTTCGAAGAACGAGCGGTCCTCGGCTGCGCGGTCGACGGCGCCGATGGGCCACGAAGACGTCATCAGTGCCTTGCGGGTCAGCGTGACGGCGCGCGGCGACTGCGTCAAACGACTGCGCGACTCGTCATCGAAGAAGCTGGCGTGACGCTTCTTGATGTCGAGGATCATCGAAACCGTGGAAGCGAGCGCGGCGCTCTTGCTCTGCGCGGAGAGCCGGACATAGGCGGCGCGCGTGACCCACTCGTCGACCAGGCCCTGGGTGGTATGCACCGCGATGAGCGGGACGCCAAGACGGATGCCGGACAGCGCGCGACGAATCGGACCGCGGCGATCCGCAGCCTCCTTGCGGGTCTTACGGACCTTGCCCTCCGGGGCATCCTGGAATCGCGGCGATCCGTTGGCTTCGAGCACCGCGTCGAGGGCGTCGGCGATCCAGAACTTCTCGAACGCCCAGGTCACCAGGAATGCGGTGACGCGAGCGTCTTTGTGGGTCGCGGTGACCAGAAGATTACGCAAGTGCTCCATGGTGGCGCTCTCGAGCCGGCCGAGATAGCGAACCATCCGAACGCTGTCGTCGTTCAGCGGCTTCTTCGAGTACTCGGCGAGCTGCAGGGTGTCGCGGTGATTTCCCTGCGCGGTGCGAGCGAATTCGCGCACGTCGAATCGCATCCGCTGACCGACTTCGCCGGTAGTTGTCATGAATTGGGGCCCTTGCTGCTCTCGAAGCGACCATGCGTCGCACACAGTTGCCTGTCAGCACCGTATCGTAAGTGCCATGGGTGTAGCTCTCGTGACAGGGGGAACGTCCGGCATAGGTGCCGCGTTCGCGCGCCAACTGGCTGCCCGAGGGTTCGATCTGGTACTGGTTGCACGTTCACGATCCGGCCTGGAAACTATGGCGGCCGAACTCGAATCCACCGGCCGCTCCATAGAAATTCTCCCCGCTGACCTCAGCGACCGCAAGGCAGTTGCGCGTGTAGCGGAACGGCTCGAGGACGCGAAACGGCCGATCGACATCCTCGTCAACAACGCGGGATTCGGCATCCACACCGCACTTACCGACCCGGATGTCAGCGCTCACGACGAGGGCTTCGAGGTCATGGTCCGCACAGTCCTCGTGCTGTCGGGTGCGGCAGCTCGCGGGATGATGGCTCGCGGCGCGGGCAAGATCATCAATGTGTCCAGCACCGCCGGGTTCATGACCATGGGCAGCTACTCGGCGATCAAGGCGTGGGTGACCTCCTATACCGAGGGTCTCGCGGTCGAGCTCAAGGGCACGGGCGTGACGGCGACCGCCCTTTTGCCGGGCTGGGTGCGCACCAATTTTCACGATGCCGCCGGCATCAAGAAATCGAGCATTCCCAACGCGATGTGGCTCGAGCCCGAACCACTGGTGCGTGCCGCGCTGCGGGATGCCGACCGCGGCAAGGTGATCTCCATACCGACTATTCGCTACAGGACTCTCTTCTGGTTGGTTCGGCATGCTCCGAAAAGCGCGGTCAGATCTATCTCCGGGGCAATTTCGTCCGACCGCAGAAAGCCGGCGCTCACTTGACCTCAGAAGTTCCAAACGGCGCGGCGACCGCGTCCCGAACGCCGCCACAGCACCACGACCGCTTCGACTCCCGATTCCAGGCCGCAGCCAGATTTGTGGCCCAGCGCGGGCTGCTGCGTCCACTCGTCTGGCGATTCCTGGTGACCGTGACGGTGCGCGGCCAGGAAAACGTTAAGGACATCAGCGGCGCATATGTCGTCGTCGCGAACCACTCCAGCCACCTCGATACGCCCCTCATCATGGGCGGGCTGCCCAGGCACATGGTTCGCTACCTCGCAGCGGGGGCGGCCGCCGACTACTTCTTCGACGTGTGGTGGCGCCGCGGTCTCACCGCACTGTTCTTTAATGCGTTCCCGGTGCAGCGCACAAAGGGCGGCATCCGTTCGGTCAGCGCGAAGGCACTGCTGCAGCGGGGAGTTCCGCTGCTCGTATTTCCCGAGGGCACCCGGTCGAAGGATGGCCAATTCGGCCCGTTCAAGCCGGGAGCCGCAGCACTGGCGAGTTCGGTTGGCGTGCCGTGCATCCCGGTTGCCCTCGTCGGTGTCTACATCGCCCATCCACGTGGCACCAACTGGCCAAAACGAGGCCGACTGCCGGTCGGTGTAATCATCGGTGAGCCGATGATGGCTGCGAAATCGGAGAATCCGGTCGAGTTCACGCAGCGAATCAAAGAAGAGATCATCCGCCTGCGCGACCTCAATACAGCGGATATCCTTGGCTCGCGGACTTCCAAAAAAGGAGCAACGAAGTGACCGACGTAAAGCACATGAAGTGGTGGGGCTGGGGAAACGAGGGCATTAGCTTCGAGTTCGAAGACAAGCCCGGATTCGCGCCCTTCATCCTTGAGAACCTTGCTCTGGACCTTCACGCGGTCAAGCCCACCGGCGAACCATCGTTCGACAAGGTGACGGTAGACAAGTCCCTGATCACTCCAGCATTCTCCAAGGTGCTTTCCGACATCGTCGGTACCGAATTTGTGACGACCGACAAAATGGAGCGCATCGTCCACGCCTACGGCAAGAGCCTGCGTGACCTAGTACGCATCCGCGCCAACCAGATCGAACGCACTCCGGATGTCGTCGTCTACCCGGATACCGAAGCGGAAGTACAAGCGATCGTGGATGCCGCGGTCAAGGCCAACGCGGTCATCATCCCATTCGGCGGTGGCAGCAACATCGGCGGAAGCCTCGAGCCGCTGCGCACCGAGAAGCGTGTCGTCATCTCGCTCGACATGGGCCGCATGAATAAGGTCCTCGAAATCGATTCGGACGGCGGGCTCGCGCGCATCCAGGCCGGAGCGCTGGGCCCGGATCTGGAAGACCAGCTGGCAGAAAAGGGCTGGACCATCGGCCACTTCCCGGACAGCTTCACCCACTCGACCCTCGGCGGATGGATTGCCACGAGGTCGTCAGGAATGCAGTCCGACAAATACGGCGACATCTCCGACATCGCCCGCGGCCTTCGGCTGGTTCGCCCCGGCGGTACCGTCGTCATCCGTCCGATCCCGAGCGCGTCGAACGGGCCGAGCGTTCGCGAGATGATTCTCGGTTCGGAGGGCCGCCTCGGAATCGTGACCGAAGCGTGGGTGCAGGTTCACCGCATCCCGGAAAAGCGCGATGTGTTTGCCTACTTCTTCCCATCCTTCGAAGTTGGCCTGAAGGCCATGCAGGAGATCGCGGAAAGCGACGCCGCGCCAACGATCACGCGCGTCTCGGACAACATGGAGACCCGCTTCTCGCTGGCAACTTCCAAGGAGAGCCACGGCATCACGAAGTTCGTGTCCGGCACCGTCCTCCCCGCGATCTTCCGGTCGAAGGGCTGGAACCTCGACGAAATCTGCCTGTCGTTCATCGGCTACGAAGGCAGCACGCGCCACGCAAAGCTCCAGAAGAAGCTCGTCGACAAGATCATCAGGAAGCACAACGGCATGGGCGTCGGCAAGGGCCCGGGCATCCTGTACGACCAGAAGAAGTTCGACACCCCGTACATCAGAGACTTCCTGCTCGACCGGGGTGCAGCAGGCGACGTGTCCGAAAGCGCTACTCCGTGGTCGAAGCTGCAGAGTCTTCACGACGGCGTGGTCAAGGCGGCGTACGACGCGTTCGACAAGATCGGCCGCAAGGGTGTCATCATCAGCCACCTGTCGCACTCGTACCACTCTGGCGCATGCCTGTACTTCACGTTTGGGTTCGTGTTCGGCCCGGATGCGCTGGGCGACTACGACATCGTCAAGTCCGCCATCCAGCAGGCATTCATCGACGAGGGGGGTTCGATCTCCCACCACCACGGTGTCGGGCTGGAGCACGCGCCATGGCTCGAGGATGACATTTCGGCTACCGGTATCGCGGTGCTGCAGGGCGTTTTCGACTCGGTAGACCCGAACGGCAACTTCAACCCGGGCAAGATCATTGCGGCCCCCGGTCTCGACCAGGGCAACTCGGGGGGCGCGCTGAAGAAGGCTGCGGCATCGAAGGCGTCGTCCCGGCCGGCGGCGGCAAGCGCCAAGTCGCCGGCAAAGGTGAAGGTCGGCGCGAGCAAGTAGAGCCCGCGCCCCTCGTTGTGCAGGACTTTCGCAGCGCAATGCCCGGAACCACGGTCGGCGCCTGCGGCTGAGGCTGCAAAACTCCTGCAGAACGAGTGATGCGGATGCGGATGCGGATGCGGATGCGGGTGCGGGTGCGGGGCGGTGGACTCGGGCGGACCAGGCGGACTAGCGCGGGTCGGGCGGACGCGACGGCTAGCGCGAGCGCGGGAGTGAGCTGGCGGGACCCCGCGCGCTGACCCAGACGCGTTGGCCGACCGCGAGTTGGCGGTCGCCCGCGACACGGGCGAGTACCTCTGCGCTGTCTTGTAGGGACACGCGCACTAGCGCGTCGTGACCGAAGAAGTCGAAGTGCTCCACCTGCCCCGGCGCAGCGTTCGCCGTCTCGCGCTCGTGCACCTCGATGTTCTCGGCGCGGATGAGCACGAATCCCTGAGTCGACTCACCGCCCTGCAGCAGCTGCACGCGCCCAAGAACGCACTGCGCGATCATCCCGGACAGCGATGCGCGAAGGATGTTGACCTCGCCGAGCGAACTCGCCACTGCTGCGGTGCGCGGCGCAAGATACAACTCGCGTGGGGTTTCGGCCGCGATAACGCGCCCGTCGCTCAGCAGGGCGACCTGATGCGCCATCGAGAGGGCCTCATCCTGGTCGTGCGTCACGAGGATGGTCGTCGTGCCGAGCTCAGCGAGGATGCGCATCACATCCCGTCGTACCGACACCCGCATCGACGCGTCGAGGGACGAGAACGGTTCATCGAGCAGGAGCACGGCGGGGCGGATCGCTAGCGCGCGTGCGAGTGCGACCCTCTGCTGCTGACCACCGGACAGCTCATGGGGTCGCCGTCCGCCCATTCCGGATAGCCCGACCAGCTCGAGCAGCTCATCCGCGCGTGCGCGCTCGCTACGCGGCAACCCGAAAGCGATGTTGCCGAGCGCAGTCAGGTTGGGAAACAACGCGCCATCCTGCGGGACGTACCCAATTCCGCGATGCTGCGCCGGAACCGAATGTGCCGAGTCATCCATGACGCGGCCGCCCAGGCTGAGCGTTCCGGCATCCAGTCGTTCGAATCCGGCGATCACTCGCAGGAGCGTGGTCTTGCCGCTGCCGGATCGGCCAAGCACCGCCGTGATCGAGCCCTGCGGGACGGTCAGGTTCACCCCATCGAGGACGGTCGCGGCGTCGAATCTCTTAACGGCGCGCTCGATGCGGATCTCGCTCAATTGCTGGCCTTGCTCAACTGCGATGCCCCAGACGGTCGAACCAGATCGCGAGAAGGGTTCCCGGCACCATCGACAGCAAAATGATAACCAGTCCGTAGGGTGCCGCAGCGCCGTAATCGGTTTCGCTCTGGAATGCCCAGAACTGGGTGCTGAGCGTGACGGTGTCCGGCGGCTGCAGCACGAGGGTCGCCGTGAGTTCGGTGCTCGCGGTTAAAAAGACCAGGCAGAAGCCGGCGATGAGGCCCGGAGCGATGAGTGGCAGCGTCACCCGCCAGAACACGAAGGGTGCGCTGCGTCCCAGCGAGCGACCGACGGCGGTGAGCTCGGCGGGCGCCTGCCGCACGGATGTCTTCACGCAGCTGAGCGCGAGCGGGAAGGTGATGAGCGCGTATCCCGTGATGACCAGCCAGCTGGTTTCGTATAGACCGAACACGAATCGCAGCGACAGGAAGATCAGGCTGAGCGCGATGACCACACCCGGCAGCGCCAGCGTGAGATACGTGCTTCGCTCGATCACGACCGCGAGCCCGCGCGACCGCCTGGTTGACAGCATCGCGATCGGCACCGCGAGGATCACGGCAATGAGCGCACCGCCCGCACAGTATTCGCAGGTGGTGAAGGTGGCCTGAAGGACAGTCGCCTGCGCCGGCAGGGTGGTGTGTTGGCTGGTCGCCATCCAGTAAATCAGTGCTCCGACCGGCACAGCGACTGCCAGGGCTACCAGCGCGGCGAAGCCAACCGACACTCCCGCCGCGCCTCCGCCGAGCGGCAGCAGGCTGGGACGACGGATGCCCGGACGCTTCGAGGATCGCGGAACCGGCACCAGGCTTTCGCCGATGACCACCAGCACTCCGATCAGCACGAGCGGAATCGACAGCGCACCGGCGGCATCCGGATTCACCTGGAACTCCGTGAACACCTCGGTCGTGAATGTCTGGAAGCGCACGATCTCGAAAGCGCCGTACTCGGAGATCAGCACGAGAACGACGATGAGCGCCCCGCCGAGAATGGCCGAACGGATGGCCGGAAGGACAACCCGGAAGAAGGTGCGCGTCGAACTCAGACCCAGACTCCGCGCGGTCTCCTCGAGGGCGGGATCGAGTCGCCGAAGAGCGGCTGCAACGGGCAGGTAGATCAGCGGATAGCTCGACAGCGTCATGACCAGGACGGCGGCACCGAGCGGGTTCGCCGTCGGAGCGATCGTGTGCCACGCGTAGCCGACGATGAAGTCCGGCATCGCGATCGGGAGCACCAGAAGGACCGTCCAGATCCGCCTGCCCGGCAGCGCAGTCTTCTCCGTATACCAGGCCGCCGCGGTGCCGAGAAACGCCGCGATGGGCGTGACGATGAGAGGCAGCGCGAGCGTGTTGACCAGCAGGCTCAGCGATCGCGCGCGGAACAGCACACTCGAGAACTCCGACCATCCGGCCGACTGAGCATTCGCAATTACCGCGACGAGCGGCAGGATCAGCAGGATGCCGACGACGATTGCGACCACGGTCAGTGCCGGACTGCGACGAACGCGCCTGCTGCTGCGAATGGGTGCAATTGACGTGAGTCCGCCGCCTGCGAGACCGGTCATGGTTAGAGGAGCTGCGCTTCCTGGAGTAGTTTCCTGGCGTCGGTCCCCGTACCGAATTCGGTGACGGAGAATTTGGATGGTGACAGCTGGCCGAGCGGCGTCACCACCGAGTTGGGCGAGACGCCGTGCAGCAGTGGGTATTCGAAGCTCTCGCTGCGGGCGATCGATTCCTGGCCTGCGTGACTGACCAGGAACGCGACGAACTGCTGTGCCGCCGACGGATGAGCGCTCGACTTCAGCACTGCGGCGCCGGAGATGGTCTTGATGTAGCCGGCGTCCCCGGGCGCGAAATAACCCAGGGCAGCGTGCAGGGATGATGCGGCCGTCTCCGCCTTCAGTCGGTAGAAGTAATAGTGGTTGATGATCCCGAGTTGGGCGACGCCCCGATTGACATCCGCGACGATTGTCTCGTTGTCGGGGACCACGTTCGCGCCGGCGTTGGCCTTCAGCCCCTCGAGCCAGGCGAGTGCCTTCGCATGACCGTAGGTATCCTCGACTGAGCTCACCACCGGCCAGAAGTCTGTCTCAGACGGCGCGATCTCGAGCTTGCCCTTCCACTTCTTGTCGGCGAGTCCGAGCACGGAGGTCGGCAGCTGCGAGGGCGTGAGGTCGTTCGTGTTGTAGACCAGCGAGCTCACCCGCGCGGAAACACCGACCCAGTCGCCGTCGGCGGCGCT
This sequence comes from Galbitalea sp., assembly GCA_036266835.1. Classification (GTDB taxonomy): domain Bacteria; phylum Actinomycetota; class Actinomycetes; order Actinomycetales; family Microbacteriaceae; genus Galbitalea. The sequence goes on along the minus strand of DATAXD010000065.1, from coordinate 9,805 downwards.
GTCGGCCGCCGGGATCGTCTTGAGCGCGTGTGAGTTGACCTTTGCGAGCAGGCCCCTGTCGGCGAGTTGCTGAAGCCAGTTCGAGTTTTCGGTGAAAATCACATCGGCCGGTGAGCGGGAACCCTCCTGCTCGATTTTGGCCGTCAGCACGTCCTCGTCGTCGTTGTCGACCTTGACGCTGATTCCCGTCTGCTTCGTGAACGCCTTGATGAGCGCGGTCGTTGTCTGCTCGTGTTGCGCGTTGTAGAGCGTGATCGTCGTCGCCTGGTGCGTGGAAGGCGGCGCCGAACATCCGACCAGCGCGAGGGCAGTCGTGACGAGAACCGAAGCCGCGACGGCGGCTCGGATTCTGCGGCGGCGCGTGGACAGGGGGCGCAGGGTGAAAGTCATGTCGTCCTTGATTGGCCCGTTGGGCAGGCATGGCGGTGCGGGCTGGGTGGCACAGTCATCCGCGATTTACTTTGGTAAGCCTATCCTAACAAACTGAGCGCTTCCCGAGCCGCAACAGTTAGCATTGGCCGCGATGACGCCATCCGCTCCCCCACCGACCGAAGCCGAAATCGTGCTCGCGCTGCGCAGGGCGGGCAGCGTTTTCGCCGAGGACGAGGCGGCGCTCCTGGTTGTCGAGGCCGGCTCGTCGGCCGAGCTCGGTCGGATGGTCGAACGTCGCGTCACAGGCGAACCGCTCGAAGTGATTGTCGGGTGGGCCGAGTTTTGTCGGCTGCGAGTGGCGATCGAGGCCGGGGTTTTCGTGCCGCGTCGACGCACCGAGTTTCTTGTCTCGCTCGCCTCGCGGCTGGTGACGCCATCCTCGGTCGTGGTCGACCTGTGTTGCGGGTCGGGGGCACTCGGTCTTGCCATCGCGACGGCGGTGCCCGGACTGCGACTCCTCGCGTCCGACATCGAACCGCGATCCGTGAGGTGCGCACGCACGAATCTCGCTTCGATCGGTGAGGTGTTCGAGGGAGATCTCTATGAGCCGCTGCCCACCGAACTGCGGGGAAGCGTGGATGTGCTGGTCGTGAACGCGCCGTACGTGCCGACATCCGCGATCGAGCTGATGCCGCCCGAGGCTCGCCTCTACGAGCCACAGATCGCACTCGACGGCGGCGCTGACGGGTTGGACATCCACCGCCGAGTCGCGGCCGAGGCGGGCGGCTGGCTCGCCGCGGGTGGGACTCTTCTCATCGAGACGAGCGAGGAGCAGGCGGATGCTGCGGGCGCGATGTTCGAGCAGGCGGGACTGCGGGCACGCGTCGAGCACTCCGAGGAGTACGACGCAACCGTCGTCGTGGGAACCTGGACGCCGCGCGACGCCTCGAACTAGCTTGCGGCGGCTACGGCATTCGGCAGGTAATGCCTGCCGGAAAGCACCTTCGCGAGAAGCACCGGCAGGCCGACGATGTTCACGAGAACGTGGCGCGGGCCATCCGCCTTGCCGGGACCGATGACATCGAGCTTTTCGAGGCTGGTTGTCATGCGAGCGGCCGTATCCGGCGAAATCCGCAGCGCTTGCTGAAGGCGCTCGCGTTTGAAGCTGCCCGCCTGGACGACGAGTTCGATCGTGCGGACCAGCAGGTTGAAGTCAGCTTCGTCGAAGCCCTCCAGCGCGCCGTTCCACTCGAAGTACGACTCGTCGAGCGTCGCAGAATCGAAGGGTGCCGAGAATCGCGAATCCACGTCGGGAAGGCGATACGGATCTGTGAAATGGGTAAACGTGGTCACAACTGATGTCCTGTTCGGGTTGACCTCAGGTGGTTCTAGCTCCGCGAGTTGGGGGGTCACGCGGAGTACCCCCAAAAGGGGGTCGGGTACGGCAATGGTAGCCGGTGATGGCGGGTACGGCAATTCGGATATCTCGCCGTTGGCGGCGCTCTAGGCTCTGGGCATGACCGTGGAGGTGCGCCATGCGACGCTGGCGGATGCTGCTGCGATCGGCGAGGTGTTCGCTCTGGCGTTCGCACAGGACCCGGTGACGTCGTGGGTGACGCCGGATGCGGGTCGGCGGGCTCGGCTGCTGGTGCGGCTGAATACGGCCATTGCGCGGTACGAGGGGATCCGTCTGGGGGCGACCTATGTCGCCGTGGACGCCGGTCGGCTTGTGGGCGCCGCGATCTGGCGGCCACCGGGTCGCGCTCCGCTCAGGTTCGGCAGCGTGCGGTTTGCGCTCGTCTCGGGGGTCGCTCTGGGACTCTCGATTCCTCGAACCATCGCGGCGGGACGTGCCGCCGCGGGTGCACGACCCCGCGAGCCGCATTGGTACCTGCAGCTGCTCGGAGTGGATCCGGATATCCAGGGTTGTGGGGTCGGCAGCGCGCTGGTGGGCGAGCATTTGCGAGTGGTGGATGCGGCGGGGCTTTCCGCGTGCCTGGAAACGACGGGCGAGAACGTTGGTTTTTACGGGCGGCTGGGGTTTGAGGTGGTCGGCGAGATCGCGATGCCGGTCGGGGCGCCGCGAGAGTATTCGCTGGTGCGGGGTGCGACAGGTAAGAGGTGAGAGGTGACGTGGGGGCGCGGCCGGCTCGCTTCGCGGGCCGTGCGGGGCTAGAAAAACTTGCGCTACCCGCCTGTGTTTTGTGTGCTGCGCGATCCTTTGGATCGCTCCGCACACAAGGGGATTCGACTCCCCTACTGTGCGGGCTGCGCAGCGGGGGCCTACGAAGGTTTTCAGCGACCATAGATGTACCAAATGAGAAAGCCCCACCGTAGGTGAGGCTTTCTCATTTGGTGGATCCAAGGGGATTCGAACCCCTGACCCCCTGCATGCCATGCAGGTGCGCTACCGGGCTGCGCCATGGACCCCGGTTTGCCGCTAGGCAACTACGACAGATTACTACAGAACGTGGAAGGGCTACGCTCCTGCGGGCTCGGCCGCAAGGCGAGCGGACCAGGCAGAAGAAACCATGTCGGCAAGAGAATGACGCATCGCCCAGTCGAGGTCGCGCGCGGCCAGATCGCCGTTCGCGACAATGCGCGCGGGATCTCCGGGGCGACGCGGCGCGATCTCGGGCGTGAAGGCGATGCCCGTGGCATCCGCTATCGAAGTCATGATCTCTGCAACCGAGACTCCCGTGCCACCGCCGAGGTTGTAGGCAGGCTGGAGCACGTCACCGGCCTCGAGCCGACGGGCCGCCGCGACATGGGCCTGCGCGAGGTCGGACACGTGAAGGTAGTCGCGCACGTTTGTTCCATCCGGCGTCGGATAGTCGTTGCCGAAGATCACCGGGGTGCGACCTTCGACGAGGGCATCGAACACGAGGGGGAACAGGTTGTGCGGGCTGGCGTCGTACACGGCCAGATCGCCGGATCCGACCACATTGAAGTAGCGCAGTGATGTGTTGCGCAGACCGACTGCGACTCCCTGGTCACGAATCAGCCATTCGCCAATCAGCTTGGATTCCCCGTAGGGCGACGCGGGCGAGCACGGCGACGATTCGGTCACGAGGTCGACCTCCGGAGCGCCGTAAACCGCGGCGCTCGACGAAAAGACCATGTTTTGGATGCTGCGGTCGGCCATCACTCCGAGAAGCGTCGCGGTTCCGGTCACGTTCTGCTGGTAGGTGTGCAGCGGACGCTCGACCGAAACGCCCGCGTATTTGAAGCCGGCTACGTCAATGACTCCGGTTACCGAATACGCGTCGATCGTCTGCTCTACGGCGACGGCGTCGAGGATGCTCGCGCGAACAAACGGCACTCCCGCGGGCACGAAGCTCTCGAAGCCCGATGACAAGTCATCGAGTACGACCGGCTGGAGGTCGGCATCCGCGAGCGCACGCACGATGTGGGCGCCGATGTATCCGGCGCCGCCCGTTACCAACCATGACATGCTGCTCCCCGAGGATCGGATGCCAGCGTATCGAGGCAACCCATGGGATTCCTTGGCACGCGCCGCGAGGAAATTCACGCCACCGGTGCTTGGCCTCGCGCTTTTGAGGCTACGCGGAAAAAGTTTTGGAAAAAGATTCCGAAGTTGCCCGAATTCGTGTGATTAACACCCAGAAATGTCGGAGGCCTTTGGTGCGATTAATCCATGGCAACCGGCCCGACTTTCGCAGCTGCTGACGAGCAGCCTGTCTGGTACGGCGACGCCCTCGACGAGGTAATCCTCCTCGAGACGAAGCTGCGAAACCTCGCCGCGCGCAAGGCAGTCGCGCTGGTACGGGCGCACTCCGAGATGCTCGCCACGGTTGACTTTGGAAACCGGATGCTCGCCAACCGCTCGTTTCGAGCCGAGATCGCTCTCGCCTTGAAGATCACGGAGAAGGCAGCCGAGAATCTCATCGGATACTCCCGAGTACTCGTCGACGCCTTCCCCGAGACGCTCGGAGCTCTGGACTGCGGCACCATCGGCTGGCAGCACGCCACGGTAATTGTCGACCAACTCGGCAGTCTCGAGCCGCGAGTACGTGCCGAAATCGAGCGGCTCGCTGTAGCGCGCGCACCAGAACTCACCGCCAACAAACTCGGTCGGCTGGTGCGGCTCGAACGGCAGCGGCGCCAGCCTCAAACCATCCCCGAACGCCACGAAGCCGCCCGCGCATTTCGCGACCTGGAGGTTGTCGATGGCCGCGACGGCCTGTCAACCCTCTCCCTGACCGGGAGCACACCGCACATTCACGCGATCTTCAACAAGGCCACAGCCGCCGCCAAGGCCACCGATGGACCGCTCGAAGATCGCACCCTCGGGCAGCGTCGGGCCGACATCGTCACTCACGTTCTTCTTGCCACTGTTGACGGCTTGGCGTTCGGCGTAGTTCCCGACGAGTGGGACGACGAAAACTTTGTGCGCTGGTTCCGTGGGATCACAGCCGAGGTCGTGGTATCGGTGACTGTGTTGACACTCCTCGGAGAGTCGGAGCAGCCGGCAACACTCGATGGCTGGGTGCCGATCGACCCGGACTCGGCGCGATTGTTGGCCGGAACCGCGAAATCATTCGTTCGCATCCTCACGCATCCGGAATCCGGCGCCGCGCTATCCATTGGACGAAAACGGTACAAGGCTCCGAAGGATCTCAGAACTCATCTGCAGATTCGAGATCTCACCTGCAGATTTCCGGGCTGCACCATTGCGGCCCACCGATGCGACATAGACCACACCGTTGAATGGCAGTACGGCGGTGAAACCGAGCACACCAACCTCGCTCACCTGTGCCGCGGGCACCACACGCTCAAAGGGAACACCGCGTGGACCGTCGTTCAGGCGACCGACGGCTCGGGTGTCCTGACGTGGACAAGTCCCACCGGTCGCAGCTATCGCACCCGGCCGCACGACCCCCTCGCCGCATAGGTCGCCGCATAAGCCGCTGTGTGGCTGCGCGGCTACTCCGCGGGCTTCGCCGCCTGGAGCTCAGCGATCTGAGCACGTGCCGCGGCCACGAGTTCGTCGTTCGTGTTCGCGTGCCCCTTGAGCCCCCACCCACCCGCGACCGCCTCGGTGAGTAGCACCCAGGTGCGATCGACGATCGTCGGATCGTCGGATGCCGCAGCTATCAAATCAGTGAGTTGCTGCACGACGGCGAGTTGCTTATCGCGGTCGAGTGCGCCCGCATTGGTCAGCACCTGGACGCGAACGTAGTTACCGTCGCCATTGACATTGGCGAGATCGCCGGCTGGCAGCTCGTGCACGAACCCAGCCGTGTTCTGACGAAACATCGGGATGTTCGGGACCTGCTCGATCGTCATAACAGTGGTCGCGAGTTCGATTGCGAGCTTGTGCTTGTCGTTGAAGGTTCCCGCCGCTGCGTACACGTCGATCATGGGCATGATGTTTCTCCTTGCAGTCGCGACGCGAAATTCGCGTCGAAGAAGTGAGGCTCTATGACACCCATCATAGATGGTTCTATGACGATAGTCATATAGGGTCGAGGCAGCAGGGCCCGGAGGTGAAATGGTCACGGATACGCGCAAAAAGATGATCGTGGGAGCCGCACGGCTACTCGCTGAGCGAGGACTACAAGAAACGTCCTTTTCGCAGGTCCTGGAACTCACCGGCGCACCCCGAGGCTCGATCTACCACCACTTCCCCGACGGCAAGGATCAGCTCGTCGCCGCTGCCGTCGATCTCGCGGGCGCTCACGCGATCGCGCTCATCGACGGCTCCGGAGCGGGCACCGCTCTGGAAATAACGACGCACTTCCTCAGCATGTGGCGGGCGACGCTCGTGCGGTCGAACTACACCGCTGGGTGCTCCGTGCTGGCGGTCACGATCGCCACAGACTCCCCCGAGCTGCTCGCGCACACGGCGACCGTCTTCCGGGGGTGGCGACTTCGGCTTGCTGAGCTACTCACGGATGCCGGGCTTGAGAAATCGGATGCGGCTCGCTTCGCCGCCCTCCTCATTGCTTCGACCGAAGGCGCGGTGGTCCTCAGCCGCGCCGAACAGAGCATGGAGCCGTTCGAACTGGTTGCCGAGCAACTCACGGCCCAAGTCGTTCAACTGGCAGCCTAACCGCGCCGCCAGTCGACTCCGTCCGGAAAGTCGCTGAGAACGAGATCCATCAGCAAGCCGTCCTCGTGCGTGCCGTCCGGCCGCAGCTGGTACTCACGCAGAACTCCGACTCGACGGAAACCGAGCCGCTCGTAGCTGCGGATGGCTGGGGCATTGTTGACATTCGGATCGAGCGTGAACCGATGGTGCCCTAGCGTTGCCAGATGCGCGATGACGATCGTGAGCGCCTCGGCGCCATAGCGGTGGCCGTACCACTGGGCACCGAGAAACAAGTGGATCACGACATGCAGGTACTCGGGATCATCCTTCGGATACAGGAAGATCGCGCCGGCGCAGCGTCCGTCGATCTCCATGACCAGTGCATGCCCTGACTCGAGGATGTCCTCTCGGATGCGTTCGGGTGTGTAGCCGACCCACCAGCGTGAGACCTCGGGCTCGCTGAGGATGTCCAGCAGCGGCCCCGCATCGTCTGCGGTCGGCGGGCGAAGCGACATCCGCTCACCAGCGAGCACCGGCCAACTCACGAGCGTGCTGCCTATTCGGCCAGGCGCGCGACGGGAAGTTCGATCGGGATGACCGGGCAATCCTTCCAGAGTCGCTCGAGCGAGTAGTACATCCTGTCTTCTTCGTGGAACACGTGAACCACAAGGTCACCAAAGTCGAGCAGCACCCAGCGACCCTCCTGGCGGCCCTCACGTCGCAGAGGCTTGGCACCGAATTCGATGAGTTTGTCCTCGATCTCGGAGGCGATCGACAACACGTTGCGCTCGTTGCGACCGGTCACGAGCAGAAAGGCATCCGTGAGTGGCAGTGGACCAGAAACATCGAGGGCGACGATGTCCACTCCGGACTTGGAGTCGGCGGCAGCCGAGGCAACGCGAACAAGTTCGATGGCGTGAGGTGATGCAGTCACAGATTCCTAGGGTTAGAGCTTGTTGGTAGCAATCGCGTACACGAGCAGGCCAACCAGCCCCACACACAGCACCGATGCCGTGATGATGACCGCTGTCAGCATCCGGTTACCCTGCGGCCGCTTTGCTTCAATGACGCCGCGGGTGGATGTGTTCGTGCTGATTGCGCGAATCGCTCGAATCGGAGCCGAGTCCGGCGCCGCGACCTGGCTGTCGAGCGGGTCGTCCTCGAAATCGGAGTTGTCGACGCGGCTCGGGTGAGCGCCCGTCGAGCCGAGGCTCCGCGGCAAGTCAATCGTGCCGGTGACGATGATTTCGCCCGTCGACGTCAGCGAATTCAGGATGAGGTCGGGCTGGGGAACCGACGGCAGCACAAGCGCACTAGTCGTGATCGCAGACGTGCCCGGTCCGACGGTGCGACTGAGAGTGTTCTCGTAGGGCAGGTCGTCGTCTTCGATGGCCGCCTGGACTCGCCAGTGACCGGATGCCCGCGGTGAGCGCCCGCCGTGCCGATTCTGCTCGTTCGGTGGTGCGCTCGGCGGACTGCTCTGCTGGGCGTCGAAGTTCGGCGGCGCGAGCATGGGCGCGACAGCGGACGCCTGCGGTGACGATGCGACCGCGGGTGGCGTCGCGGGAAGCGACGCGGTCGGCGGATACGCGATGGGCTGCTCAGCGATGGGTTGCTCCGCGATGAGCTGCTCGGCGATGGGCTGCTCCGCGATGGGCTGCGGCGGCGAGACCTGCGGTGGCGCGGCTTGCGGCGCGACGGCCTGGGGGGCCGACGGGACAGAATACTGGACGGGGGCGGCCGGGGCCTGTGGTACCGATTCCTGCTGGAACGGCAGTTGCTGAACGGGCGGCTGAGCCGCCGCATCCGGCTGCGAGGAATGCGCGGCACGGTGGCCACCCGCCGGCGGTGGAACTATCGGAGTCGCAAGGCTGGCCACCTGGGCGTCACGCGCTTTCGCTTCGGCTTCGCGGCGCGACCGAGTGAGCAGGTCAAACTCGGCCATTGCCTCGGCCAACGCCTGAGACTGGCCCGGCGGAGGCGCAAGCGTGGGAATGTCGATCGGTCCCGAGTTCAGCAGCGCATCGATCGGTTCGGGCAGGTCAACCGACGGTATCTGCAGGGCGGGAGCCTGAGCTTCTTCCGCGGCGCGCATCTCGCGAAGTTCGCGTCGCGAAAGGGTGTGGTTCAGGGTGTCATCCAGCGTCGGCGACGAAGGGCCGGCGGAGTGTGCCCCGTGGGTGGGGAACGCGTTATCGAACGACGCGGGTGCGGCGGGCGCGTCGAATCCGGCCATCGGAGAAGCATCCGTGGACCTGCGTCCTTCTGGACTGAAATCGCGAACGCGGAACGCGGTTTGTTCGGGGGTTTCACCAGCGACAGCCGGCGGCGGCGAACTTGCGAGAGGCTGCGAAGTCTGGGCACCCGCGGGCGCCGGCACGCGACCCTGCTGCGCACGGCGTCCGCTCTGCGGTGGCGGGTTACCGGATGCAGCATCGAACGTGTACGGGGCGGCGGGCTGCTCCGCGGCCGGTTGCGGCGGCTGCTGCTGAGTCTCGCCGCGCTCACTCTGCCGAACCGCACGCCGCGAATGCGGCGGCGGATCTTGGAATGTGGTCATGCGATACTCCGGTAGAGGTGGTGCTTTGAGATGTATTGCACAACACCATCGGGGACCAAATACCAGACCGGAAAGCCCCGGCTTACGCGGCTCCGGCAGTCAGTCGACGATATTGCCAACGCGGGAACTTCCAGCGAGCTTACCTCGCCTGCTGGCAATGCGCTAATGACCAGGTCGTGTCCCGGCCGCGAAACGGCGACGAAATGGGCCAGCGTCCAGAGCTCTTCAGCGTCCTTCCAGTCGAGGATCTGCGCGATCGCGTCGGCACCCGAAATGAAGAAAAGATCGGCATCCGGATGCAACTCCCGAACGTCTCGCAGGGTGTCGATCGTGTAGGTGGGACCCTCACGATCGATGTCGATCCGACTCACCGTGAAGCGCGGATTCGCCGCCGTCGCGATGACGGTCATGAGGTAACGATGCTCACCTCCGGTCACCGCCGGCTTCATCCACGGCTGCCCGGTCGGCACGAACAGCACCTCATCCAGCCCGAAGTGCTGCTGCACCTCGCTCGCAGCGACGAGGTGGCCGTTGTGGATGGGATCGAACGTGCCACCCATGATTCCGACGCGTCGGCGGCGCTCAGACTCTGCTCCGGCAGGTTCGGGAACTCCGGTGTTCACGACGGCGTCGGTCATGGATGCCTAGTGGTGCGGACCCGCTGTACCGTGCTCGTGGTCGTCGTGGTAGGTAGTCGCCGCCTTATGAGCGTGGCGGTTGGCGACGTCACGGTACGTCCAGGTGACGACGCCGAATAGAAGGAAGATGCCAAACGCGATTGCTGCGAACGCAATGGGCGGCATGAGTATCGGCACGGT